>NZ_CP162490.1:222500-532500 GCF_041245805.1 Xanthomonas sp. DAR 34887
CGCTTGAGAGAACTCGGGTGAAGGAACTAGGCAACATGGCACCGTAACTTCGGGAGAAGGTGCACCCTTTTTGGTGGCTCGTGCGAGCTATAGCTGAAGAGGGTCGCAGAAACCAGGCCGCTGCGACTGTTTATCAAAAACACAGCACTCTGCAAACACGAAAGTGGACGTATAGGGTGTGACGCCTGCCCGGTGCTGGAAGGTTAATTGATGGGGTCAGCCGCAAGGCGAAGCTCTTGATCGAAGCCCCAGTAAACGGCGGCCGTAACTATAACGGTCCTAAGGTAGCGAAATTCCTTGTCGGGTAAGTTCCGACCTGCACGAATGGCGTAACGACAGCGGCGCTGTCTCCACCCGAGACTCAGTGAAATTGAAATCGCTGTGAAGATGCAGCGTTCCCGTGGCAAGACGGAAAGACCCCGTGAACCTTTACTATAGCTTTACACTGAACGTTGAGTTCGTCTGTGTAGGATAGGTGGGAGGCTATGAAACTGTGGCGCTAGCTGCAGTGGAGCCATCCTTGAAATACCACCCTGTCGTGCTTGACGTTCTAACCTAGGTCCGTAATCCGGATCGGGGACCGTGTATGGTGGGTAGTTTGACTGGGGCGGTCTCCTCCTAAAGAGTAACGGAGGAGCACGAAGGTACGCTCAGCGCGGTCGGACATCGCGCACTGTGTGCAAAGGCATAAGCGTGCTTGACTGCAAGATCGACGGATCAAGCAGGTACGAAAGTAGGTCTTAGTGATCCGGTGGTTCTGTATGGAAGGGCCATCGCTCAACGGATAAAAGGTACTCCGGGGATAACAGGCTGATACCGCCCAAGAGTTCATATCGACGGCGGTGTTTGGCACCTCGATGTCGGCTCATCACATCCTGGGGCTGTAGTCGGTCCCAAGGGTATGGCTGTTCGCCATTTAAAGTGGTACGCGAGCTGGGTTCAGAACGTCGTGAGACAGTTCGGTCCCTATCTGCCATGGGCGTTGGAGATTTGAGAGGGGCTGCTCCTAGTACGAGAGGACCGGAGTGGACGAACCTCTGGTGTTCCGGTTGTCACGCCAGTGGCATTGCCGGGTAGCTATGTTCGGAAGCGATAACCGCTGAAAGCATCTAAGCGGGAAGCGCGCCTCAAGATGAGATCTCCCGGGACACAAGTCCCCTAAAGGAACCATGTAGACTACGTGGTTGATAGGTCAGGTGTGTAAGTGCAGCAATGCATTGAGCTAACTGATACTAATGATCCGTGCGGCTTGACCATATAACCTCAAGTTGCTTCCTCAAGAAGCAACCCTTAGCACGACACACGTCGATAGCTATCCAAACGCTCGCTACGTCACACCCTATGAGAGGCTGGCGCCCATGCCGTCTTCGGTCCAACAACCGAATACCGCACGTGGCGACACTCCAACCGTCTCCCTGGTGAAATTAGCGCTGTGGAACCACCCGATCCCATCCCGAACTCGGAAGTGAAACGCAGCTGCGCCGATGGTAGTGTGGCTCAAGCCATGCGAGAGTAGGTCATCGCCAGGGGCTTTACCCCGAATCCCCGTCCCCCAAGGACGGGGATTTTTTATTGCGCGTGAGAAAAGCTACAAATCAACGTGGAGCTCCATCCCGACCCGCCCGTTGGGTGGGCCGCCGTCGGGAAGAGCCATGACCGCCCAACGATCTGACGCTTTTGCGACGCCTGATGGCCGGCTCCGCTTTGGCACTAGTCGCGCTCCGCGCTCACTACACTACCGTCGGTGGGGTCTGCATAGATTTCCATCCGCTGGCCCGTCGCGTTGTCTCCCTTCGCTTTCCACAAGCCGTCGTCGTACTCGAGGTCGTGCAACTGCGAATACCCTGCGGATGTCAGCGCCGCGCGCACCTCGGCTTCGCTCAGTTTCGACGGCGCGCCTTCCGCGTAAATGCGACCGCCGTGTGCACCGACCCGCACATCGCCGCGCTTGCCGTCGCCGCTGGTGGCTTCGGTCTTCCAGAGACCGTCTTCGAATTTCAGCTTGTCCAGCTTGGTGTAACCCTGTTCGCCCAGCAGGGCCTTTACCTGCGCCTGGGTGAGCACCGCGCCGCCTTGCGCTGGCGCTTGCGCATGGGCGCTGCCGACGGCCAGCGCGAACGAAAGCGACACCGCCAGCAGGGGGCGCGACAGGATCTTGTTGGTGTGGTTCATGACGTTCTCCGTTTTGACCAGAGCCGTCATGCTCCCAACCGCGGGTTCTGCAGCAAGTGAATATGCGCGCGCTACGTTCAGCTTGCGCCGTCGAACTCAGCGCCCGGCATCCAGCAGCCAGATCTCGACCCGTTCGTTGCGCGCCTTGGCTGCCGCATCCTCGCCGCCGACCAGCGGGCGGGTGGCGCCCAGTCCACGCGCGCGTTTGACCACGATGCCGCGCTGGGACAGATAGGCGGCGACCACGTCGGCGCGGTCGTTGCTGGCGATGGTCGGATACAGGCGGTTGGCCGTGTCCGGCGTGGCGAAGCCGATGACGCCCAGGGCGCGGCCGCGCATGGCCGGCTGCTGCATATAGGCGATCACGCGGTCCAGGTCCTGCGCGCTGCGCGCCTCGAACATCGAGTTCAACGACTGCAGGCTGAAACGCAGGGTGGTGGTCAGGCGCTGCCCACCGGCGCCGGCCTGCAGGTAGGCATCGGTCTGGCGCGTGCCCGGGCTTGCCGTTTGGCTTGGATCGGGCGCGATGCTCATCGGGATCGGCCCGATCCGGCGTACGACCTGCTGCGCCTGCGCGCCGACCGAATACAGCGCCAGGCTGCGGCCGAGCGCCGACATCATCTGCCCGCCGTACAGGCTGTAGCGCTGCACCAGCGGATAGTCTTCGCCACGGATGTTGGCCGGCGTGGGCAGCACCGCGATGCCGCCGTCGGCGATGGCGAGTGCACGGGTGCCGGCCGGTAATGGCGTGGTCAGCGCGACGATCGCCAGCGCCGACGGGTGTCCGGTCACGGCCTGCGCCGTGTCGGCCAAGCTGGAATGGATGTGTTGCGAAGCGGCCCGTGCCGTCGCCGGCAGCGACAGGCGTTCGCGCAGGAAATCGCCCACTCCGCTGCGTTCCGCGTTGCGCTGCACGTCGATAGGCAGATCGGCTCCACCGAGTTGCGACCAGCGCGTCAGCCGCCCGCTGAGGATGTCGCGCAATTGCGCCACGCTGAGCGAGGCCAGCGGATTGTCGGCGGCGACCAGCACGCGCACGCCGTCGAGGGCGAGGACGAAGTTCTGGTCGGGCGAGGACAGATCGCCAAGCTGCCAGGCGGCATCGCGTTCGCGCGCATCCGGCGCGCGCGCCAGCATCGCCAGTTCGGCGTCGCCACGGATCAGATCGGCGAAACCGGCGGCCGAGCCTGCGCCGCCGATCTCCACCACCAGCGGTGCGTCGTCGCGCAGTGCGGAGATTTCCAGCGTCGCCGCATCGACGCGGCGGCGCTGGATCTGCCGATAGCCGATGCTCTGCAACCAGGATTCGACCAGGGCCGGCATCAGCTGCGCGCCGATACTGTTGGAGCCATGTACGCGCAGGCGCTCTGCTTGCTGCGCGGCGGCGGACGGGATGGAACACAGCACTGCGGCACCCAGCAACAGCAGGTGCAAAACGAACCGCGACATCGGATCCCCCCAGGATCTGGCCAGGCGGCAGTGTTGGCGACAGGCGTGACATGGCAGTGACTGTGAGCGCGGTCACGCGATATCTGTGGGCACAGCAGCGCGGCGATTGCGCGTGCGCATCTCGCGGCCAGGGACGGTGTTATTGGCCGCGATGGCTTGCGGGTCGCGGAACGGAGCATGCAGAGGTGTCATCCAGCCTGCGCGGGCTGGCTGCTATGGAGACGTTATCCAGCCCGGACCTGGCGGGTGCGGATACCGGGCATTTCGACTCGGAGACAACACTAGATGGGAGCGAATCCGGATGGCCTTTAGCCGATGTCGCGACGGGCGTTCTCGTGAAGCTGCAAGTTAGGCATGTCGTTTTCCTGTCGCGGCTGAAGCCGCTCCTACAAGAGCATGGTGCATGTTGTAGGAGCGGCTTCAGCCGCGACAGGAAAACGAAGCGGCAGTGATGCCAGCCAAGGCAGCCACGGCAAACCCGCACGCAACGCTACCGATCCGTCGCCAACGCGTCTTGCCACTTCACGGCATCGAACGCCTCAATGTCGCGCCCGCCGCCTGCGCGCTTTGGCGGCTCGCAATGTATCGACATGCTTTTGAGCTATTAGAGGTGCTCTGCCCTCACTCCCACAAACGGCGAACGGTGCAGAAGAACCGCTCGCGGTATCGCTCAGGCCGACAGCTGCGCGCGCTTCGCCGCCGCCTGCGCCCAGCGTGCGGCGACCAGCGGCGAGGTGATGCACACCGCGCTGTCGGTGACGGTGGTCACCGCGCGCTCCAGCAGCTGGATGTCGGCCTCGTGCTGGCGCGCCACGTGCGGGTCCTCGAAGAAGATCGCGCGTTGGCAGCGCCGCTCCAGCACGCGGTCGGCGATTTGCGCATCGCCGCCCATCGGTCCGCTCTGGTAGCGGTGCACCCAGTCCTGGCCCTGCGGCCAGCCGCGGCTCCAGGCCAGTTCGTTGAGGCGCTGGCCGGTGGTGCCGGTGGCCACGCGCTCGGCGAAGCGCGACAGCAGGTCGAAATGTTCGCTGGCGAAGGCCAGCATCTGCGGCTTCATCGCATCGTGCGCGATCAGCGCCAGGGTGTGCCGTTCCAGGGCGTGCAGGTCGTCGGCGCCGGCGTCGGCCGCCAGCCCGGCGTGCACGCGCTCCATCTCGATCCAGTCGCGGGCGCTGGCCACGGTGGAGATGAAGGGCTTGCCGTGGATCACGCATTGCCGCTTGAGCGCGATGGCTTCGGGAAAGATCGACGAGGGATCGACCGGATCGATGAAGTAGATCGCGCCGTCGAGGGTGCGTTCGGCGCCCTCCAGGCCCACCACTTCGGCGACCAGTTTCATCAGCCCGCCTTCGCGGCCGAACGGATAGCGCTTGAGGTCCGCGTAGCCGGACAGCCAGCCGGCGCGCGCGATTGCCTCGTGGGTACGGCCGACCGCGTGCAGGCCGAGCTGCAGGTCGCGGATGCCGGCCTCGCAGGCGCGCAGCCAGCGGAACAGGGCGGCATCCTTGCCCTGGTGGTGCAGTCGGTTGGCGGCCAGGCCCAGGCGCATACGTCGATCCGTGCGAAGAAGGGATCACAGTCTGCGCCGGATCGCGGTATGGACTCAATCGTCGGTTTATCGCCCTGCGCCAGGCCCGCGTCGACCAACCGCACGCCTGCAATCGCCAACCCCGACTACTCGAGCATCTGCTTCGCCCGCGCTGCCAGCACGCTCATCTGCGGCTTGTCGGTGCCGTCCTTGTTCTGTTGCAGATTGAACGCGTAATCGGTCTTCCACCAGGCGCCGGCGGCCCACGCGGTCCAGCCCAGCCACACGTCGGCGTTGTCGTGCACGTAGCCGAGCATGTCGTCCAGCGCCGCCATGCAGGTGGCGTTGCTGCTGGCGCCGAATTCGCCGAGGAAGCCCTTGTAGCCGTTGGCCCGCAGCCAGGCGGTGAAGCCCTGCAGTTTCTCCGAGCCGATGGTGGCGCTGACGCAGTCGGCGCTGGTGCCGCTGTAGTCCTGGTCCAGGTACTGATGGACTTCGAACATCAGGTTTTCGACCGGGTCCTCGATCGCCACCAGCGATTGCGCGTTGGAGATGCCGTACCAGGTGCTGTTCCAGCTGTGCGCGCCGGTGAACGCGGTGCCTGGCACCAGGATCACGTTGTAGGCGCCTGTCTCGCGGATGGCGTCGATCGCCAGCTGCGCGGTCGTGGCCCAGTCGCCGGAGGACATGCCGTTGGGCTCGTTCATCAGCCCGAAGATCACCGTGTCGTCGTTGCCGAAGACGATGGCCAGGCGCCGCCACAGGTCGGCCAACAGGCTGGCCGGCGTGCCATCGCTGCCGAGGCGCACGCCGTTGTACTTGGCGTAGTTGTGCACGTCCAGGATCACATGCAGACCGTGACTCTTGGCGCGACTCACGGCGGTGCGCAGATAGCCGAGTTGCGCGGCATCGAGTTCGCCGTTGGCGCCGGGCTGCAGGCGCTCCCACAGGAACGGCAGGCGCACGATGTTCATGCCTTGCGCGGCAACGTAGGCATAGTCGCTGTCGGCCGCATACATGTAGTCCTTGTAGACCACGCCCGGCTTCTTGGCGGAGTTGAATTCCGCGCCGGCCAGGTTGACGCCGGCGTAGTGCAACGGTTCCTGCGCGATGGCGGCGGCGGTGCAGGCGGTCAGCGCCAGGCACAGCGATCCGCGCAGCAGCCAGCGCGAAGGCGCAATGGAAGAGCAAGTGTGTCGCATGGAATTGCCTCGTGGGGGAAGGGCGAACGGACGTCGCCGCCGCGATGGGGCGACGCTCGCCCTGATCGGTTGCAACCGGCATGCCAGAACGCATGCCGCGTCTCTCCACGATGTGGTGTGCGTGTGGCGCAGGTGTGTCGGCAGACGCGATGGCATGCCATCGTGCGTCGCTATCGAATGCGCTGCCGCGCTGGGCGCGGCGATGCCGGTGTCAGCGCGCCACGCGCTTGGCCCTGGACGACAGGATCGACATCTGCGGTCTGTCGCGACCGTCCGCGTCGGGTTGCACGTTGAAGGGATAGTCGGCGTTCCACCAGGCGCCCCCGGCCCAATAGCTCCAGCCCAACCACACGGCGCGGTGCTGCTCGATGTAGCCGAGCATGCCGTCCAGCGCCTGCCGGCAAGCGGCATTGTCGGCCGCGCCGAACTCGCCCAGGAAGCCGATGTGTCCGGTCTCGCGCAGCCAGTCGGTGAAGCGCACCAGGCGTTCGGCACCGATGCTGCCGCTGACGCAGGTGGCGCTGGTGCCGCTGGAATCGATGTCCAGATACTGGTGCACTTCGATGGCGGTGCGTCGCAGCGGGTCGTACAGCGAGGCGAGCGCGCTGGCGTTGGAGACGCCGCCGACGGTCGAATACCAGCTGTGCGCGCCGCTCCACAGCGCACCCGGCACCAGGATCAGATTGCGCGCGCCGGTGACGCGGATCGCATCGACCGCCGCCTGCGCGGCGGACGCCCACAACCCAGGCGCGATGTTGTTCGGCTCGTTCATCAGGCCGAAGATCACCGTGTTGTCGTCTTTGAACTCCAGCGCCAAGCGCTGCCACAGATCGCTGAAGGTCTTGATCGGCACGTCTGTGCCGCCGATCTTGTGGCCGTAGTAGCTGGCGTAGTTGTGGATGTCCACGATCAGGTGCATGCGCTGCGCCTTGGCCTGCTTCACCGCCGCCTTGATCAAGGCCAGTTGCGCCGCGTCCAGCCGTCCTTGCGGACTGGGCTGCAGGCGTTCCCACAACACCGGCAGGCGCACGATGTTCATGCCCTTGCCGGCGAAATAGGCGTAGTCGGCCTCGCGCGGATAGAAGTAGTCGACGTTGACCACGCCGGGCTTCTTGCTGGAGCTGATCTCCGCGCCGGACAGATTGACGCCGGCGAATTTCAGCACGCCCTGCGCGTGCAGTTGCGGCGGCACGGCGAGCAGCGAGAACAACAGCGCCCGGCGCAGTGCGCGCAGGCATGGCGGTGGATGGGCCATGGGGAGCCTCCTTCTGCATCAGCGGGGGGGGAGACTCGGCCAGGCGGATCGCGGGCTGGCCGAGCTGATGGCAAACGGTGTGCTTGTTCGCACCGTAGTGCATTCCCGGTTCCGCCACTACGACCGGCATGCGTGCATGCGCGGATCTGTGCAGGGCTTGGCATGGCCAACGCGCACTGGTTCTCTGTCGGTCATCGCCGCCGCGCCGCATGCGGCGGCGTACGCGGTGTTGTCTGCCCGCTTCTGCGGGTGATTCGCAACGGCGCGCCGGACGAGTGTCCGGCAGCGCCTGCGTGCGCTACTTCCCGGTCACCTTGCGCGCGTGCTTGGACAGGATCGACATCTGCGGCTTGTCGCTGCCGTCCTTGTTCGGTTGCACGTTGAACGGGTAGTCGTTCTTCCACCACGCGCCGGCCGCCCACCAGGTCCAGCCGACGATCACGTCGTTGTTCTGCTCGATGTAGCTGAGCAGGCCTTCCAGTGCCTGGTTGCAGACGGGGGTGTCGGCAGTGGCGAACTCGCCGATGAAGCCGACCTTCTTGTTTTCGCGCAGCCAGCTGACGAAGCCGGCCAGTTTCTCGGCGCCGGCGGTGGCGCTGACGCATTCGCCCTTGGTGCCGCTGTTGTCCTTGTCGAAGTACTGGTGCGCTTCGAAGGCCATGCGGTTGCCCGGATCCTTCAGCGGCTGCAGCGCCACCGCGTTGGAGGTGCCGTAGTAGGTGCTGCGCCAGCTGTGCGCGCCGGTGTAGGCGGTACCCGGGACCAGCACCAGGTTCTTGGCGCCGGCCTTGCGGATCGCGTCGATCGCCGCTTGCGCGGCCGTGGCCCAATCGGTGGAGGACACCGCGTTGGGCTCGTTCATCAGGCCGAAGATCACCGTGTCGTCGTCCTTGAATTCGGTCGCCAGGCGCCGCCACAGGTCGGCGAACACCGCGGCCGGCGCGCCGTCGCTGCCGATCAGCGCGCCGTTGTACTTGGCGTAGTTGTGCGGGTCCAGGATCAGGTGCATGTGGTTGGCCTTGGCCTGCGCCACCGCCTTCTTGATCTGCGCCAGCTGTGCGGGATCGAACTCGCCCTTGGCGGTGGGTTGCAGGCGTTCCCACAGGAACGGCAGGCGCACGATGTTCATGCCCTTGCCGGCAAAGTAGCTGTAGTCCGCCGGACCCGGATAGGTGTAATCCTTGTAGAGCGTGCCCGGCTTCTTGCCGGAATTGAATTCGGCGCCGGACAGGTTGACGCCGGCGTACTTGAGCACGCTCTTGCCGTTCTGGGCGGATGCGCTGAAGGCGGCGGCGAGCAGGAGGACGGTGGAGGCGGCGGGGCGTAAACGCGACGACCAGAGAGAGGAAAGCGACATGGGGAGCGTCCTTGGGGGAGGGAGGATGCCGTTTTTTGCCATTGGGGGAAGCAGCCGGCGGTGCAAGGGTGCGCGGATCGCAGCCGCGCGGCCAGCCTAGGCGCTCGTGCGTTAGCGCGTCATTCACTCGGGCGAAAAACGGCGTTGGGCGCGTGGCGATTCAGGTGCAATCCCCGCTCCGTGGCGCATGGATGGTAGGCGTGGTTTAAATGGCCTGCGTGGGCGCATCCACCGGGCGTTTTTGTAGGAAGGGCTTCAGCCCCGACAGAGAGCGAACCAGGCGGACTGCGACTCCGCTCGTCGCGACTGAAGTCGCTCCCACAGGGGGTTCTATGCCCGGCGAGTGCACTTGTGGGATGGGGGCTCAGCTTTGACGGATCGTCGAGCCGCATGGTTTCCGGCTTCGCTCGTCGCGGCTGAAGCCGCTCCTACAGGGGACCGCGGTGCTTGATGCGTGCACTTGTGGGAGGGACTTCAGTCCCGACGCGACCATGCCGACGTCGTGGAGGGGCAGCGGATGCCGGGCCCAGGACGAGTGCCGCTGCATCGCCGTCAATCCGCGCAAACCTTCTGCCCGGCCGCGCGCAGCCGGGCATGCAACGACGTCGCTTGGATGCGCTCGATCTGGCTCACGCCGCGGCCTGGGTGGTGACCGGCAGGCGGTTGCCGATCCATTCGGCGATGCTGGCGGCCGCGTCGCGCCCTTCGGCGACCGCGGTCACCACCAGATCCGCGCCGCGCACCGCGTCGCCGCCGGCGAACAGCTTCGGATTGGTGGTCTGGTACGGCAGGCGGCCGCTGCCATCGGGGTCGCTGCCGCCAGCCAGGATGCGGCCGTTGACAGTGCCTTCCACGCCCTGCGCGGCCAGCCATTCGGGCACGCTCGGCGAGAAGCCGAAGGCGATGATCACCACGTCCGCATCCAGCAGCGATTCGCTGCCTTCGACCGGCACCGCCGCCTGGCGCCCGCGCGCATCCGGCTCGCCGAGACGGGTCTGCACCACGCGCACGCCGACCAGGTTGCCGGCGGCATCGGCTTCCACCGCCAGCGGTTGACGGTTGAACAGGAAGCGCACGCCTTCCTCGCGCGCGTTGGCCACTTCGCGCGCCGAGCCGGGCATGTTGGCTTCGTCGCGGCGATAGGCGCAGGTGACCTTGGCCGCGCCCAGGCGGATCGCGCTGCGCACGCAGTCCATGCCGGTGTCGCCGCCGCCAAGCACTACCACGCGCTTGCCGCTCAGGTCCGGCAGGGCGATCTTGTCTTCCCAGCCGGCGATCGGCCGGCCCCAGGGATCGTCGCCGCTGACGATGCGGCTGTTCTGCACCAGGAACGGCAGCGCCGGCAGCACGCCGGGCAGGTCCTGGCCGGTCAGGCCGCCGTCGGTGTAGCGGTAGGCGCCGGTGCCCAGGAATACCGCATCGTACTCGCCAAGCAACTGCTCCAGGCTGATGTCGCGGCCGATCTCCACGCCCAGGCGGAACTCCACGCCCATGCCTTCCAGCACCTCGCGGCGCTTGCCGATCACGCTCTTGTCGAGCTTGAAGCTGGGGATGCCGAACTGCAGCAGGCCGCCGATCTGTTCGTAGCGGTCGTAGACCACCGCATGGATGCCGGCGCGGGCCAGGCGGTCGGCGCAGCTGAGCCCGGCCGGGCCGGCGCCGATCACCGCCACGCGCTTGCCGGTGGCCTGGACCTGGCTCAGGTCCGGGCGCCAGCCGTTGTTGAGCGCGGTATCGACGATGTACTTCTCCACCGCGCCGATGGTGACCGCGCCGAACTCCTCCAGCGTGCAGCTGCCTTCGCACAGGCGGTCCTGCGGGCACACCCGGCCGCACACTTCCGGCAGCGGATTGGTGCTGTGGCACAGCGCCGCGGCTTCCTCGATGCGGTTCTCCTGCACCAGCTGCAGCCACTGCGGGATCGCGTTGTGCACCGGGCACTTCCAGCTGCAGTACGGATTGCCGCAATCCAGGCAGCGCCCGGCCTGGTACTGCGCGTCGGCCTTGTCGAATTTGCCGTACAGCTCGTTCCAGTCGCCGGACGTACGCAACTCCACCGGAATGCGCTGCGGCATCTGCCGGGGCAGGTCGAGGAACTGGAAGGCTTGCTTGCGGCTCATAGGGGCAGGGATTCGGGATTGGGGATTTGGGATTCGAGAAAGCGAGGGACTGGCGTCGGATCCGATGCGGGCTTGCTGTTCCCAATCCCGAATCTCGAATCCCCAATCCCTTCGCTGCGACGGGCCGCCATCAGGCGGCGCGCCGCAGCGATTCGGTCAACGACTCGATGCTCGCCGCCTTCGGCTTGACCAGCCAGAACTTGCCGACGTAGTCGCGGAATTCGTCGAGGATCTGCTGCGCCCAGATGCTGCCGGTCAGTTCGCGGTGGCGGCTGATCAGCTTGTGCAGGTGCTGGCGGTGGCTCTCGAAGCCTTCGGCGGAGATGCGATGGATGTCGATCAGCTCATGGTTGTAGCGGTCGACGAAATCACGGTCCACGTCGAGCACGTAGGCCAGGCCGCCGGTGAAGCCGGCGCCGAAGTTCAGCCCGACCTTGCCCAGCACCAGCACGATGCCGTCGGTCATGTACTCGCAGCAGTGGTCGCCGGCGCCTTCGATCACCGCCAGCGCGCCGGAGTTGCGCACGCCGAAGCGCTCGCCGGCGCGGCCGGCGGCGTACAGCTCGCCGCCGGTGGCGCCGTACAGGCAGGTGTTGCCGATGATCGCGGTGCTGCGCGCCTCGAAGCGCGCGCCGCGCGGCGGACGCACCACCAGGCGGCCGCCGGCCATGCCCTTGCCGACGTAGTCGTTGGCCTCGCCTTCCAGCTCCAGCTGCAGGCCGCCGGCGTTGAACGCGCCGAAGCTCTGCCCGGCCGAGCCGCGGAAGCGCAGGGTCAGCGGCGCATCGTCCATGCCGTGGTTGCCATGCACCCGGGCGATGGCGCCGGACAGGCGCGCGCCGATCGAGCGGTCGGTGTTGTGGATCAGGAAGCGATGGTCGCCGCCGGTCTTGTTGGCGATCGCGTCGGCGAGCAGGCCGTCCATCTGCGTGGCCAGGCTGTCCGGCGATTCGTACAGACGCTGCGCGGCGCAGTGGCCGCTGTCGTAGCGCACGTCCTTGAGCAGCCGCGACAGGTCCACGCGCACGCCTTCGCGCGGCGACACGTCAAGCTGTTGGAGCAATTCGGTGCGGCCGACGATCTCGTCCAGCGAGCGCGCGCCCAGGTACGACAGCCATTGCCGCACTTCTTCGGACAGCAGCTTGAAGAAGTTCTCCACGCGCTCGGGCAGGCCGACGAAGTGGTTGGCGCGCAGGCGCTCGTCCTGGGTGGCCACGCCGGTGGCGCAGTTGTTGAGGTGGCAGATGCGCAGGTACTTGCAGCCGAGCACGATCATCGGGCCGGTGCCGAAGCCGAAGCTGTCCGCGCCCAGGATCGCGGCCTTGACCACGTCCAGGCCGGTCTTCAGGCCGCCGTCGGTCTGCAGGATGGTGCGGTCGCGCAGGTTGTTGGCGACCAGCGCCTGGTGCGACTCGGCCACGCCCAGTTCCCACGGCACGCCGGCATAGCGGATCGAGCTGACCGGGCTGGCGCCGGTGCCGCCGTCGTGGCCGGACACGGTGATCAGGTCGGCGCCGGCCTTGACCACGCCGGCGGCGATGGTGCCCACGCCAGCATGGCTGACCAGCTTCACCGACACCAAGGCGCTCGGATTGACCTGCTTGAGGTCGTAGATCAGCTGCGCCAGGTCTTCGATCGAATAGATGTCGTGGTGCGGCGGCGGCGAGATCAGGCCGATGCCCGGCTTGGCGTAGCGCAGCCGCGCGATCAGCTCGTTGACCTTGTGCCCGGGCAGCTGGCCGCCTTCGCCGGGCTTGGCGCCCTGCGCGACCTTGATCTGCAGCACTTCGGCATTGACCAGGTACTCGGGGGTGACGCCGAAGCGGCCGGAGGCCACCTGCTTGATCTTGGAACGCTTGTCGGTGCCGTAGCGCGCCGGGTCTTCGCCGCCTTCGCCGGAGTTGCTGCGCCCGCCGAGGCGGTTCATCGCGATCGCCAGCGCCTCGTGCGCCTCGGGCGACAGCGCGCCCAGGCTGATCGCGGCGGTGTCGAAGCGGCGCAGCAGGTCGGAGGCCGGGGCCACCTGGTCGAGCGGGGTCGGTACCTCGGCGCGCTTGAGCTGCAGCAGGTCGCGCAGCGCCGACGGCGGACGCGCGTGCACCGCCTCGGCGTACGCGGCCCAGTCGGCCTGCTCGCCGCTGCGCGTGGCGCGCTGCAGGGTCATGACCACGTCCGGGTTGTACATGTGGTACTCGCCGCCGTGCACGTACTTCAGCAGTCCGCCCACTTCCGGCTTGAGCAGGTCGTTCCAGGCGCGCGCGGTCAGCTGCCGCGCCTCGGTGTCCAGCCGCGCCAGGTTCACCCCGCCGATGCGCGAGGCGGTGTCCGGGAAGCACAGCTGGACCACGTCCGGATCCAGCCCGACGATCTCGAACAGCTGCGCGCCGCGGTAGCTGGCGATGGTGCAGATGCCCATCTTGGAGATGATCTTGGACAGGCCCTTGTAGATGCCCTTGCGGTATTTGCGGCCGATCTGCGCCTGTTCGCCGCCCTTCTTCAGCAGCAGGATGCCGCGCCGGCCCAGGTCGAACAGGGTCTGGTAGGCCAGGTACGGATACACCGCGGTGGCGCCGAAACCGAGCAGGCAGGCCATGTGGTGCGGATCGCGCGCGGTGCCGGTCTCGATGATGAGGTTGGCGTCGCAGCGCAGGCCGGCACGCGACAGATGGTGGTGCACCGCGCCGGTGGCCAGCAGCGCATGCGCCATCGGCCGTTCCGGCACCGGGTAGCGGTCGGTCAGCAGCAGCATGACCTTGCCGTCGCGCACCGCCTGCTCGGCCTCGGCGCAGATCCGTTCCAGGCCGGCCTTGAGGCCTTCCTCGACGCTGTAGGACAGGTCGATCTGCGCATTGCGGGTCTGGTACTGCTCCATCTTCAGCAGCTGGCGCAGCTTGCGCTGGCTGAGCACCGGCGAATTGAGGATGACGTGGTTCACCGTCTCCGGGCCGGCATGGAAGATGTTGGTCTCCTTGCCGAGCTGGGTGGTCAGCGACATCACGCAGTCTTCGCGCAGCGGATCGATCGGCGGGTTGGTGACCTGCGCGAACGCCTGGCGGAAGTAGTCGTACAGCGGCCGGGTGTGGCGGCTGAGCACCGCCATCGGGGTGTCGTCGCCCATCGAGCCGGTGGCTTCCTGCTCGGTCTCGGCCAGCGGCCGCAGCACCTGCTCCACTTCCTCGGTGCTGAGCTGGAACAGCTTGTGGTAGCTGCGCAGGGTGCGCTCGTCGAACGGCTCCTCGACCAGCGAGGGGTCGATCAGCTCGGTCTGCAGGTAGGTCACGCCTTGCTGCAGCCATTGCTTGTACGGGGCGCGGCCGCGGTTGATGCGGTCGATCGCGTCCGAGTCGAGCAGGTCGCCGCGCTTGAGGTCGATGGCCATCATCTCGCCCGGGCCGAGCTTGCCCTTGCGGGTCACGCGCTCGGCCGGCAGCTCCCACACGCCCGCTTCGGAGGCGACCAGGAAATGGCGGTCAGAGGTCAGCATCCAGCGCGCCGGGCGCAGGCCGTTGCGGTCGAGCATGCACGCCGCATAGCGGCCGTCGCAGGCGACGATGCCGGCCGGGCCGTCCCACGGCTCGGTGTTGAGCCCGTAGAACTCGTAGAACGCGGCCAGGTCGGCGTCCTTGAACTCCAGCGACTGGGTCGCCGGCGGCACCAGGATGCGCAGCGCCTGCAGCAGGTCCATGCCGCCGGCGACCAGCAGCTCGAGCATGTTGTCCAGGCTCTGCGAATCGGAGCCGTGCATCGAGATCACCGGGTCGAACTCGGCGATGTCGAAGCGCGGCGTCTTCCACACCTTGCTGCGCGCCTGCGCCCAGTGCCGGTTGCCCTCAATGGTATTGATCTCGCCGTTGTGCGCGAGCAGCCGGAACGGATGCGCCAGCGGCCAGCGCGGCAGCGTGTTGGTCGAGAAGCGTTGGTGGAAGACGATGGCGCTGGAGGCCAGGTCGCTGCGCTGCAGGTCCGGGTAGAAGGTGCTGAGCTTGTCCGGCAGCACCATGCCCTTGTAGCTGATGCCGTTGGGCGAGAGCGTGGTGACGTAGAAGTCGGCGACGTCGCGCAGGCGCTGTTCGGCGCGGCGGCGCGCCAGGAACAGGGCCAGGGCGAAGCCATCGTCGCTGTGTTCGGCGCCGGCATCGACGAACACCTGCTCGATGTGCGGCAAGGTGTCCTTGGCCAGCTGCCCGCACACCGAGTCGTCGGTGGGGGTGACCCGCCAGCCGCGCGGCTGCACGCCGGCGCGGAGCAGTTCCTCTTCCAGCACCTGGCGGCAACGCGCGGCGCCGTCCACGTCGTCGCGCGGCATGAACACCTGGCCGGCGGCGAAGCGCGCCCCGACCGCGATGCCGGCGTCGCGCGCCAGCGCGCGCAGGAACGCATCGGGTTTGCGGATCAGCAGGCCGCAGCCGTCGCCGGTCAGGCCGTCGGCGGCGACGCCGCCACGGTGGGTCATCCGCGACAGCGCGGCAATGGCGGTATCCACCAAGGCCCGCGAAGGTTGGTCATCGAGTTGCGCGACCATGCCGAAACCACAGGCATCGCGCTCGTCTTGGGGGTCGTAGAGCCCGTGGCGGTTGCGGGGGGCCATGTCTGCCTCTGAAAAGCGATCCGAAGGAACGCGGCGACACTCGCCCCCGCTCTATCCTGGAGCGCATCTTGAGGTCACCGGAACATCGACTAAAGCACATGTTGGTGCGGTGCCGCAATACACGGTTGCAGCTGCAACCGTAGTGGCGGCAAGCGTCTTGCCGCCGCCACCGTGGACGGCGCCCGCGAGTGCCGCCGGACGGACCTCAGCCGCAGCGCACGCCGGTGATCTGGTTCTTGGCATCGACCTCGATATTGAGCCGTTCGCCGTCGAACTCCATGGTCACCGCCTGGTTGGGCTTGAGCACGCGCACGCTCTTGGCGCCGGTGTCGCTGCGCGCCTGGTCCAGCAACGCCTGTTCGGCGGCCTGGCCGACCAGGCCCTGCGCCTGCGAGGCATCGCAGGTGCCCACCGGCGGCGGCTGCGGCGCGCTGACCGGATCCGGGGCGGCGGCCTGCTGCGCGGCGGCCTGGGCCTTGGCCCCCACCTGTTCCTGCTCGTCCGGCGGCGGCGCGGTGCACGCGGCCAATGCCAGCGTCAGGCAGGCCGTGGCGATCAGGCCGGCGCGCGCGGACGCACGAGAAGAAAGGAAAGTGCTCATCGGGGCTCCTGGTCGGTGGAGGAAGACGGGTCCAGCATACGTGCAGAAGAATCGGACAAGTCGCGTTCGCCGCACGTTAACCGGTCGCCGTTGACGCTGCCTAGGCGCCGCGCTGCCGACAATCCCGGCTCCTCACCCGCTGGCGTCCCGATGTCCAACGCGTCCCGCACCACCGCCGCCACCGAGGCGGCCCGCGCGCTGCAGGCCAGACAGGCCGCCAGCAGTGCCGGCCTGGTCTATGTCAGCGACGAAGAGCCCGGCATCGCCCGCCGCCGCGCCGGCAAGGGCTTCAGCTACCGGTTGCCGGATGGCCGCCCGGTGCGCGATGCGCAGACCTTGCAACGCATCCGCCAGCTGGCGATCCCGCCGGCCTACACCGAGGTGTGGATCTGCGCCAAGCCCAACGGCCACGTGCAGGCCACCGGCCGCGACGCGCGGCGGCGCAAGCAGTACCGCTATCACCCCGACTGGGCGCAGGTGCGCGGCGACGGCAAGTTCGAACGGATCATGGCCTTCGGCCAGGCCTTGCCGCGGCTGCGCCGGCGCCTGCGCCGCGATCTGGCGCTGCCCGGCTATCCGCGCGACAAGGTGCTGGCGATGGTGGTGGCGCTGATGGCCGAGACCCTGGTGCGCGTGGGCAATGCCGAATACGCGCGCAGCAACCGCTCCTACGGCCTGACCACGCTGCGCAACCGCCACCTGGAATTCGTCAAGGGCGGCCGCGCGCGGCTGAAATTCCGCGGCAAGGGCGGGCAGGAGCACGACATCGAGGTCGACGACGTGCGCCTGGTCAAACTGATTCGCGGCTGCCAGCAATTGCCCGGGCAGGCGCTGTTCCAGTACCGCGACGACGACGGCCAACTGCAGCCGGTGGACTCGGGCGAGGTCAACGACTACCTGCGCGAGGCGATGGGCGAGAGCTTCACCGCCAAGGACTTCCGCACCTGGGGCGGCACCCGCGCCGCGCTGCAGCGGCTGGCGCAGCTGCCCTTGCCCGACCCCAGCAGCGAACGCGCGCTGAAGCTGGCGCAGAACGCGGTGATCCGCGAGGTGGCCGATGCGCTGGGCAATACGCCGGCGGTGTGCCGCAAGGCCTATATCGACCCGTGCGTGTTCGACGGCTGGCGCGGCGGCGAACTGCACGGCCTGTGCGAGCGCGTGCGCGGCGAGCGGCAGTGGGACCTGGCCACGCTGAACTACCTGGCGCGGGCGCGTGCTGCGACCCGCAAGGCGGTCAAGGCGGTCAAGGCCAAGCGCACCAAGAAGACGGGGTCCACGGCGGCGGGCGCCAAGCCGACGCAATCCGCCCGGCCGCGTCGGGCCGGCAGCCCGGCGGCCGGAAGCGCTGCGCGCTCACGCCGTCGCGCCTGATCGCAGCGCTGGCGCGGGCGGCGGCATCGCCGCAGGTCGCGGCACGGTCAAGGCGAACCTCGCCGGGTCCGCAGTTCACTCGGCGCCGCGCACCTTCAACCGCAATACAGCGTGGTGATGTTGTTGTACGGGCCGACCTCGATGGTCAGCCGATCGCCACCGCTCTCGCCGGCACCGCGCGATGCGCTGTCCACGCCGCTGGAGGTGGCGCCGCTGTCGCCCACGCTGCTGTTCACCACCTGCACCTTGAGGCTGTCGCTGTCGACGCGGGCGCGTTCGATGGTGGTCTGCGCGGCGGCCAGGCCCGCCGCGCCGCGGACCTTGTCGATATGGCACTGGCCGGAGATGACGCCGTCGATCGGCTGCACCTGGGCGACCTGGGTGGTGGCGCAGGCGCCGAGCAGCAAGCTGGCGGCGAGGGGAAGGGCGAGGGCGAGTGGCTGGCGGACCATGGAAGAGACTCCTTTGCGAATAGCGCGAGCGTGTCGCGGTGGATGTTTGCGTTGCATGAAGAGATCGGCGGCCGGCTTCACCCGACGTGGCCGTGTGCTTGGCCAGACTGTGGCTTCCCCAGCCAACCGGAGCCTGACCATGGCCACCTGCGATGTCTGCGGCAACGACTACGACAAGGCCTTTACCCTGACCCAGGGCGACCGCAGCGGCACCTTCGATTCGTTCGAATGCGCGATCCACGCCTTCGCCCCGCACTGCAGCCATTGCGACTGCCGCATCGTCGGCCATGGCGTGGAAGCCGGCGGCCGCATGTTCTGCTGCGCGCATTGCGCCCAGCATGCCGGCGTGCAGGGCGTCGCCGACCGCGCCTAGCGCGCTCGCGTCCGATCGCCCATCCCCCACCTTCTCCGATACGGCGCCATGCCGCGCCGCATCCCGTACTCCGGAGCAATGTCCATGGCTTCCAGCACCAAACGTCCTGCCGCGCCCACCAAGACCACGTCGTCCAAGCAGGCGTCCTCCCGCTCCGGCTCGGCCGCCGCCCAGACCGCGCGGCAACAGCGCGTCTTGCAGCGCGCGACCGATGCCGTCGAGGCGCAGTCGAAAGCCAAGGCCAAGAAGACCGCGCCGACCCAGGCCGGAGTGCGCAAGCAACCGGAGAAGATGCCCAAACAGCACTTGCGCAAGCCCGGCAAGGAGAAGGACCTGGCCCTGCAGCCGCGTTTCGAGGCGCCCGAGTACGTGGGCAGCGGCAAGCTGCGCGGCATGAGCGCCATCGTCACCGGCGCCGACTCGGGTATCGGCCGCGCGGTGGCGGTGCTGTTCGCGCGCGAAGGCGCCGACGTGGCGGTGCTGTATCTGGACGAGCACGAGGACGCGGAAGTGACGCGCGCGCACGTGGAGAAGGAGGGCCGGCGCTGCCTGACCATCGCCGGCGACGTGAAGGACCCGAAGTTTTGCGAGGACGCGGTGGCGCAGACCGTGCGCGCCTTCGGCGGACTCGACGTGCTGGTCAACAATGCCGCCTTCCAGCTGCATTGCCATGCGCTGGAGGACCTCAGCGAGGAACACCTGCAGGAAACCCTGCAGACCAACATCGGCGGCTATTTCCACATGGCGCGCGCGGCCCTGCCGCATCTCAAGCGCGGTTCGGCGATCATCAACAGCGGCTCGGAGACCGGCCTGTTCGGCAGCAAGTCCTTGCTCGACTACTCGGCCACCAAGGGCGCGATCCACGCCTTCACCATGGCCCTGGCCAGTCAGTTGCAGCCGCGCGGGATCCGCGTCAACGCGGTCGCGCCCGGCCCGGTGTGGACCCCGCTGAATCCGGCCGACAAATCCGCCGAGGACGTGGCCGAGTTCGGCAAGAGCAGCGCCATGGGCCGCCCGGCGCAACCGGAGGAATTGTCGCCGGCCTATGTGTTCCTGGCCTCGCCGATCACCGCCAGCTACATCAGCGGGGCGATCCTGCCGGTGATGGGCGGGCCGACAGGGTAGTGGGTAATGCGTTGAGTTGGTAAGTGGATGGGCGGGCTGGCGGTCGAGCCCTCGCCCCAACCCCTCTCCCGGTGGGAGAGGAGCTAGTCGGCTGTTCCTTCTCCCGTCGGGAGAAGGTGCCCCGAAGGGGCGGATGAGGGTACGGGCGTAGCATCGTGCACAAACTCCGCGAGACGCTTTCGCGCCGGACCCTCACCCCAACCCCTCTCCCGATGGGAGAGGGGCTTTGCTTACTCGGCTTCGGCCCAGCGCGCGAGGTTCTGCCGTACCGCGTCGATGCCTTCCCAGGGATCCTTGCGCCTGCGCTTCAGCTTGGCCGGCACCTCTCGCATCTTGAACGCGTCGGCACGGTGCAGCTTGGGCAGGTCGCTCCAGGCCAGCGGCATCGCCACCGGCGCGCCGGCGCGCCCGCGCAGCGAGTACGAGGCCACCGCGGTGGCGCCGCGGCCGTTGCGCAGGTAGTCGACGAAGATCCGCTTGTTGCGCAGGCGCTTGGTGGCGGTAGCGAGAAAACGCTCCGGCTCGGACTGCGCCAGCGCGTCGGCGAAGCCGTGGGCGAAGCGCTTGGTCAGTTCCCAATCGCACCCGGGATTGAGCGGCACCACCACGTGCAGGCCCTTGCCGCCGGAGACGCGCAGGAACGACTCCAGTTCCAATTGCGCCAGCAGCCTGCGGATGTCGGTCGCCGCTTTTTTGACCTCGGCGAACGGCACGTCCGGGCCGGGATCCAGGTCGAACACCACCCGGTTGGCCGAATCGGGCGCAGCCGCATACGAGCCCCAGGGGTGGAACTCCAGCGCATTGAACTGCACCAGTTCCAGCAGCCCGGCAGCGTCGTTGACCACCAGGTAGTAGGCATTGTTGCCGGCCTCTTCCTTCAGCCGTACCGAGGACACCAGGTCCAGCCCGGCAGTGTGGTGTTTCTGAAAGAAGCACGGGCGCTCGGCGCCATTGGGGCATCGAATGATCGACAGCGGCCGGCCGGCGATCTCCGGCAGCAGGTGGTCCATGACCGCGTTGTAGTAGTCCCAGACGTCCTGCTTGGTCGCGCCGATGTCGGGAAAGATGATCTTGCCGGGGCTGGACAGCGCCGGCGGCGTGCGGGCGCCGGCTTTGCCCGCGCCCACGGCACGGCGCTTGGCCGGTGCGGCCCGGGTGGGGGCGGCGGTCGCCGCCGGCGTCCGGTCCGAATCGAGCAGGTCGGCGATGTCCTTGTCGCGGCGTACCGCTTTCAGCGAGGCCTGGCGCAGCAGCTGTTGCCCGCCGATGCCGCGGTAGAACACTTCCACGACGAAGCGCGGCGCAAACCAGGTGGCCGCGCGCAGGTCGGTCTCGGTGGTCGGAACATGCGCGGTGGGCGTCGTGCCGCCGGCCTTGCCGATCAATGCGCCGACCTCGCGCAGCAGCGTGTCGGAGAAGCCCGATCCGACGCGGCCGGCGTACAGCCAGCCATGCTGCGGATCGGGCCTGGCCAGCAGCAACGAGCCGAAGCCGGAGCGGCTGCCCTTGGGCGCGGTGTAGCCGACCACGGCGAATTCGTCGGAGGCCAGCTGCTTGGTCTTGCGCCAGTCCTCGCTGCGCCCGCCGTGATAGCCGCGATCGGCGCGCTTGGAGATGATGCCCTCGAAATGCTGTTCGCCGGCGAGCTGGAAGGCTGCGTCGCCATCGCCTTCGACGTGCGAACTGAAGGCCAGACGCGGATCGTTGCCGCCCACCAGTTGTTGCAGCAAGGCCTTGCGCTCTGCCAGCGGTGCATCGGCGATGTCGATCCCGTCGATGTGCAGCAGATCGAACAGCGCCAGCGCCAGCGCGCCCTGGCGCTCTCCGGACAGCACCGCCTGCAGCAGGTTGAAATCCTCCTTGCTGCCCTTGCCGGCGATCAGCTCGCCGTCCAGCGCGGCGGACTTCAGGCCCAGTGCGGCGATGGCGTCACGGATCTCGGGGATCTTGTCGGTCCACTCGATCGCATTGCGCGACCACAGCCGTACCGTGCCGTCGGCGATGGTGGCCTGGATCCGGTAGCCGTCCCACTTGATCTCGTGAATCCAGTGTTCGCCCTTCGGCGGCGCATCGCCCAGCTTGGCCAGCTGCGCTTCGAACGGCCCGGCCGGCGCGGCGGCCTTCCTCGCCTTGGGCAGAGCACTGGCGCGTTTGGCCCAGTCGGTCTTGTTCTTCCGCCGCGGCAGCGCCACGGCGGTCAGTGTGTTCTGCTTGTTCGCCTTGCCGGCACCGGCGCGTTTGAGGTCCTCCGGCGGCGGCGCGGTCACGTCGGCGAGCAGGTCGTCGGCCTCCACGCTGCCGGCGAACGCGTCCTCGTCCTTGAACAGCAGCCATTGCGGCTGGCGCGCCGGCTTGCCGGAGCGCACCAGGTGCCAGCCGCCCTTGAGCTTGGTGCCGAACAACTCGAAGCGCAGGTGGCCCTTGGCCAGCTGCGCTTCGGGATCGCCGGCGGTGGTCCATACGCCGTGGTCGAACTGGGCGACGTGGCCGCCGCCGTATTCGCCCCTGGGAATTTCGCCCTCGAAGCCGGCGTAGTCGACCGGGTGGTCTTCCACCTCCACCGCCATGCGCTTGACCTTGGGGTCGTAGCTGGGGCCTTTCGGCACCGCCCAACTCTTCAGCGCATCGCCGACCTGCAGCCGGAAATCGTAGTGCCGGCGGCTGGCGTGATGCAGCTGCACCACGAAGATCGGGCGCTGTCCCTTGGGCAGCGCCTTGCCCGGCTCCGGTTCCTTGGTCTTGTCGAAGCTGCGTTTGCGGCGGTACTCGGCAAGGCTCATCGCGGGCCTGGCCGCGTTACTTGTTCAAGTGCGCGCGAACGGCGCTGGCGTTGGTGCCGACCGCCGCCACCGCGGCGCGCAATTCCTCGGCGGACACGTCCAGCGCCTTGGTCCAGTAGCGCAGTTCGTAGTCTTCGTTGACGTTGATGCGGTCGCGGTCCGGAGACCCGGAATTCTGCTTGTCGTCGCTCATGTCGATACTCCTGCTCACGGGGATGGAAACGCGCACGGCACAGGGCACGTGCGCCGCCGTCGATCGCGTCGCCGTTGGCGCGGTGCCGCATGGCGCAGCGGCAGCGATCGTCGTCCAGGAACTTCTAATCGCGCTGGCGTCGGTTCGATGTGAACGGCCACGGCGGTCGCGATGTGGCCGGCGCGAACGGCGGCGCGTTGCAAACGGCGGGTGTGCAGCGCGGCCGGGGATCGCGGCGCAGTGCGGGATGCGGGAATGCGGCGCAGTTGGTCGCCGTAGGCCGCCAGGTCGAGGGACGCGTTCGCCTCGCCGCCTTGCCGTCGCCGTGCGCAGGATCCACGCGTAGCGATTGCGGTACGCGCCTCGGTCGCGCGCGACGCATTGCACGACGACGGGGTCGCCACTGGCCCAGACCCGCCGCGACCGCGGGCGCGGCGGCTTGCGCAGGCGGTCGGCGAAGCAACGTGCTGCATGCGCGAGAAAGGCGCCGCGGCTGCGATAGGGATGCGCGTTCCGAACGCAATTCTCCGCTTCTGCCGCATCCAATACCTTGGCGCTGTCCGGCTCTTCAAAGTAATGACCGACGGCCTATTGACTACACATGTCGCCACAGGTACGTTTGCCGACACGTGTAGTCACCGGAGCAGGCGGATGCGTCGCAAATCGATCGGGGACCAGGAGCTGGCCCTGCTGCAGTACATCGGCGAACAAGGCGAGGCCAGCGTCGGCGAGGTCGCCGCCGGCTTCGGCGAGACCCGCGGGCTGGCCCGCTCCACCGTGCTGACGATGATGGAGCGGCTGCGCGCCAAGGCCTATCTGCGCCGGCGCCAGGTGCAAGGCGTGTATCGCTACGCCGCCACCAGCGGCCAGGACGACGTGGTGCGCAGCGCGGTCGGCAGCTTCGTCGAGAAGACCTTGCAGGGCTCGGTGTCGCCGTTCGTGGCGTGGATGTCGCAGCGCGCGGAGGTCAGCGACGACGAGCTGGCCGAACTCGAGGCATTGGTGGCCAAACTGCAATCGCAGCGGCGGGAGGACTGAGGCATGGACACGATCTTCGGCACGACGTTGTTCGAGACCCTGCTGTCGCGGCTGCTGGCGACCAGCGTGCAGGCGGCGGTCCTGGTCGCGGCGATCTGGGCGCTGTGCCGCTGGGTGCCGGCGCTGCCGGCGGCCACGCGCTGCCGGCTGTGGTGGCTGGTCGGCGCGCAGACCGTGCTCGGCCTGCTGTGGGCCGGTGCGCTGCAGCTGCCGGTGCTGCCGGCCGCGCCGACACAGCCCGCCGTTGCCGCGACCGCATTGCCGGCCGCATCGCTGCAGGACGCGAGCGCCGCGACCGTAGCGACGACCGCATCGCCGCATGCCGCCACGCAGCCCGCCGCTGCTGCCGCGCCGTTGTCCTGGGCACAGGCCTTGGTCGCGCTGTGGATGGCCGGCGTGCTGCTCGGCGCGCTGCGCAGCGGCCACGCCTACCGCGCCAGCCGGCGCCTGGTGCGGACCAGCACGCCGTGCACCGATGCCGCCCTGCTCGGCGCCTTGCGCCTGGCCGCCGAGGCGCACGGCCTGCGCCAGCCGCCGCAGCTGCGGCTGTCCGCGCAGATCGATTCGCCGCAGCTGATCGGCCCGTGGCGGCCGGTGCTGCTGCTGCCGGCGCGGCGCCTGGCAGCGATGCATGCCGACGATCTGGATATGGCATTGACCCACGAACTGGTGCATCTGCAGCGCCGCGACCTGTGGTGGGGCCTGCTGCCGGCGCTGGCGCAGCACCTGTTCTTCTTCCATCCGCTGGTGCAGCTGGCGGTGCGCGAATACGCACTGGCCCGCGAAGCGGCCTGCGATGCGGCGGTGGTCGCCGGGCACCGGCACTGCCGGCACAACTATGCACGGCTGCTGGTACAGTTGGGCGTGGCGCCGCGGCCGGCTGCCGGCGTGGCCAGCGCCTCGCCCAGCTTCGTCAGCCTGAAGCGGCGGCTGTTGATGCTGCAGAGCACCGCCTCATTCTCGCGTCTGGGCGCCGGGCTGATCACGGCCGCGATCGCGCTGGCCGGGGTCATGCCGCTGCGCCTGGTGGCCAAGCCGGCGCTGGCGGACACCGCGCCGGTCTCCACGTCGTCCGTTGCGTCGGCTGCACCAGCTGCACCGGCTGCGCCCGCAGCACCGGCAACTCCAGCGCCGGCCGCTCCGATCCTGGCAAGCGTTCTGGCGCAGCCCGCGCCGCCAGCCCCGGCAGCGCCAGCCGCGCCTGCGGAGCCCGCTGCGCCGCTGAGCACCCAAGGCCGCGTTTCGCTCTCGCCGCACGAGGACCAGGACGCCTACGTGCTGGTGCAGGACGGGCACAATCTGATGGACGCTTCGCTGGACGACCTGCGCGAAGCGCGTCGCCTGGCCGGCGACGGCGGCGAACTCCTGTGGTTCCGCCATGCTGGCCATCGTTATGTGGTCCGCGATCCGGCGGCGCTGGCGCGGTTCCAGGCCGTGCACGAACAGACCCTGGACCTGGCCGATGCGCAGGCCGAGCTGGGCGACCAGCAAGGCGATCTTGGCGAGCGCCAGGGCGAACTGGGCGAGCGCATGGCGAAGCTGAGTTCGCAGATGGCCGAGAGCGCCACGCGCCAGGCCGAGGCGGCGGTCGCTACCAGCCGCGGCGCCGCCAGCCAGGCGCAGATCGATCGCCTGGCGGCGCTGCGGGCGAGCGAACAACTGCGCCGGCAGGACCTGGGCATGAAGATCCAGGAACTGGCCAGGCAACAGGCGAAACTCGGCTTGCAACAGTCGCAACTGGGCAAGCAGCAGGCCGATGCCAGCGCACGCGCGCGGCAGCAGGCCGAGCGCCTGATCCGCGAAGCCATCGCGCAAGGGCTGGCCTCGCCGATCGACGGCTGAGCGATTCCCCGCAGGCGGCGTCGCGCGGATAATCGCCGCGGGCGCCGACAGGAGAGGCGAGGGACGATGGCCGTTTGCAAGGTGGTGGTGCTGGGCGGCTATGGTCATTTCGGCGCGCGGATCGTGCGCGCGCTGGCGACGACGCCGACGCTGCGGGTGATCGCGGCCGGACGTCATCCCGATGCCGCCGCCGCCAATCTGGCGGGCGCGGACCTGGGTGGCGTCGCGGTGTGCCGCCTGGACACGGCGGCGGCCGATTTCCCCGCGCAATTGGCCGCTACCGGCGCGGACATCGTGGTGCACACCGCCGGGCCGTTCCAGGGACAGGACTACGCCGTCGCGCATGCCTGCCTGCAGGCCGGCATGCACTACATCGACCTGGCCGATGGCCGCGCGTTCGTGCGCGACTTTCCCGCCGCGCTGGATGCGCTGGCGCGGCAAGCCGGGCGCTGTGCGATCAGCGGCGCCAGCACCTTGCCGGCGCTGTCCAGCGCGGTGGTCGATGCGTTGCGCCCGCGCTTCTCGCAGTTGCACGACATCGACCTGGTCATCGCCCCGGCGCAGGCCACGCCCTTGGGCATGGCCACGGTGCGCGCGGTGCTGTCGTATTGCGGCCTGCCCTTCGAGTGGTGGTGCGACGGACGCTGGCAGCGCACGCGGGGCTGGGCCGGCCCGCAGCCGGTCGCGTTCGCGCGGCTCGCCCCGCGGCTGGCCGCGCCCTGCGACGTGCCGGATCACGATCTGCTGGTGGCGCGCTATCCGGGCGTGCGCAACGTGCGCTTCCGTGCGGCGCTGGAAGTGCCGTTCCTGCAGCGTTGCCTGGCCGCGCTGGCAGGTTTGCGCGGACTCGGCGTGCCGCTGCCGATGCGGTCGCTGGCGGCGGCGTTCGCGCGCGCCGGGCGCTGGTTCGATCGCTTCGGCAGCGACCTGGGCGGCATGTCGGTACAGCTGCGCGGACTGCGCGATGGGCGCCCGCATGCGCTGTGCTGGGAGCTGACCGCGCCGACTTTGCACGGCCCGGAGATTCCCTGCCTGGCCGCGATCCTGCTGGTGCGCAAGCTGGCCAGCGGCGCGCCGCCGCCGGTGGGCGCGCATGCGTGCATGGGCCTGCTGAGCCTGGCCGAGTTCGAAGGTGAGTTCGCGGCCTGGCGGATCGAGACGGCGGTGCGGGAGATCTAGGCTGGTACCGGGAGCTATCGGCGTTGAGGTGGCGGGGCTACAACGCATCGCGGCTGTTCCCTTCTCCCGCCGGGAGAAGGTGCCCCGAAGGGGCGGATGAGGGTACGGGCGCCGCCTCGTGCCCTCAAATCGAGCATCGCACCTGGCGTCGTACCCTCACCCCAACCCCTCTCCCGGGGGGAGAGGGGCTAAGGCGCTGCGGCTGTTCCCTTCTCCCATCGGGAGAAGGTGCCCCGAAGGGGCGGATGAGGGTACGGGCGCAGCCTCGTGTTCCAAATCGAGCATCGCACCTGGCGCCGTACCCTCACCCCAACCCCTCTCCCGGGGGAGAGGGGCTAAGGCACTGCGGCTGTCACTTCTCCCGCCGGGAGAAGGTGCCCCGCAGGGGCGGATGAGGGTACGGGCGCAGCCTCGTGCTCCAACCGAACATCGCGCCTAGCGCCGTACCCTCACCCCAACCCCTCTCCCGGGGGGGAGAGGGGCTAAGGCGCTGCGGCTGTCCTTCTCCCGCCGGGAGAAGGTGCCCCGAAGGGGCGGATGAGGGTACGGGCGCAGCCTCATGCTCCAACCGAACATCGCGCCTGGCGCCGTACCCTCGCCCCAACCCCTCTCCCGGGGGGAGAGGGGCTCAAGCAGTGCGCTACGGCGCTTCCACGAACGGCACGACCTCGCGCTCTTCGGCTTCGGCGTCGACCAGGCGCTGCAGCAGCAGGGCCAGCGTCACCACGTCCTGGTGGTTGTGCGCGGCGACGCGGCGCAGGTTGCGCGCGCTGCCGCCGCGCAAATAGCTCAGCCATGCGGCCGGTGCTTCGGAGCCGGGCAGGTCGTCCTCGCGCACGATGCGCAGCAGCTGGCGTTCGATCGTGGACAACTTGCAGTTCTCCCAGGTGCCGCGGTAACGGCGGCGGGTGGGATGCAGCAGGTCCACGTGGTCCAGCGCCGACAGCGGGTCGGCGCAGCGCGCCAGCCGGTAGCGGGTCTTCAGCAGCGGCGCGTCGTAGCAGCGGCCGTTGTAGCTGGACAGCACCGTGGTCGGCGCCAGCCACGCGCGGAACGCTTCGAGCATGGCCTTCTCCGCGCCCATCGTGGCCATCATCAGCTGGCGGATGCGCAGGCCGGGACCTTCGACGGGGTGCAGGTACCAATCGGCCGCGCCGATCATGAAGGCGCGGGTGCCGGTGCCGCCGGCCAGGCCGGTGGTCTCGGTGTCGAAGAACAGCAGATCCGACGGCTGCACCGCATCCTCGCGGCGGGCGAAGGCCAGCGACAGCGCGGCGGAGGGGATCGGCTGCGGCAGGAACGCTTCGATCAGGTGCAGGCCGGGCGCGATCTCCGCGCCGGGCAGGTGGCGGTCGGCCGCCTGCGGTTTGCGCGGCGCCGCGGCCGGCGCCACCGCGCGCTCGCGCATGCCGAGCAGGCGCCGCAGCGAGGCGACGTCGGCGCCGCGCCGGTCGAATGGTTCGATCGCGATCGGCGCCGCCACGGCAACGGCACTGTCGCCGCGGTGCGCTGGCAAAGGCGTGCGCGGTGCAGGCGGCAGGGGCGCCGCATCGGTGTCGCGCGGCGGCTTGCGCAGCAACGTGGCCCGGCCTGCAGGTGCCGGCGGGTTTACCGATGCAGCAGGGCTTGCGGCGAGCGCATTGCCTGCCGGCCGCACGCCGGGTGCGGGCGCACGCGGCGTTTCCGCGCCCGGGTCGCCGGCCTGCTTGCGCAGCGCGCGCAGGCGCTCAAGGCTGATGCTCATGCGCTACCCCTCGGCCGCGCGTCGGGATCGGCGCGGTTCGCATTGCCGTGCGCCGTGCCTTGCAGCAGCAAGCGCAACGCACACGCTCGCTTGCCGTCGGGATTCGTGAAACCGGCCGCGCGCACCGGCGTGGCGTTGGTGATCGGCAAGCTGGTCCTGCTGCTGCTGTTCATGCGTGCCGCTCCAGCAGCGCATCGGAATCCGCGTCGAGCACGGTCGATACGTCGTCCAGCAGCGCGCGCTGCAGAAGCGTGCGCGGCTCGCGCGAGCGATTGGTGGCCGCTGCTCATGCGCTCCAGTCCGGCAACGCATCCAGCTCGCTGTCGATCGTGGTGGCTTCCTGGTCCAGCGCAGCGTCGCCTTCCAGCAGCAGGCGCAGCACCTGCTGCGCCAGCGCCTTCGGCGTGGTCGCGCTGTCCTCCTGCGCGGCCAGCACCGGGCCGACGCAGGCCGGGCAACCGGCCACGCATTCGCAGCGCTGCACCAGTTCGCGCGCGCGCTGCACCAGCTCGGCCTGGCGCTGCCACAGCGGTTCGCTCAGGCCCACGCCGCCGGGGAAGTTGTCGTACAGGTACACGGTCGGCACGAACTGCTGCAGCTCCACGCCGACCGGCTCGCCGTTGTCGCCGCCGCGCAGCTGGCCGCGGCCCTTGGCGTCGGCCATCGCGAACCAGGCGCCGTCGCCGTCGCCCACCGCCTTCTGCAGGTCGCGCGCGTCGGCCATCACCGCCACCGTCGCCACCACGTGCAGCGCATAGGCGGCGCCGAGGAAGCCGTCCAGCGCGTCCTGCTTGGTGGCGAACGCCTTCAACAGCGTCGCCTGCGGCAGTTGCCACCACACCGCGGTGGTGTGCAGCTCCTGATCGGGCAGGGTGACCGGGCCGTAGCCGATGTTCTCGTGGGTGTAGTAGCGGATCTTCTTGTAGCCGGCCACGCGCCGGACCACGTGCACCTCGCCGTGGTGGCTGTCGCCGCGCCCGGCCGCGCCGCCGTCGAAACGGTCCAGCACCTTGAGCTTGGTGAAGTCGATGCTGTCGGTGTAGTAGTCCACGTGGGTGCGGGTGACATAGGCCTTGCGCCCTTCCCAGTCGAGTTTTTCCACCTGGTACGGGGTGCTCTGCACCATGTGGATCGCGCCTTCGTACAGGGTGAGCGCGGCGGCGGAATAGTCCACCTCGGCGATGATCTGTTGCTTGCCGTCGGTCTTGTCCACCACCACGAAATTGCCGTCGGCCACCGAGCGCAGGCTCACCGCGTTGGCCGGGTAGCTGTCGGCGATCCACTCCCAGCGGTCGCCTTCCTGATGCACCACCTCGCTTTCCGCCAGGGCTTCCAGGAACACCGCCGGATCGACCGGGCCGAACGCCTCGCCGGCGACGAAGGTCAGCTCGAACGCGGCGCAACGGATGTGGTCGAACAGGATCAGCGGCTGGTCCGGGGCGATGCGTGCGTGTTCGGGCGAGGCATCGGCGAAGAAGTCCGGATGCCGCACCACGTATTGGTCCAGCGGCTGCGAACTGGCCACCAGCACGCCCAGCGACGGCTGCTGGCGGCGCCCGGCGCGGCCGAAGCGCTGCCAGGTCGCGGCCACGCTGCCGGGGTAGCCGTTGAGCACCACCACGTCCAGCGAGCCGATGTCCACGCCCAGTTCCAGCGCGGACGTCGACACGATGCCGTCGATGCTGCCGGCGCGCATCGCGCGTTCGGCCTCGCGACGTTCGGTCGGCAGGTAGCCGCCGCGGTAGGCGCGGATGCGCGGCGGCTTGCGCGGGTCGTGGTCGAAGATGTCCTTCAGGTACTTGGTCAGCACTTCCACCATCAGCCGGGTCTGCGCGAACACCAGCGTTTTCAGTCCGCTCTTGATCGCAATGCGCGCGATGCGGTTGCTCTGCGAGCGCGCCGAGGCGCGCAGGCCCAGGTCGGCGTTGACCACCGGCGGGTTCCACAGCAGTACGTGCTTGTCGCCGGACGGCGCGCCGGAGTCGGTGATCGCATGCACGCGCTGCTCGATCAGCGCCTCGGCATGCGCGCGCGGATTGCCGATGGTGGCCGAGCACAGGATGAACTGCGGGGTCACCCCGTAGAACGCGCAGATGCGCTTGAGCCGGCGCAGCACGTTGGTGACGTGGCTGCCGAAGACGCCGCGGTAGGTGTGGATCTCGTCGATCACCACGTAGCGCAGGTTTTCGAAGAACTGCGCCCACTTGGTGTGGTGCGGCAGGATCGCCTGGTGCAGCATGTCCGGGTTGCTGACCACGATGTCGCCGTGCAGGCGGATCGCCTGGCGCGCATCGCCCGGGGTGTCGCCGTCGAAGGTGAAGGCCTTCACTCCCAACTCGCCGGCGCGGTTGAGCTCCAGCAGCTCGGCCACCTGGTCCTGCGCCAGCGCCTTGGTCGGGAACAGGTACAGCGCCTTGGCCTGCGCCGTCATCGCCGCGGCCACCACCGGCAGCGTGTAGCACAGCGACTTGCCCGACGCGGTGGGGGTGACGATGGCCACGTGCTCGCCGCGCTGCGCCGCGTCCCAGGCCTCGGCCTGGTGGCTGTACAACTGCTCGATGCCGCGCGCCTGCAGCGCCGCGACCAGGGCCGCCGGCACGTCGTCCGGGATCGGCGCGTAGCGGCCTTCGCGGCCGGGGAGCATGAAGCTGCCGGTGATGCGGTCGTGGTAGCGCCGCTCCAGCCGCTCGGTCAGCAGCGCGCCGTCGCGCGAAGGCTCGCCGCCGGTGGTGGACAGGGCGCGCTCGGCGTCCTCGGTGCGGCGGGCTAGGGCGTGGGCGGGCATCGGTACGGCTCTCAAAGCGGGACAGGGAAGCGGAACGGCGTCTCAGGGTATGAGACAGCGGCCGACCGGGCGAGGGCGGCTGGCTGAGCGGATTCAGCCAGCGCGGTGCAAACATCTCGGCGACCCCTATGACGCATTGCGTTATACGGCGGGTGGCGTTATGGTTGCTGCGTGATCCGGAACTTCGTCGACAAGGAAGCCGAAAAGATCTGGCAGGGCACGCCTTCCCGGCGATTGCCGGCCGATATCCAGGTCGTGGCTCGGCGCAAGCTGCGCATGCTCAACAGCGCGGCCACGCTGGACGACTTGCGTGTTCCGCCCGCCAATCGACTGGAAGCGTTGAAAGGAAGCCGCAAAGGCCAATACAGCATCCGGATCAACGATCAATGGCGCGTGTGCTTCCAATGGAAGGATGGCGATGCGCTTGACGTGGAAATCGTCGACTACCACTGACCCACCGAGCCGCCATGAAGACCCTGCCCAACATCCACCCCGGCGAAGTCCTGCTGGAGGAATTCCTGACCCCGCTGGGCATCAGCCAGAACGCGCTGGCGCGTGCCGCCGGCGTACCGCCGCGCCGCATCAACGAAATCGTGCTCGGCAAGCGCAGCGTCAGCGCCGACAGCGCGATCCGGCTGGCGGCCGCGCTCGGCACCAGCGAGCGTTTCTGGCTCGGCCTGCAGGCCGACTACGACCTGGAACAGGCGCGACGTGCGCTGGGCGCGCAGGCTCGGAAGATCGAGCGCATCGCGGCATAGACCGCGCAGCGGCGCGGTCGCTGTCGCGGGCGGGAAGAAGCCGGCGCGCACCTGCGATATCGCTGACCTGATCGGCGCGGCCAGCGGGTATGCTGTGCTCCCTCCGCGCAGCGGCGCGATCCCCCGACGTGCCGAAGACCCGCCTTGTCCGTGCCTGCCCCCGCCCCAGTCGCTCACTACAAAACCGCCGCCGCCCGCCGCGCCGACCTGATCGTGCATGCCGCCGGACTGCTGCTGTCCGTCGTCGGCGGCGCCTTGCTGGTCCGGCGCGCCCACGCCAGCGAAGCCCTGGTCGTGGCCACCTGCGTCTACGCGCTGGGCATGCTGGCGATGTTCGCGTGCTCGGCCGCCTACAACTTCGCCTCGCCGCAGCGCCAGCCGATCCTGCGCAAGCTGGACCACGCCGGCATCTTCGTGATGATCGCCGGTTCCTACACGCCGCTGTTCGTGCTGGCGCTGTCCGGCGCCTGGGTCTGGTCGATGACCCTGGCGGTGTGGGGCGTGGCGCTGTTCGGCGTGTTCGCCAAGCTGTTCCTGCCCGGCATCAGCAAGGGTTTCTGGGTCGCCATCTACCTGCTGCTGGGCTGGGCCGGCATCGTCGCGATCAAGCCGCTCATGGCCAACCTGGACAGCGCCGTGCTCTGGTTCATCGCCGCCGGCGGCCTGTTCTACACCGTGGGCGTGGGCTTCTACGTGCGCAAGTCGATGGTCTACAACCGCGCCATCTGGCACGCCCACGTGTTGGGCGGCGCGCTGTCGCACTGGTGCGCCGTCTGGCTGTGCCTGCAGCCGTTGCAGGCGGCCTGATCCGACGGGCAGAAGGCATGCGCCGTATGCGGCGCGCCGCAGCGGCGATGGTGACGTTCAGCTGCCGACAGTAAGCTCGGCAGCTGCCATGGCGATGCATGGAAAAGGACCGGTCTCGATGTGCAATGCCGCGCGTTTCGTCGTTGCCGCCGCGCTGCTTGGCGTGGTCGCACAGGCGCATGCCCAGCAGGCCGACCCCGCGCCCGCCGCGGCCAGCCCGCCGCCGCAGGACATCCAGACCCTCGACGAAGTGCGCGCGCTGCCGCCGGACGAGGAACAGCCCCTGGACCTGTACCGCTTCAAGAATCCGGTCAGCGCCCAGCCCAACCGCTTCGACAAGGATTGGCGGCCGCCGCCCTCGGTGGAGCAGGTCAGCCAGGGCGGCGGCTACCTCGCCCTCGGCATCTACTACGTCGCCGGCAAGGCCGCCAAGGGGCTGCATACGCTCACTGGCGCACCGGACCAGGTCCAGCCGGCGGTCGCCCGCCCGCCGCCGTTGAGCGATGCGCAGATCCGCCGCGCGGCGGCGTTCTGCGACGCGCAGAACGCGGATTGCACTGGGCAGCAGTGAGCGTGCCGGGCTGATGTTGCCATCGGTCCGAGCCGCTCGCCGGGTGACGGCGCTCGCACCGCAGCGGATTGCGCTGCTGCGCTCCGGTATTCGTCCAGGTCGCGCGCGTTGCGCTTACCCGACATCGAGAAACCTGCCCGTTCTCTGCGCGCCTTGCGCAGAGAACGGAAAGACGTTCGCCGCTTACAGCGAGCAGCGCAAACGGCGGCCGCGATGGACGAAGGTGTCGCTGCGCGCGTCGTAGCTGCGGTAGCGCTGCTGGCAGGCGCGGACGTGGCGGTACCAATCGTCATGCCGCGCGCGGTGCGCGGGCGGGCCACCCGGACGCGGACCCCACTTGGGGTCCCAGTGGCCATAGCGCTCGTCGCCCGGGCGGTGGTCGCCGCGATGGTCGCCCGGTCGATCGCCATGGCGGTCGTCGTGCCGGGCTTCGTCGCGGCGCTCGGCGCCGAGCTGGCCCGGCCGCGGCGGAGCGTCGTGGCGCCGGTCATCGTCGTGCCGGTCCTGCGGCGGGACCTGGTCCGCGCCTGCAACGGCGGGAAGGCCGGCGGCCAGGGCGCAAGCGATCACGACTCCAAGCATCTTGTTCATTCGATTCTCCATGGGCAGGTAAGCACGGCGTGCGATCCGGCGCTGACGCTACCCGCACCGCTACGGTGATGCCGTGATGCCGGCCATCCATACGGGCGGCTGGCCACTTGGTGAACCTGGGCGACCAGCGAATGGTGCGGCCGGCGGGTGGCCCGCGCCGTCGATGCTGCGCTAGCGCAGTACGCGCATGCAGATACCTGGCCGCGTGACCGAGGCCGGCGTATTCAACCGTGCTGACCGCAGCGACCCGAGCGACTGCACGACAACTTCGCTGCGATCGCATGCAGGCGCCGGCGCATCCAGCTGGCTGCCGGGCGCATGCGCGCCGACGGAAGATCGGGAAGGTCGAACAGCGCTTGCTCACCCGGGCGCAATGCAGGCGAGGAAACGGACCGAGTTGGATGGTGCGGCTTCATGGGAGGCCTGGCGGGGTCGCAAAAAACACGGGAACGAACGGCATCAGGATGCAGCAGCATTGCTACGCGACGGCGAAAGGGCAGTGCTGTTGTCCCTGTCCGCTCGGAACGCCACTTCGGACAGCTTTATAAAACCAAACTGTACGGTTCTATTATTATGCGACCCTCTCTTGGTGTCAACACGAAACCAGGAAGCAGTTCAGCTTGCGGTGACGATGCGTTGCCACCGCCTGACCCGTGTCATCCCGCTACGCCGCGCTCGATGCGCCGCCGGCGTGGCGCGCTCGCCGGCGCTGCGCCCGCCGCTCCAGCCGATAGCTGCAGCGCATTCGCCGTCAGGCCGATTGACTCCCGGTCCTGCACGCCTTCCGGCAACGCGGCGCTGCGCGATCGCGAAGGCAGGCATTCCAGGCAGATCGGTTCGCGACCAGGCAACGGATATCCGCGTTGCCGCCCTCAGCCGCAGGCCCAGTCGAACCGCATGTCCCTGAAGTCCAGCTGCGCATTGCCGCCGCCGAAGTTGTAGCCGCCGAAGTCCTCTTCGAACCCGATGTAGTACGGGCTGAAGTCCGGCACGTTCTGCACCGGGCGCATGGTCCCGCCGAGGTGGTTGACGGCGTGGCCGATGGCCCAGTCGTGCTCGCGGTAGTTTTCCGTCGCGATCTCGCCGTTCAGCCAGTAGTGGAAGGGTTGGTAGTCGCCGTCGCCGGGCGTATCGCCGAAATACTCCCGCGGCGGCCTGCCCGCGTTGGGGTCATTGGCGCGCGCGTTGAGCTTGAACGGGCGATGCACGGCGTGCGGGTCTGCTGCTTTCGGCAACGGGATCTCCCGCCGCTCCCACGCCGCGAATCCGGCTGCCGCCCCGGCGCCGAACCACTGCGGCACGGCCAACACGCGCTGCAGCGGACTATCCACCATCGGTGGCGGCGGGCATGGCGGGCCATCGGCTTCATCCTGGCTCAGCAGGATCACCGCATAGGCGCAGCCCAGGATGTCGCGCATCCGCGACAGCCGCGGATGCGCCTGCCGCGCGCGTTCCCAGAAGGGCAGCAGCGCTGCGTCGACCGGCGGCACTGCACCGGGTGCATCGATCACGTCCTCCATGCCATCCGGTCCGCCGATCGGGCCGCCATCGTTGTGATCCAGCGCGGTGGCGAAGAACGAAAGCGCCACCGCGTCGGGACCATGCACGCGATAGTCCGCCGGCAGTCGCAGGGTGAAGCCGTGCAGCATCGGATAGCCGCTGTGCGGATCCAGCGGCCATTGCGCCGGGCGAATCCCGGGCGGCAGGCCGAAGCACCAGCCATCGCTGTCCTGCGCCGGTGGGCCGTCGTGCCAGTCGTTCAGGGCGATGTCGTAGGCGTGCATGGGTGCTCCAGAGGGGATTGCGGAATTGGCGCTGCACGTCGTGTGCACTGACGATCGCGGGATGCACTGCGCAACGGCTTGATCAGAGCGTCCGTGCCGCAGCGTCCACGCATCGGCGTAGCGCGGATGTCCTCTGCCTCGGGGCTTGTGCGCGTGTCCTTCTCCAACGCACCGGCGCGCTGACCCGCGCCAGCGATCTCTGCGCTGTGCGAGGCCGCCGCTGTCCGTGGCCACCGAGCGATAGCGCAGAGCGTCGTATGCCCTGGTCATACGCTGTTCGTGCAGCTCGCGGTCGCGTTCGACGCAGCGCTGTTGATCGTAGACGGCGGGGCCGCCCCTTGCGGCATTCAAGATAGGCCTCGGACGCCTCGACGTTCGCCGATTCTCGCGGATGCAGTTGCCGAAGCTATTGAAGCCGCTATTGCAGTTGCGACGGCTTTTGTCCTGCTGCGCGCTCGCTTAGACGCTCGCCGCCGCAGCGGCCAGCAACACCACCCACAACAGCCAGCTGCGCTTGTTTTCCTTGGTGCCCATGCGTCCTTCCCCTTGCCTCGTATCCTGTGTGGAAACAGCTTTACAAGCCCGCGGTTAATGTTTCGCTAAGGATATGTCGTGACGCGATGCTGACGTCGCCAGACCCGGAAGCTTGAAGTGGTGCGGGTGAGGCGTGCGGGTCGCCAGTGCATCGCGGCTATACTGCGGGCGCTTCTTCGTCTCGCGACGCTCGATTTGCGGAACCACGGATCGGCTCGCGCTCTCACTGGACGCGTCTGGAGTGCTATGACTTTCAAGCTCTTGCCACTCGTGCTTGCCGCCGCGCTGCTGGCCGCCTGCCAACCCGAACAAGGTGCCGCGGCGGCATCTGCGGCGGCCGCGCCTGCTGCCGCCAACGCCGACCCGCTGCCCGCATCGCCGACAAATCCAGCGGCGGCGCCTGCGCCGGACGCTGCCACGCCTGCGCCGGCATCCTCGCTGCGCGCGGCGCTGACGGTGCTCGCCGCTGCGCAGCCGCCTTCCTGGGCGCAGGTGAAGGCGATTCCCGGTCTGGGCGAACTGGTGCCGGCAGACGGCGTACGGGTCTACCCGGTGGCTGTGCGCGGCAAGACCACCCTGGCCGGATTCGGCGAAGCGCCGCTGCCGGACGGCAAGGTGGGCGCGGATGCTGGAACGCGCATGGGCAACGCCGGCGAGGCCAGCGTGACATTCGCGGGCGATGCGGCGACGGCGTTGCTGGTGGTCGTGCGCAGGTTCTATCCGAGCACGGACTACGCCAAGGTGTTGCGTGCGCAATTGCGCGGCGGCGACCGGGTGGTGCGCCGCGATGGCGTCTGCGACGACGGTTCGCCATCGCCTGCGGCAATGGAATATTGGGTAGCGCTGGAAGGCGCCGAGCGGCCGCTTGCGGTCACCGCGTCGACCGTGGACGGCGGCAAGAACGGGCCGGGCTATACCGATTTCGAATTCAGGCGCGGCGGCGCCAATGTCAAGCTGGCGCAGTGCGACCGTTGAAGCGATCGCGCTGCGCCAGTTGATCCCGGATTGCGGGATTTATCCAACGACGGCCTTGGTGCCGGTCTTTTGCAAGGAGCATCGAGATGGACGACAAGCGCAGCGAGAATTCGATCGCGACCGCACGTGCGTGGACGCAAGGCAGCATCGCTGGACTCGACGACAGCATGACCCGGCGGCTGGTGGCATCGACCGTCTACACCGAGAGCAACGGTGGCGATTTGGCGATCACCAATGGCCAGGGCTACGTGGGCCGCTATCAGGCCGGTGCCGGCTGGCTGGCCGATGCCGGCCTGATCGATCAGGACCGCTATCGGCAGGCGCTGAAGGATTCCGGCTATGCCCGCGAGTGGGATTGGGCCGTGTCCGGCGGCATGACCCGGTTTCTGAACAACCCGGAAAACTGGAACAACGGCCTGAGCCTGGAGCAGTACAAGGCCTCGGCCGATCTGCAGGACGGCGCCTTCAAGACCATCAGCGATGCGGCCTACCAGCAGGCCATGCGTACCGGCGTGCTGCACGAGGGCGATACGCCCGAACATATCGCCGGCATCCTGAAGGCGCGGCACATTTCCGGCGCCGGCGGCGCGGCGCAGGTGGTGCAGGGCAGTTCGGTCGCCGATTCCAACGGCACCAGCAACGCCGACTACTACAACGATATCGCCATCAACCAGGATCGCCTGGATGCCGGCATGGGACTGGACCCGGCGCGCGAACGCAGCGTGCTGATCCGCGGTGCCTTGCAGGATGGACAGCTGGCGCCCGGCGAGAAGGGCGAGGGCGTGCGCCAGCTGCAGGAAACGCTGGCGGCGCAAGGCTATGCGGTGGGAACGCCGGACGGCAAGTTCGGGCCGAACACCGAACGCTGCGTGCGCGAGTATCAGCAGGCCCACGGCATGCCGGTTACCGCGACGGCCGACGCCGCGATGCTGGCGGCGCTGGGGGTGGGCCAGCAGATTCGGCAGATGCCCGATGGCGCATTGCGCGACGGCCGCCTGGAGCTCGGCGAGAAGGGCGACGGGGTGCGCGCCCTGCAGCAGGCGCTGCGCGACAACGGCGAGCAGCTCGGCGTCGATGGCGATTTCGGGTCCGGCACGCAACGCGCGCTCAAGCATTACCAGCAAGGCGCGGGCTTGCCGCCTACCGGCGTCGCCGACAGGGACACGTTGCAATCGCTGGAACTCGGCGTGTTGTTGCAGCAGATTCCCCAGTCCCAGTCCCAGTCCCAGTCCCAGTCCCAGTCACCGGCACCGGCACCGGCACTGTCTTCCGCCACCGCGTCACCGGCCGCGACCGCGGCGACGCAGCCGCCAGCGCCGCAGTCCACCGCTCCCACGCCGGCGGCCGCAGCGGTCAGCATGGCCGATCCCGCGCATCCGGATCATGCGATGTACGCCGACGTGGTCGGCAAGCTGGAGGCACTTGGCGATCGTGGCGCATTCCAGGGGCGCGAGGCGCTGGAGCGCGCCGCGGGCCAGATCGTGCTCGAGGCCAAGGTCAGCGGCTTGCACAAGGTGGACCACGTGGTGGCGAGCAACAACGGCGGTTTCATCGGCGTGGAGGGCGGCTTGCGGGATCCTGCGCATCGCCGCGTCTATGTCGATCAGGCGCAGGCCGTGAGCCAGTCGGTCGAACAGAGTTCGCGCCAGCTGGACACGTTGAACGCCGACGTGCAGCGTTTGCAGGCACAGGAGCCGGCACAGAGTCAGGCACGCGGGATGTAATCGACGCCGGCGGCATCTGCACAGAATGCGCAGACCGCCGCCAGCCGCACGGCCGCCCCGGTCCAGCCGATCAGGCGCGAATTGATCGGCGTTGGCGCATGCGGCGCGGGCCGCATGCGAACGCCTAAGATAGCGCGCTCGGCCGCGACCGAGCCGATCCGATCCGTTCGCCCCACTGCCCACTCACCTCGCCATGACCCCAAGACGCCTGCTGGTCCGCACCCTGTTCGCCTTCGCGCCGCTGTTCGCCGCCACCGCCCATGCCAACGACAGCAGTTTCGACGACGCCAATGGCACCATCCAGCTGACCCAGCAGCCGGATATCCGCATGAGCAAGGAGGCCTTGTTCATCAGCGAGGACCTGGTGCGGGTGGACTACGTGTTCACCAATACCAGCACGCGCGATCTGGTGGTGCCGATCGCGTTCCCGATGCCGCCGATGTACTTCGGCATGGCCGACCACAGCGAACTGACCGAGTTCAAGCTGTGGGTGGATGGCAAGCCGGTGCGCACCGAGCGCAAGCTGGTGGCGCGGCTGGAGGATGGCACCGACGTGTCGCGGCAGTGGGCGGCCAGCGGCTGGAGCAGCGACGAGCTGGCCAGCTATATCGAATCCGGGCAGACGCCGAAGGGCCGCAAGCCGCTGCCCAAGCGCTGGTTCGACCCTGATGGGCAGCCGCTCTTCACCCTCAGCGAGTATTTCACCTGGCAGCAGCCATTTGCCGCGGGCAAGGCGGTGGCGATCCGCCACAGCTATGTGCCGAGCCTGGCGACCGGGGTGCCGATGCCGGCGGCCGACCTGATCGGCGACTACGCCAAGGACACCTGCATGGACGCCGGCGCGCAGCAAAGCGCGCGCCGCCGCGAGGGCGAGCACGGCCTGCAATGGAGCAACCTGCGCTACATCCTGTTGACCGGCAACAACTGGAAGGGACCGATCCAGGACTTCCACCTGACCTTGAAGAAGCGCGCGCCGACCGACATGATCAGCCTGTGCTTCGACGGCGAACTGAAGCGGACCGATCCGCTGACCTTCGAATTCGAGCAGAAGGATTTCGTGCCGAAGCAGGATCTGAACGTGCTGTTCCTGCGGTAGTTGCCCGAAGCGACGCGCGGGCCGAAGCCGACGTCCCGCTGAACGCGAGGCGGGCTGCGTCCGCAACCGGTATCGCTGGCGGTAGCGGAGACGCGGGGCGATCGGGCAGCATGCGCCAGCGTCGACCGTCGAGGCGGTCGGCGGCCCTTCCTGCCGGTGCACGACGATGCTCGATCCTGCCGCTGCTCGTTCCGATTCCGTCGCGCAGGTGGCCGCGCGCATCGATCGCCTGCCGGCGACGGCCACGCTGTGGCGCCTGGTCGGGTTGCTGGCGCTGGGCGGCTTCTTCGAACTGTACGACCTGTTCCAGACCGCCTACATCAGCCCGGGCCTGCTGCGCGACGGCATCTTCGCCACCGGTGCGGCGGGCGCGTTCGGCATCGCCGACCAGGCCGCGTTCGCGTCGGCCACGTTCCTGGGCCTGTTCCTCGGCGCCAGCCTGCTCAGTCCGTTCGCCGACCGCTTCGGGCGGCGTCCGGTGTTCGCCTTCGCGCTGCTCTGGTACACCGCCGCGACCGTGGCGATGGGCCTGCAGAGCACGGCGCTGGGGGTGATCGTGTGGCGTTTCGTGGTCGGCATCGGCCTGGGCATCGAGCTGGTCACCATCGATACCTATCTGTCCGAACTGATGCCCAGGCACATGCGCGGGGCGGCCTTCGCCTTCGCGTTCTTCGTGCAGTTCCTGGCGGTACCGGCGGTGGCGGTGAGCGCGTGGGCGCTGGTGCCGCACGCGCCGCTCGGGGTCAGCGGCTGGCGCTGGGTGGTGCTGCTGAGCGGCACGTTCGCGGTGGCGATCTGGTGGCTGCGCCGGCGCCTGCCAGAGTCGGCGCGCTGGCTGGCGGCGCAGGGCCGGGATGCCGAGGCCGACGCCGTGCTGCGCCAGCTCGAGGCACGTTGTGCGGCCGATCTGGGGCGCGCGCTGGACCCGCCGCAGCCCGAACCGCAGCTCGCCTCCGCCGCGACGCAGGGGCGTTTCGCTACGCTCTGGAAGCCGCCATACCGGCGCCGTGTGGCGATGCTGGTGGCGTTCCATGTGTTCCAGGCGATCGGCTTCTTCGGCTTCGGCAACTGGTTGCCGGCGCTGTTGTCGGCGCAAGGCGCGGACAGCGTGCATGGGCTGGGCTATGCGTTCGCGATCTCGCTGGCCTATCCGCTGGCGCCGCTGCTGTTGCTGCGTTTCGCCCAGCGCTGGGAGAACAAGTGGCAGGTGGTGTGGTCGGCGCTCGGCGCGGTGCTGTTCGGCACGCTGTTCGCCTGGCAGACCCAGCCGTTGGCGATCATCGCCTGCGGTGCGGCGATCACCTTCTGCAACGCCTGGATGAGCTTCGCCTACCACGGCTACCAGGCCGAGCTGTTCCCGACCGCGCTGCGCGCCCGCGCGGTGGGCTTCTGCTATTCCTTCAGCCGCCTGTCCACCGCCGGCAGCAGCCTGCTGATCGGGCTGTTGCTGGAGCGCGCCGGCAATCGCGGCGTGCTGGCCTTCATCGTCGCCAGCCTGCTGGCGGTGGCCGGGATCATCGGCATTTTCGGCCCGCGTACCCGCAACCGCACGCTGGAGCAGATCGCCGGCTAGGGCACCTGCGTTCCCGGTTCCGTCATCTGCCCTCGACAGCATCGCGGCGGCGGCCGGTGCATGCTGTGCGCTCCCCCGCCACGACTCCGGGCCATGACCTCCAATCTCCCCGTTCCCGCCATGGATGCCGCCGACCACCGCGATCTGGCCCAGGCGCACGCGCTGCTCGAGCATCCCGGCCTGGCGGCGAAGATCGCCAATACGGTCGGCGCGCCGATCGAGGATCTGCTCAGCAAGCGCCTGCCGAAGGCGCTGTCCTCGCGGATCGACGCGATCAGCCATCGCGCGCTGCGCATCGCCTTGCGCTCGGCGCTGCTGACCCTGCGGAACCAGGCCCCGGGTGCGGCGCGGCCGCGCCTGCATGGGGCGGCGGTGGCCGCGACCGGTGCCGCCGGCGGTTTCTTCGGCCTGCCCGGGTTGCTGGTGGAATTGCCGCTGACCACGACGCTGATGCTGCGTTCGATCGCCGACATCGCCCGCGCCGAGGGCGAGCGGCTGGACGATCCGGCGACCACGCTGGCCTGCCTGGAAGTGTTGGCGCATGGCGGCCGCAGCGCACGCGACGATGGCAGCGAATCGGGCTACTTCGCGGTGCGCACGGCGATGGCGCAGCAGCTCAGCGCCGCCGCGCAGTACATCGCCGCGCACGGCATCGGCAGCAAGGGCGCGCCGGCGCTGGTGTCGCTGATGTCGCGGATCGCGGCGAAGTTCTCGATCACGGTCAGCGAGAAGCTGGCGGCGCAGGCGGTGCCGCTGGTCGGCGCGGCCAGCGGCGCGCTGCTCAACACGGTCTTCATCGCGCACTTCCAGGCGATGGCACGCGGCCACTTCATCGTGCGCCGGCTGGAGCGGCGCTATGGCGAGGCCGCGGTGCGGCAGGCCTACGAGGCGTTGCCGGCGGCGAAGTGAGCGACCCTGCGCTGCGCCCACCGCGTCGGCTGGCCCGAGGCCGGCGGCTGGCGGCCCTGGATCGGTTCGGCATCGGTCTCGCGCGCCTGTCCAGGTCTACGCGCCGGGCGCTGGATTGCTGCCAGGTACGGCGCATCCATCGGCGCGACCGCGTCATGGCAACGCGATGGGCGCGCTAAGCGGCGAGACGCCGCGTTCGTCGAAGGCCTCGACCGCGAACACGTAATCCTGGTCGCGGTCGAGCGCGCGAATTTCCAGATCGGTGCCGCGGTCGGCGAACACCTGGTAGGTCAGATTCAGGCGGTCGGCACGCAGGCCCCAGCGAACGTTGTAGCCGACCGCGCCCGGCACCGCCTGCCAGTGCACGCGGGCGTTGCGGCGGTCGGTGTCGCGGCGCGCGGCGACGCCGGTTGGGGCCCGTGGCGGGGCGCCGTCGGCGTTGCCGAACACGCGCAGGTCGCCGATCGCCAGGTAGGCGGCGCCGACATGGCCGTGCACGTAGCGGATGTAGCGGGTGCGGACCGGCGCAGGCAGTTGCAGGTAGGCGTTGGGACGGTCGCGTCGGTCGCCGCCGTCGCCGACCTCGGCCAGCGGCAGCCAGTGGCGGCCGTCGCGCGAATGCTCCAGCCGGAACGTGGTGTAGATGTCCGGCGCGTCGTCGTAGCGGCCGGCGCGGTAGTCGGCAAAGTTGACCTGCACCGCACGCACGCTGCGCTCCCTGCCCAGGTCGACGGTGAGGGTTTCGCCGGGCGCGTTGCGTGCGGCCACCCAATAGCTGCGTGGGTCCTCGTCGGTGGCGCGCGCGGCGGCGAAGCCGTCCAGGGTGGACGAGGCGCTGGCCGGCTTGCGGTAGGACAGCAGCATCCAGCCGGTGAATAGCGCGTCCGGATCGGCCACCGCGCCGTCCGGCATCCAGTGCGGAAAATCGCCGAAGCGGGTGGACACGCGCATCTGTCCATCGGCGGCGAATGCCGCCGGGAACAGCACGATGCGCCGCTCGAAGGTCCAGTTGGCGCCGATCCAGGCGGTGCCGCTGTTCCACCAGTTGCCGTGCGCATCCTGGAAGGTGGAGCCGTGGCCGGCGCCCTGCATGAAGCCGCCGGGCTTGTACGCCACCGGGTTGTAGGCCGCGTAGACGAACGGCCCGAGCGGGTGCTCGCCGACGTACACGCCGTTGGCGTAGGCGTTGTACTCGCTGCCGGGCGCGCCGTATTGCAGGTAGTAGCGGCCGCCGGTCTTGGTCATCCACGCGCCTTCCAGATAGCTGCCGATCGGGCTGCCGTCGGCGAAGCGTGCGCCGCGATGGTCGGGGCCGAAGCGCTCCCACCCGTGCTGCGCCGGGTCCAGCGCGACCAGCGGCGCAGGCTCGCCGCGGAAGGCGACACCCTGCGCGGTGCGCTCCATCGCAATGCCGTACAGCGGGTAACGATCGGACGAACCCCAGTACAGATACCACTGGCCGTCGTCGTCGATGAACAGGTCCGGATCCCAGGGGCCGGGCGGCACGTCGCTGAGTGGCCGGCCCTTCATGTCGGTGCCGATCGGCTGGGCGCGCGGCAGCTTGGGCAGTAACCGGGTGAGGAAGTCGAGCTTGCCGCTGGCCGGGTCGCGGGTCTGCAGCAGCGGCCGCGGTTCGAACGCCGACTGCATGATCACCAGGCGTTCGCCGTCGGCGACCACCGCCGGCGCGACAATGCTCTCGAACGGCCAGCGGCTGGGCGCGACGAACCGCCAGTCGAGCAGGTCGGCGGAGCGCCAGTAGCCGTCGGCCAGGGTCTGGAACAGGTAGTAGGCGTCGCCGAAGCGCACGAACACCGGGTCGGCGCCGGTGCGATAGGAAATGCCTTCGTTGCGTTGTTCGAAGTTGTAGCGGTAATCCAGGTCGATCGGATTGGCGTAGCTGCGCTGACCCGGCGCCTGCGCATCGGCCAGGCCGCTGCTCGCCAGCAGCGCCAGCGTCGCGATTGCTCTGAACATGGCGATGGGCCTCCCCCGTGGCGGCGTCGGCTACCGTAGCAAATGCCCGAGCGCCGCGCGAAGCGGCCGGCGCGCCGCCGACGGCACGCCACGGGCCGACCGCAAGCCATTGCACGCGTCTCGCAGCGCAGGGCGGGCGCCGGCAAAGCAGCGGGATCGCGCAAAGTCGCGCGCGGTCTACGTCGGTATCCTGCGGCATTCGATCGTTGCCGAAGGACGCTGGCGTGACTGCAAAGAAACCGAAGAAGGGACAGCTGGTGCTGGCGCTGATCGCGAGCCTGACCGCGCCGGCCGCGCACGCGGCCGATGTCGCGCACGACGGCATCCGCCACATGCCGGCCTTCGATCTGCCGCTGTCGCCGTTCCTCAGTCCGCAGGCGCAGGCGGCAGCACGCGGCGACATGGCCCGCGGCGATCCGCTGGCGAAAATGGACAACGCCACGCTGGCGCGCGAACTGCCGCGCATCCGCGCCGAGACCGAGGCGTGGGCCAAGGGCGTGGTGGAACCGCTGCGCGAACGCTACGGCGTGACGATCACCACGGCGACCTGGAACGGCGTGCCGGTGACGCTGGTGCAGCCGCGCGATGCGTCGCCGGCGCAGCGGCAGCGGCTGTTGATCGAACTGCATGGCGGCTCCTTCGTGATGGGCAGCGCCGCGTCGTTCGGCATGATGGAGGCGATTCCGGTGGCGGCGATGACCGGCGTCACCGTGGTCAGCGTCGACTACCGGATGGGCCCGGAACACCGGTTTCCCGCCGCCAGCGAGGATGTGGCCACGGTCTACCGCGAAGCGCTCAAGCGCTATGCGCCGCAGCACATCGGCCTGTTCGGTTGCTCGGCCGGCGGCGTGTTGACCGGCGAGTCGCTGGCCTGGTTCGCCAAGCAGAAGCTGCCGATGCCGGCCGCGGCGGGCATGTTCTGCGCCGGCGGCGATGCGCGGTACCGTGGCGACTCGCGCTATGTGGTGGCGGCGGTGAACGATGCGCCGCTGCCGGATGCGCAGGGTGCGCTGCCGATCATGGAGGACCTGTACTACGGTGCCGATGTGGATTTCCACGATCCGCTGGTGTCGCCGGTGTTTTCCGATGCGGTGCTGGCGCAGTTTCCGCCCGTGCTGTTCATCACCGGCACGCGTGCGGCCGAACTGAGCAATGTCGCCTACACCCATTCGCGGCTGGTCGATCTGGGCCGCGAAGCGGATCTGCACGTGTGGGACGGCATGGGCCATGCGTTCCATCTCAACGACACGCTGCCCGAGAGCCAGCAGGCGCTGCGGGTGATCGCGCGCTTCTTCCGCACGCATCTGGCGTTGCCGCCCGCGCCTGCTGCGACGCCCTGATCTCGGGGGCGCGCCCGGCGACGCGGCGACCGCCGCCCTACGCCAAGACTGGCCGTCGCTGTGCCGGAGTGGCACAGTGGCGCCTGGCGCCGAGCGCGACGGCGTCACCACGCTGCGCTCGGCACCGCCGCTTTCGTTTCCACGCAGGTCCCCGCCATGAAAACCCGTTCCAGATCCGAGACCGACGACGACCAGCCGCGGCTGGCGGTGCTGATCGATGCCGACAACGCGCAGCCGTCGGTGATCGAAGGCTTGCTGGCCGAGGTGGCCAAGTACGGCGTGGCCAGCGTCAAGCGCATCTACGGCGACTTCACCAGCACGCGCATGACCCAGTGGAAGCAGGCGCTGCTGAAGCACTCGATCAGCCCGGTGCAGCAGTTCGCCTACACCAGCGGCAAGAACGCCACCGACAGCTCGCTGATCATCGACGCGATGGACCTGCTGTACACCGGCCGCTTCGACGGCTTCTGCCTGGTCTCCAGCGACAGCGATTTCACCCGCCTGGCGCAGCGCCTGCGCGAGGAAGGGCCGACCGTGTACGGCTTCGGCGAGCGCAAGACGCCGGATGCCTTCGTGCAGGCCTGCGACAAGTTCATCTATACCGAAGTGCTGCGCACCGAGGCGGCCAGCGCCGAGCCGTCCAAGCCGGCGGCCGCGGTCGCCAAGCCGGCGCGCAAGGCACGCAAGACGCCACACGCCGCGCAGACGGCCAAGCCCGAGGCGCCGGCCGCCGTGGCCGCGAGCGCGGCGGCGCACGCAGCGCCGGCCGATGCGAAGGCCGCGCCGCTGTCGGCACCGCTGAAACTGCTGCGCCAGGCAATCGAGGAAGCCTCCGACGACCAAGGCTGGGCTGGACTCGGCAGCGTCGGCAGCTACCTCAACAAGGTGCGCCCGGATTTCGATCCGCGCCTGTACGGGCACAAGAAACTCAGCGACCTGCTGCGGCGGCTGTCGGCACAGTTCGAACTCGAGGAGCGCGGCAACGAAGGCGGCGGCAAGCGCATCTTCGTGCGTTCGCGCAGTTGACCGCGATCCGCCCGCGCGCGGCCGCGGCCCGCGCGCAGGCCACACCAAGCGACGAGCGATGAACGAGAAACCCTATGCTCCTTCCTGCGACCGCAATCGCGCGCCGATCCTGCAGGTGCTGCAGCGGCATGTCGCCGAGCGCCGCCATGTGCTGGAGATCGGCAGCGGCACCGGCCAGCATGCGGTGCATTTCGCCGCCGCCTTGCCGCAGCTGACCTGGCAATGCAGCGAGCGCGCCGAGCACCTGCCCGGCATCGCGCAGTGGCTGGACGCGGCGGCGTTGCCGAACACGCCGCCGGCCCTGGTGCTGGACGTGCAGCAGGGGCCATGGCCCACCGCCGGCTACGACGCGGTGTTCACCGCCAACACGCTGCACATCATGGGCTGGTCCGCGGTGCAGGCGTTCTTCGCCGGGGTCGGCACGCTGTTGGCCGACTGCGATGGCGGCACGCTGGTGGTGTACGGGCCGTTCAACTACGGCGGCAGCTTCAGCAGCGACAGCAACCGCGCCTTCGACGCCTGGCTGAAGGCGCGCGACGCGGCGAGCGGGATCCGCGATTTCGAGGCGGTCGCCGCGCTGGCGCAGGCGCAGGGCCTGGTGCTGCAGGAGGACGCGGCGATGCCGGCGAACAATCGCTGCCTGGTGTGGCGGCGCGGCTGAGTTGCGCGTCGCGCGGCTGCGGCGCGTTCGGACCTGCAGCGCGCCGCCTGCGCAGCGGATCCGGCGTCCCGCTGCATCGGGCGCAGACCGTCGTATGCGCGCCGCAAGCGCGTCTGGAAATGGATGCACCGCGACGTGACCTTGCGCCACGGCCTGCCCAGGCGACGTTGCGGCCACGTGAGGACCAGGGCACGCAGCCTCATCGCGCGCTCACTCCGGTGGCACGAGGGATTAACCGGATCTTCGCCACTGTGCGACCACCACGGGCCGATACGCATGGCCGGTGATCCCATATCACTGCGGAGCGTTCCCAATGAGCACCAATAACGAAGCACGCGATCTGAATCGCGATCCCATCTCCGGCACGCCGGGTTCGCATCCGGTCGGCGTCGGCATCGGTGGCACCGCCGGTGGCGTGGCCGCCGGCGCGCTGGCCGGCACCGTGTTCGGGCCGCTCGGCACCCTGATCGGCGCCGCCGTCGGCGTGGTCGCCGGCGCCGCGGCGGGCAAGGGCGTGGCCGAGCGCATCGACCCGACCGGCGAAGCCGAATACTGGCGCGAGGAATACCGCAACCGCGACTACGTAAAGTCCGACTACGACTACGAGCGCGACTACGCCGCGGCCTACGGCCTGGGCCTGCAGGCGCGCGAACAGTATCCGACCCGCAGCTGGGAAGAGAACGAAACCGAGTTGTCGCGCGACTGGGGCACCCGCCGCGGCGAGTCGCGCCTGGAGTGGGAGGATGCGCGCCTGGCGGCACGCGATTCCTGGCAGCGCGCCGACGCCACCTACCGCACCTACGAAGACAGCGACCGCTATTACGCCGAGCGCTTCGACAGCGCGGACTACCGCGACGCCGATGCCGGTTATGACGACTACCGTCCGGCCTACCGCTACGGCGTCCAGGCGCGAAGCCGCTATCAGGACCGCGAATGGGACGACCGCCTGGAAACGGATCTGGAAAGCGGCTGGGAACGCGCCAAGGACCGCTCGCGGCTGACCTGGCAGCAGGCCAAGGCGGCAGTGCGCGAAGCCTTCCATTCGGACCGCTACAACAGCGCCGGTCGCGGCACGCCGACCGATCCGCGGGTCTGAGGCGAGCGCGCACCCCAGCAATACGTCACCAACGCCTTGTAGGAGCGGCTTCAGCCGCGACGGAACCCGTCAGCAAGCACCGAGCTGAAACCGCCCTGCGGAGTGGCAGAGACGATCTGAAAAACGCGCGATCCCGAAGGCCGAGTCTCTCGGCCTTCTTTCGTTGGCGGATCGCCGATCGACATCGACGCTGCTGCGATCGATCGTTTCATCGGTCGCGGTCATGGCGCGGGTGATCACAGGCGCGTCCGTCTGCCTGTCGCGGCTGAAGCCGCTCCTACAAGGGCGAGTTGCCTACGCCCGCGCTCAGGCCGCCTGCACGATATGCAACGCCTTCGGGTTGCGCCAGGTCGCCAGCAGCCGCGCCTCGCGCTGTTTGGCCTCGTGCAGATGCGCTTCCTTGACGTGCCCGTAGCCGCGGATATGTTCCGGCACGCTGGCGATCTCCACCGCCAGCGCCAGATTGTTCGTCGCCAGCCGTTCCAGCAGCTCGCCCACGGTGCGTTCGTAGTCGGCGATCAGCTGGCGCTCGCCGCGACGTTCGGCGCTGTAGCCGAAGATGTCGAACGCGCCGCCGCGCAACACGCGCAGCTTGGCCAGCCACTTGAACGCGGTGAACATCCACGGCCCGTACTCGCGCTTGAGCGCGCGGCCTTGCGCATCCTTCTTGGCCAGCAGCGGCGGCGCCAGGTGGAAGCGCAGCGAATAGGCGCCATCGAACTGCTGCTGCAGCTGGCGCTGGAAATCGCCGCTGGTGTACAGCCGCGCCACTTCGTATTCGTCCTTGTAGGCCATCAGCTTGAACGCGTAGCGCGCCACCGCTTCGGTCAATGCGGTGGAGCCGGCGGCGGCACGCTGCTCGGCTTCGCGCACGCGTTCCACCAGCGCGGCGTAGCGCGCGGCATAGGCGGCGTCCTGGTAATCGACCAGGAACGCGCGGCGGCGCGCGATCAGTTCGTGCAGCGAGCGCGACAGGCGGGTGTCGTCCAGCGGCGCATGGCCGGGGTCGGCGGCATCGCCGGCGGCGGGCAGGTCGCGCGGCGGGCGCGCGTTGTGCGGATTGCGCGGCGCGGCGCTGGCGCCGGCCTCGTGACCTTCCCACTCGCCGGGCGGCAGCTGCTGCAGCCGTTGCGCGGCGGCTTCGGTGCCGGCGGCGACGCTGCCGGGCATGCCTGCGGCCTGCTGCACCGCGGCCAGGTCCAGCGCCGCCAGGCGGCCCCAGGCGAAGGCCTGCTGGTTCATCGCCACCGCTGCGCCATTGAGTTCGATCGCCCGCATCAGCGCGGCGTGCGACAGCGGCACCAGCCCCTGCTGCCAGGCGTAGCCGAGCATGAACAGGTTGCTGGCGATGGCGTCGCCGAGCAGTGCGGTGGCCAGTTGCGTGGCGTCGAGCAGCAAGGGCTCGCGCCCACCCAGGGCCAGGCGCACCCCGGCGACGATGTCGGCGGCGGGGAACTGCATGTCCGGATGCGTGGTGAAGGTGCCGGGCATCGCTTCGTAGGTGTTGAGCACCACCTGCGAGCGGTCGCCGCGCACCTTGGACAGCGCCCAGTAGTCGTTGACCACGACCATGTCGCAGCCCAGCACCAGGTCGGCCTCGCCGGCGGCGATGCGTACCGCGTGCAGGTCCTCGGGCTGGCGCGCCAGGCGGATATGGGTGGTGACCGCGCCACCCTTCTGCGCCAGGCCGGTCTGGTCGAGCACGCTGGCGCCCTTGCCTTCCAGGTGTCCGGCCATGCCCAGCAGCGCACCGATGGTGACCACGCCGGTGCCGCCGACGCCGGTGATCAGGATGTTCCAGGGCCGGCTCAGGTCGCTGCGGAAGGTGGGCGCCGGCAGCTGCTCCAGCAGCGCCGCGGCGTCGGCCTTGCGGCCCTTGCGCAGCGCGCCGCCATGCACGGTGACGAAGCTCGGGCAGAAGCCGGAGACGCAGGAATAGTCCTTGTTGCAGCCGGACTGGTCGATCTGGCGCTTGCGCCCGAACTCGGTCTCCTTCGGCAGCACCGACACGCAGAAGCTCTTCTCGCCGCAATCGCCGCAGCCTTCGCAGACCAGTGAATTGACCAGCACGCGCTTGGCCGGATCGGGCAGCTTGCCGCGCTTGCGCCGGCGCCGCTTCTCGGTGGCGCAGGTCTGGTCGTAGATCAGGACGCTGGTGCCCTTGACCTCGCGCAGGCGCTTTTGCACCGCGTCCAGCTCGCTGCGGTCGTGGAACTCGACGTCGCTGGGGAACTGCTCGCGGCGGCGCGTCCATTTGCCGATGTCGTCGCTGACCAGGGCGATGGTGTGCACGCCTTCGGCGCGCATCTGCCGGGCGATGTCGGGCACACTCAAGGTGCCGTCCACCGGCTGCCCGCCGGTCATCGCCACCGCGTCGTTGTAGAGGATCTTGTAGGTGATGTTGACCCCGGCGGCGATCGACTGGCGGATCGCCAGCGAGCCGCTGTGGAAGTAGGTGCCGTCGCCTAGGTTCTGGAACACGTGCGGGGTGTCGGTGAACGGCGCCTGCCCGGCCCAGGTGACGCCTTCGCCGCCCATGTGGGTGAAGGTGTCGGTGGCGCGGTCCATCCACGTCACCATGTAGTGGCAGCCGATCCCGCCGAGCGCGCGCGAGCCCTCCGGCACCACCGTGGAGGTGTTGTGCGGGCAGCCGGAGCAGTAGTGCGGCACGCGCGGGAAATTGGCGCGCGGCAGGGCCATCTCCGCTTCCTTGGCCTCCATCCAGCGCAGCCGCTGCTCGATCGACTCGGTGCTGATCGCGCTGGATCGCAGCAGGCGCAGGATGCGCTTGCCGATCACCGCGGCGATCGTCGCCGGGGTCAGCTCGCCGGTGGACGGCAGGATCCACTCGCCGGCCTCGTCGTACTTGCCGACGATGCTCGGGCGCGGCCCGGCGCTGGCCGGCCAGTTGTAGAACTGCTCCTTCATCTGCCGCTCGATGAAGGCCTTCTTCTCCTCCACCACCACGATGTCTTCCAGGCCCTGCGCGAACGCGGCGATGCCGATCGGCTCCAGCGGCCAGGTCATGCCGACCTTGTACACGCGGATGCCGATGTCGCGGCAGGCGCGTTCGTCCAGGCCCAGGTATTCCAGCGCCTGCAACACGTCCAGGTAGCTCTTGCCGGTGGTGACGATGCCCAGCCGCGCCTGCGGCGCATCCATCACCGTGCGGTCCACGCCGTTGGCGCGGGCGAAGGCCTGCGCGGCGCGCACCGCGTAACGATGCAGGCGCATCTCCTGGTCCAGCGGCGGGTCCGGCCAGCGGATATTGAGCCCGCCCGGCGGCAGTTCGAAATCCTCCGGCAGCACGATCTGCCGCGCGAACGGGTCCACTTCCACCGACGCGGAGGATTCCACCGTCTCGGCGATGGTCTTGAAGCCGATCCAGCGCCCGGTGTAGCGGCTCATCGCCCAGCCGAGCAGGCCCAGGTCGAGGATGTCCTGCACCCCGGCCGGATTGAGCACCGGCATCATCGCGCTGACGAATTCCTCTTCCGAGCCGTGCGGCAGGGTCGAACTGCGGCAGGCGTGGTCGTCGGCGGCCAGCGCCAGCACGCCACCGTGGCGCGAGGTGCCGGCGGCGTTGCCGTGCTTGAACACGTCGCCGCAGCGGTCCACGCCCGGGCCCTTGCCGTACCACATCGCATACACGCCATCCACGCGCGCGCCGGGGAATAGGTTGGTCTGCTGCGTGCCCCAGACCATGGTCGCGCCCAGGTCCTCGTTGAGGCCGGGCTGGAATTTCACGTTGGCCGCGTCCAGGTGCTTGCGCGCGCGCCACAGCTCCAGGTCGAAGCCGCCCAGCGGGCTGCCACGGTAGCCGCTGACGAAACCGCCGGTATTGAGCCCGGCGGCGCGGTCGCGCAGCTGCTGCATCAGCGGCAGGCGCACCAGCGCCTGCACCCCGGACAGGTAGATGCGGCCGTCGGTGCGGGTGTATTTGTGCTCCAGGGTGTAGTCGGCGTCGACGCCAGCGGCGGCCGGCACGGCGAGGGAAGACGGCGGACGCGGATCGGCGATGCGGTTCATGGCTTGCCTGGAGAGGGAAGGCTGGCGCGTGCGCGGCGCAGGCCGGGCACGATCCCCCGATTGTATCAGCGGCGTTTTGTGCGCCTGCCCCTCGCCCCCGGCGGCGGACGCGGTTACGATGCCGATGGGGGAGGGGAACACCTCCGAGGGTTGTCAGCAGTGAATGCACATAAATACGCACTGGCCGCGATGCTGGCCTGGGTGGGCACGACCGCGGTCGCTGCGCACGCGCAGGCCTTGCCGGCGCCGAAGGAGTTCTATTTCGACCAGGACCGCAGCACAACGCGGCCGGTGGCGGCGATCGCCGGCAGCGGCGAGGCGCTGGTCGATCGTCTCGCCAGCACCGTGCAGCGCGATCCGAACGCGGTCGAGGCGCGCGCGCAGCTGGCCGCGATCGCGATGGCCGGCGGGCGCCGCGAACTGGGCGAAGAGCTGTACCAGACCGCGCTGCGCGGGTTGAGCGCCGGCGCGCAGCGCCGCCAGATCGAATGGAACTACGGCTGGGACCTGTTGCGCGCCGGCGATCCGGCGCGCGCGCTGGCGCAATGGAGCGGCCTGGTCAACGGCCGCCCGGCGGCGCCGGACTGGGTGCCGCCGACGCTGGCGCTGGTGCTGTGGCGGCTGGATCGCAAGGACGAGGCGGTGAAGTGGTACGCCGCCGCCGTGCGCACCTGGCCGGACCAGTGGGGCGCCGGCGCCGACTTCGCCAAGCTGCTGCCGACCTGGCGCGACGACGAACGCGCCACCCTGGCCGAAGTGCTGGCCGCCTGGCAGGCCAAGCCGCCCGCCTGGCCCTGAGCTGCGCTTGCGTGCGCGGCATAGCCTGAGTCGCGGCCACCGCCACCGCCACCGCCACCGCGACCGCCACCGCCGCCAGCGGATGGTGCAGCTGGGCCACTGCAGCGGGGTCCTCGGCCCCGGCACTGTGCGCAGTTGTCCAGCGCATCGCTCCGTTCGTCGCGACTGAAGGGCACCTCTAACAACTCCATTCCGGAAGCTGCACGCTGCACGTGGCGATGGCGTGTTTCTTTTTTCTGTCGCGGCTGAAGCCGCTCCTACAAGAGCACGGCGCGCACGTGTAGGAGCGGCTTCAGCCGCGACAGGAGAACGAAGCGGCCGCGATGCCAAGGCGTCCATGAAAAACGCGGCCGCAACGCCACCGTCTACCGCCAATGCGTCTTTGCCACTCCATGGCATCTCGAACGCATCGATGCCGGAGCCTGCAGGCTGGGCGTGTCGGCGTCTCGCAAGTGCATCGACATGCTGTTTGGGGAGGTATTAGAGGTGCCCTGAAGTCGCTCCTGCAGGGGCTTGCGCCAAGCCGGCCGGATGCACTGTGGGAGGGGCTTCAGCCCCGACGCGGGAACGTTGGGTGCGCCAGTGCTGCCGCCGCGCCGCCGCCACGCGGTTAACGTCCGGAACCGAGTGCGCCTCGCCCCATGCGGCACGGCCGAGGCCGCCCAACAGGCGCTTCGGCCAAGCCGGCTGGGTGCATTGTGGGAGGGGCTTCAGCCCCGACGCAGAAACGCTGCGAGCGCCGGCGCCGCCAAGCCGCGCGCCACGCCGCATGCGATCGACCGGCCTGCCGATACGCGCATGCGATGATGCCGGCGTACCCACCAGACTCCCGTTGTACCGATGGCTTTCGACGCGTTCGCCCTGATCCTGGCCATGTTGGCGCTCGGCAAGCTGTTCGCGCGCCTGCGCGTGTTGCCGGCCAACACCACCGACGTGCTCAACGGCGTGGTGCTGTACTTGTGCCTGCCGGCTTCGGTGCTGATCTACGTGCCGCGCCTGCAGTTGCATCTGTCCCTGCTCGGGCTGATGCTGACCCCGTGGTTGCTGGCCGGGGTCACCGTGCTGGCGGTGCTGGCGCTGCGCCGGCCGCTGCGCCTGCGTCGCGAGGAACACGCCGCGCTGCTGCTGTGCGTGGGCCTGAGCAATTCCAGCTTCATCGGCTATCCGATGGTGCGCGCGCTGCTCGGCGAGGCGGCGCTGCCGTATGCGGTGGTCTACGACCAGTTCGGCACCTTCGTGCTGCTGTCCAGCTTCGGCCTGTACGTACTGGCCCGCTACGGCGGCGAGACCCCGCCATCGCTGCGGCAGACGCTGCTGCGCATGGCCCGCTTCCCGCCGCTGTGGGCGCTGGCGTTCGCGCTGACCCTGATGCCGGCGCAGCCGCCGGCGTGGATCGCCTCGGGCCTGCAGCAGCTGGCCGACGCGATGCTGCCGCTGGTGATGCTGGCGGTGGGCTTTTCGATCCAGCTGCGGCTGCCGCGCGAGGAGCTCAAGCCGCTGGCCGCCGGCCTGCTGCTGAAGCTGCTGCTGTTGCCGGCGCTGGCGTGGCCGCTGTCGTGGGCGCTGGGTTTGCGCGGGCAGCCGTTGCAGGCCAACGTGCTCGAATCGGCGATGCCGACGATGATCACCGCGGCGGCGCTGGCGATCTCGCACCGGCTGGCGCCGCAGCTGGCGGCGGCGTTGGTCGGTTACGGCATCCTGTTGTCGCTGGTCACGCTGCCGGCGTGGGCGTGGCTGCTGGGGGCGTCGGGCTAGCGCGCCTTGTGACGAGGATTTTGGCCCCGGCCGGGCGTCCCCTTGAGCAGTCCCCGTCGCCGCAAAGCCGCCGCGGGGATGGCAACCCGTCCGGCCCGCTCAGTCCGCCGGCACCGTACGTTCGCGCGCCCACTCGCGCAGCGCCTGCACCTGCTCGGCCATCATCACCGACAGCGGCCGCGTGCCGCGGACTTCCTGCATCAGCAATTCGGTGTCCAGCGGCCGGCTCTCGGCATGCGCCGCATACAGGCCGGAAACGATGGCCTGCTCGATCTCGGCGCCGGAAAAGCCGGTCGCGGCGGCGGCCAGCGCCGGCAGCGCGAAGTCGTCCTCGCGCAATTTGCGCCGCGCCAGGTGCAGGCGCAGCAATTCCACCCGCGTGTCGGCATCGGGCAGGTCGACGAAGAAGATCTCGTCGAAGCGGCCCTTGCGCAGCAGTTCGGCCGGCAGCTCGTGCACCTGGTTGGCGGTGGCGACGATGAACACGCCGCCGGCCCCGGCCGTGCCGCCGCGCTCGGCCATCCAGGTCAGCAGGTAGCCGAGCACGCGCCGCGACACGCCGCCGTCCTCGCCGCCGCTGGCCAGGCCTTTCTCGATCTCGTCGATCCACAGCACGCAGGGCGCCAGCTGCTCGGCGGCGGTCAGCGCCGTGCGCAGGTTCTTCTCGGTCTCGCCGTGGTACTTGTCGTACAGCGAGCCGAAGTCCAGGCGCAGCAGCGGCACGCCGAAGCCGGCGGCGGTGGCCTTGGCCAGCATCGACTTGCCGCAGCCCTGCACGCCCAGCAGCAGCACGCCCTTGGGCGGGTCCAGCCCGGGCGGGGCGGCCCCGGCGAACACCGCGCGGCGTTGCTCGATCCAGCGCTTGAGCCGGCGCGCGCCGGCCACGTCGGCTAAGCGGGTGGCGTCGTATTCGTAGTGCAGGTGGCCGCTGCGGTTGAGCAGCTCGAACTTGAGCTTGGCCAGCTGCGGCAGGTCGGCGGCGTTGAGCGCGCCGTCGGCGTAGATCAGCTGGCGGGCGATGCGGCGCGCGTCGATCAGGCTCAACCCCTGCAGGTTGCGCACCACCTGCTTGACCGCCTCGCCATCCACCTCGACCCGGCGCCCGCCGAACTCGCGGGCGTAGCCGGCGGCCTCTTCCTGCACCATCTTCAGCAGTGCGTTGGCGTCGGGCAGGCGCGGGTTGAAGCGCGTGGCCAGCGCTTCCAGCTCGGGCGGCAGCTCGATCCTGGCGCCGATCAGCACCAGCACGTGCGGCTGGCAGTGGCGGCGCTCGACGATGTCGCGCAGCAGGCGCTGGTGGCTGGCGTAGCCCAGGTACGGCACCACGTCCAGCAACAGGTAGATGCCGCGCTGGTCGGCCTGCTTGATCGCCTGCAGCACCGCGCTGGCGTCGGGCGGGCCGCTCGGTTCGTCCTCCCGGTCCAGATCGATGCGGCGCAGGCCCTCGGTGATCGACCAGCGGTACAGCGCGCGCCAGACCTGCATCAGCGCCTGCCGGAACAGCGCCACGATGCGCGCCTCCTCCTGGGTCTCGATGACGATCAAGGGGGTATTGGCGCGGATCAGCGCGGTCAGGTCCTGCAGCTCGCTCATGGGCGATCCGTTGCCGTGGGGCCGCCACGATAGCAACGCGCCGCCCGGCCCGCTACGCGTTGACTACCGGCCAACATGGGGCCGGTGTACGCTGCGGCCTCTTCTTCCGGAAGCGAGGCGCGCATGAAGACGATCCTGGTGGCCGGCTCCAAGGGCGGCGTGGGCAAGACCACGATCGCCACGCACCTGGCGGCGTACTACGCGCTGGCCGGCAAGCGGACGGTGCTGGCCGATGCCGATCCGCAGGGCTCCTCGACCCGCTGGGCCGAGCGCCGCGCCGGCCTGGACAGCGCGGTGCTGCCGATCGACGCCAGCCGCAAGCGCACCTGGCGCGCGGCGCTGCCGGACGACACCCAGCGGGTCATCATCGACGGCGCCGCCGGCGCCATGGCCGAGGACCTGTCGCAGTTCCTGGACGAGGCCGATGCGGTGGTGGTGCCGGTGATGCCGTCGGCGCTGGACATCGAGGCCACCGTCGGCTTCCTCAACACCCTGGCCAAGGTGCCGCGGGTGCACCAGCGCAAGCTGCCGGTGGGATTGGTCATCAACCGCAGCAAGCCGTGGACCCACGCCGCGCAGCAGGCGCTGGAGATGCTCGGCGGCTGGCCGTATCCGGTGCTGGCGCAGCTGCGCGACAGCCAGGCCTATGTGGTGCTGGTCGGCCTCGGCCGCAGCCTGTTCGACTACCGTTCCGCTCAGGTGCGCGATCACCAGCAGGACTGGGAACCCTTGCTCAAGTGGCTCAAGAAGGCCTGACCGATGACCATCGTCCTGCGTGAAGTGATCCTGCTGCGTCATGCCCATGCCGAACCGGCCGATACCGGCCAGGCCGATTTCGACCGCCCGCTGTCGCCGCACGGCCTGGCCGAGGCCGAGGCCGCCGGGCGCTGGCTGCTGGAACAGCGGCTGGTGCCCGACCGCGTGCTGTGCTCGCCGGCGCGGCGTGCGCGCGAGACCCTGGAAGCGGTGCTGGAATTGACCGGCTATGTCGAGCAGCGCCTGGAACCGCGGATCTACGAAGCCACTTCCGGCACCCTGGCCGCGCTGATGGACGAGCATCGCGACGTCGAGCGCCTGCTGCTGGTCGGCCACAACCCGGGCCTGGAGCAGCTGGCGGCGCTGATGCACAGCGGCCAGACCGGCGACTACCGCGGCATGCCCACCGCCAGCGTGGTGGTGCTGACGGTGCCGCAGGACGCGGCGATCGAGCCCGGGGTCGCCCGGCTGACCGGGTTCTGGTGGCCCTGAACGCACTGCGCCGGCGGCTAAGTCCGGCGCTGTACGCCGGGCTGCTGTCGCTGTGCCTGCTGCCTGGCCACGCCGTGGCCCAGGCCCCGCCGCTGGCGCAGGGCGAGCATGTGCTCGACCCGGCCCAGTCGCGCTTCGGCTTCGAGATCCGCACCCGCTTCGGGCAGCGCATCGAGGGCTTCTTCCCGCGCTTCGAGGGGATCGTGGAAGTCCGCCCGGACGGCCGCCACCAGGTGCGCCTGCGCCTGTTCACCGCCTACGTGCAGATTCCCGGCAAGCCGCGTTACACCGGCTGGATGCGCGGCGAGGATTTCTTCGATGCGGCCCGTTTTCCGACGGTGTCGTTCGATTCGCAGCCGTTCTCGCCGGACCTGCTGACCAGCGGCGGCTCCCTGGTCGGCACGCTGAGCATTCGCGGGGTCAGCCATACCGAGACGCTGACCATGATGCCGGCGGGATGCAGTCGTCCGGGCTATGATTGCGACGTGATCAGCCGCGGTACGGTTTTGCGTGGACGTTATGGAATGGACAAGTGGGATCTGGCCTTGAGTGATCGGGTCACCTTCGTGCTGCGTACGCGGCTGACCGGAGCGGACGCTCGGTGACAGCCTGGTCGAGGGTCCTGGTGCTGGCAGCGCTGCTGCTCGGCAGCGGTTGCGCGAGCCTGTCGCAGGCCCAGCATGGCCGCGCCGTGGCGATCGCCGAGGCGGCGCGCGACAGCCATGTCGAGTGCGCGCAGAGCGACCATTGCGCGCTGGCCTCGCCGCTGCGCGCCCTGGCCGGCAAGGCCTTCGCCGAATCCGGCGACGCCGCCCCGCGCCACTACGCCACCATTCTGGACCACGGCGAGGAAGCGCTGGTGGCGCGGGTCAACCTGATCCGCAGCGCCAGCCGCAGCATCGACCTGCAGACCTACATCTTCGACAAGGACGACAGCGCGCGGCTGGTGATGGACGAACTGCTGGCCGCGGCGCGGCGCGGCGTGCAGGTGCGGGTGCTGATCGACCAGCTGTCGGCGATCTCCGACCTGCAGATCCTCGGCGCGCTGGCCGGCGCGCACCAGAATTTCTCGCTGCGCATCTACAACCCCACCTTCGGCCTGGCCAAGCCCAACTACCTGCACTACGCCGCCAGCGTGCTGTGCTGTTTCCGCCGCTTCAACCAGCGCATGCACAACAAGGTGCTGGTGGTGGACGACGCGATCGGTGTGGTCGGCGGGCGCAACTACCAGGACGACTATTACGACTGGGACAGCGAGTACAACTTCCGCGACCGCGACGTGCTGGTGGCCGGGCCGGTGGCGCGCAGCATGGCCGCCAACTTCGACGCGTATTGGGCGGCGCGGCGCAGCGTGCCGGTGGCGCGGCTCAACGATGTCGGCAAGCTGCTGCTGCGCGACGGCGTGCCGCAGATGCCGCCGGCGCAGTTCCTGCGCCCGGAGCGGGTGCAGCGGGTGAGCGAGGAGGCGGCCGATCCGGCCTTCGTCGAGGACGCCTTCGTGCTGACGGCGCTGCCGGTCAGGCACGTGGACTACGTCGCCGACCTGCCGCAGAAGCACCGCCGCGAACACGGCCCCAAGGCGATCTCCACCGCGCCCAAGCTGGACAAACTGATCGCCGACGCCAAGCAGGAGATCATCCTGCAGACGCCGTACCTGGTGCTGTCGGACCCGGCGCAGGCCATCTTCCGCGACCTGCGCAAGCGCGCGCAGCCGCCGAAGGTGATCGTGGCCACCAACAGCCTGGCCAGCACCGACAACCCGGTGGTGTATGCGCTGTCGTACAAGTACAAGCGCCGCAACCTGCGCGAGATGGGTTTCGATATCTACGAGTACAAGCCGTTCCCGCTGGACGCGCCGGTGGACTACGCCAACCTGTTGCCGTCGCCGCTGCAGGTGCCGGACGAAGCCACTGGCCGCAACCCGCTGATCGGCGGCAGCGCCGCCGGCAGCAATGCGCGCAGCGGCCGCAGCACGGTGCTCGGCAGCGGCGGTTCCCCCGGCGGCGAACGCCGCGCCGACGGCAGCCAGGTCGATCGGCGCGTGCTGCGCACCGAGACCCGGCCGTCCTACCTCAGCCGCCGCATCGCCAACCGGCCGCTGCCGGTGACCCGCGAGGGGGCGCGCATGGGCCTGCACGCCAAGTCGTTGGTGGTGGACCGCCGCGTCGGCGTGATCGGTACCCACAACTTCGATCCGCGCAGCGAGACCTACAACACCGAGGGCGCGGTGATCGTCGACGACCCGGCCTTCGCCCAGGCGCTGGCCGCCAGCATCGGCCGCGACATCGAGCCGGAGAATTCGTGGACGGTGGCGGCGCGGGTCAAGCCGCCGGTGCTGTCGGGCCTGAACTACAGCATGGGCAAGGCCTCCGAGGCGTTGCCGGTGCTGGATTTCTGGCCATGGCGCTATGCCACCAACTACGAGTTCCAGCCCGGCCCCGACTGCCCGGCGCCGCTGACCCGGCGCGATCCCGGCTTCCACCGCTGCTACAGCGCGGTCGGCGACTTCCCCGAGGTCAACGTCGGCCCGAAGTGGCTGCTGGTGCGGATGCTGACGGCGTTCGGCTCGGGGTTGGTTCCGATTCTTTGAGGGCCGGGATTGGGGATTGGGGATTCGGGATTGGCAAAAGCGGGTCCCTGCGACCGGATGCTGCGTGCAGGCGCAATAATATCCACGCCGGGGATACCGCTCTTGCGAATCCCTAATCCCCAATCCCGAATCCCGGACCCAAAATGCCCTTCCGCGACCCCGTCGATCTCGATGCCCTCAACGCCGCCGCCCGCGACACGCTGATCGCGCACCTGGGCATCGTCTTCACCGAGGCCGGGCCGGACTGGCTGCGCGCGACGATGCCGGTCGATGCGCGCACGCTGCAGCCGTACGGGCTGCTGCACGGCGGCGCCTCGGTGGTGCTGGCCGAAACCCTTGGCAGCAGCGCCGGCAATCTGTGCGTAGGACCGGACCGGATCTGCGTGGGCCTGGAGATCAACGCCAACCACCTGCGCGCGGCCCGCACCGGCGTGGTCACCGGCACCGCGCGGCCGCTGCATGTGGGCCGCGCCACCCAGGTCTGGGAGATCCGCATCGAGGACGCGGCCGGCAAGCCGGTGTGCGTGTCGCGGCTGACCCTGGCGGTGATCGCACGCGATTAGCGTGCACTCAGCCGTAACCGTCTTCATGCTGACACAATAGGGTGCTTCCCTCCGGCTTCCGGTACCCTGACCAGAATGAGCGAGTTCTCCTCACCCGCCACGCGCCAACGCGGCGAGGCGCTGCGCTGGGTCCGTTACGGTTACCGCATTCCGCTGCTGGCGCTGCACGTGGTGCTGTCGTTGCCGTTCCTGCTGGCATGCATGGCGCTGTCGCCCGGCCGCGCCGGCGTCGAATCGTTCGGCGACCGCGTGGTGTGCTGGTGGTCGACCTGGCTGCTGCGCATCTTCGGCCTGCGCGTGCGCCGGATCGGTACGCCGCTGCCCAATCCGGTGCTGTTCGTGGCCAACCACGTCAGCTGGATCGACATCGTGATGCTGCACAGCCAGCGCATGATGGGCTTCGTCGCCAAGCGCGAGATCGCCGGCTGGCCGCTGGTCGGCTGGCTGGCCACGCGCGGGCAGACCATCTTCCACCAGCGCGGCAACACCGAATCGCTGGGCGGCGTGCTGCAGGCGATGCTGGAACGGCTGCGCTCGGGGCGCTCGGTCGGCGTGTTCCCGGAAGGGCGCACCCGTGGCGGCGAGGATGTCGGCCCGTTCCACGCGCGCATCTTCCAGGCCGCGGTGGAAGCCGAGGTGGCGGTGCAGCCGGTGGCGGTGCGGTACGGCGCCGGCGGCTCGGCGCAGACGGTGGTCGCGTTCGGCCCGCACGAGAGCTTCTTCGCCAATTTCCTGCGCCTGCTCGGCGAACCCGGCCGCGTGGCCGAGGTGCACTTCCTGGAGCCGATCCGCCTGCAGGACGTGGAAGGGCGCCGCGGCATCGCCGAGATCGCGCGCGCGCGCATCGTCGCGGCGATGGCGCAACGCTGAACATGGAACACTGCGGCCCAAGCGATTTGATCTATTGCTCCAATCGCCCGGCGCAAGCTCGCTGCCGATGATGAATGCCGCCGACTACCTCCCCCCGCGTTGGCTGCGCAACCCGCATCTGCAATCGGTGCTGGGTTCCAGCGTCCTGCGCGTGCGCCGCGGCGAACAGCTGCTCGCCGCCAGCGGCGCCACCACCACCTCGCACATCCTCGACGGCGGCGACGGCGTGCGCCTGCAGGGCTGGCTGAGCGTCCCGGCCGATACCGACCCGCGCGGCACCGTGCTGCTGCTGCACGGCTGGGAAGGCAGCGCCGATTCCAGCTACATGCGCCTGACCGCGGCGCAATTGCTGGCGCGCGGCTACCAGGTGTTCCGGCTCAACTTCCGCGACCACGGCGGTACCCACCACCTCAACGTGGACCTGTTCCACTCCGAGCGCCTGGACGAAGTGGTCAACGCCGCCGCCGATCTGTGGCGGCGCTTCCCGGCGCCGACGCTGCTGGCCGCCGGCTATTCGCTGGGCGGCAACTTCGCGTTGCGCCTGGCGCTGCGCGCGCCGGCCGCCGGCCTGCCGCTGCAGCACGTCGCCGCGGTGTGCCCGCTGCTGGATCCGGCCACCACCATGCAGCGGATCGAGCACGGCCCGCAGTTCTACGACTGGTATTTCCGCCGCAAGTGGCGCGAGTCGCTGCTGCGCAAGCGCGAGCTGTTCCCCGAGCGGCACGGCTACGACGACGCCACCCTGGCGCTGGACATGCGCGAGCTGATGGGCTGGCTGGCGCAGCGCCATGCCGGCTTCGCCAGCCTCGAGGAATACTTCGACAGCTATTCGATCGCCGGCGATCGCCTGCAGCAGCTGAGCGTGCCGGCCGACATCCTGATGGCCGAGGACGATCCGGTGATCCCGCTCGACGAGTTCCGCCACCTGCGCCTGCCGGCCCTGGCGCGGCTGGAAATCGCGCGCTGGGGTGGGCACTGCGGCTTCATCGAGAATGCGCGCGGCGACGGTTTCGCCGAGCGCTGGGTGGCCGAACGCCTGACCGACGGCGTGCCCGCCTGAGCCAAGGGCCCGTCGCCGGTTCCAGGGCCGGCCGCGCCTGGCATGGCCCGGCCGATCGGGTCTGACCGCCACGCGGCACCGCATGGCTCGACCTGACCGCTGCGGCGCCACGCCGCCAGCCTGCCGCACCCACCCTGCCTGTTCGCGATGTCTGGCGCAGGCCAGCGCAGGCCGGCCGGGCGCTCCCGTTACAATGCCGGTTTGCCCAGAGCCGGACCCTCATGCAAGAGCAAATTCTCGACGCCCTGCGCCGCCAGGCCAACGCCGACGCGCTGCGTATCGCCCAGGCCTGGGTGGCCGGCGCCGCCGCCGACGCGCAGGCGCACCGTTGGCTGGCGCTGGCGCAACAGCAGAACGACGACACCGCCGCCGCGCTGGTCAGCATCGACCAGGCCATCGCGCTGGCGCCGGAAGACGCCGGCCTGCACCTGCTGCGCGCCGGCATGCTGCTCAGCGCCAACGACCTGGCCCAGGCCGAGGACGCGCTGGCACGCACCGCCGCGCTGGATCCCAACCAGTTCCTGGCCTACGTGATGCGCGCCCATCTCGCACTGGGCCGCGGCGATCTGGACGAAGTGGAGCGGCTCAGCCGCACCGCCGCGCGGCTGGATCCGGAGCATCCGCAATTGCTGGGCCTGGACGGCATGCTTGCGCTGCGCCGCGGCGATGCCGATCGCGCCCTGGCGCTGCTGTCGCGGGCCAGCAATGCGCTGCCCGACGATCCGCGGTTGCTGTACGCGCTCGGTTTCGCCTACCTGGAAAAGCAGCATCTGGCGTTCGCCGAGACCGCGTTCCGCCGCGTCGCCACGCTGACCCGCGGTACCAGTGCGCTGATGGCGCTGGTCGCGCAGCTGGCACACCGCCAGGGCCGCCTCGACGACGCCATCGCGGCGCTGGACGCGGTGCTGGCCGATCCGGTCAGCGACACCGCCGGCATGCGCCGGCTGGCGGGCGAATACGCCTTGCAGGCCGGGCGCCCGGCCGATGCGCTGGAGCACCTGCGGCGCGCGCTGGGCGTGGCCCCGGCCGACCGCCGCACCCTGCATGCGGCGCTGATCGCCTGGCAGCGGCTGGGTGCGGTCGAGGATGCCCGCGCCACCCTGGAAGCGGCGCTGGCCACCACCACCGATGCGCACGACCTGTGGCTGGCGCGGCTGGCGCTGGAGCCGGTCGGCGGCGCCGAGGCGCGCGCCCTGATCGCGCGCTGGCAGGCGGCGATGCCGGGCCACGTACCGGCGCTGGAAGCGCAGCTGCGGGTGCACGACATGGCCGGCGAACGCGATCAGGGCGAGGCCGTGGCGCAGCGCATCGTCGCGTTGGAGCCGGGCCGCATCAGCGGCGAGGAGCGCCTGGTCGAGGCTCTGCTGGAGCGCGGCGAGCACGACGCGGCCATCGCCCACGTGCGCGGCCTGATGCAGCGCATGCCCGAGCACGAGCAGACCACGCTGCGGCCGTGGCTGGCGGCGGTGCAGGACCGCGCCGGTTGCGCGACCGAGGCGCTGGCGACGTGGCTGGCGTTCCAGCAGGAACAGTTGCCGCATCGCCTGCCGCTGCCGCCGCTGGGCCAGGCCCCGGCGCAGTGGCCGGCGCTGGCCGAGATCGACCCGCAACAGCACGCGCGGCCGCTGTTCGTGTGGGGCGCGCCGGGCAGCGGCGTGGAGCGGGTGATCGCGGTGATGGACGCGACCAGCCAGGTGCTGCGCAGCGACCGCTTCGGCGCGCAGCCGCCCACCGACGGCTTCCAGCGCTACCGTACCGTCCCCGAGCTCGACAGCGGCGCACTCGACGGCGCGGCGCTGATCGCCGAGTGGCGCGCGCAACTGCCTGCACGCGGCATCGACGACGGCAACATCGTCGACTGGCTGCTGTGGTGGGACAACGCGCTGCTGCGCGCGTTGCGGCCGCAGCTGCCGGAAGGGCGGCTGCTGATCGCGCTGCGCGACCCGCGCGACATGCTGCTGGACTGGCTGGCCAACGGCGCCCCGGCGCCGCTCGGCCTGGCCACGCCGGAGATCGGCGCGCAGTGGCTGGCGGCGGTGCTGACCCAGGTCGCCGACCTGCACGAGCAGGACCTGTATCCGCACCGCCTGCTGCGCCTGGACGGCATCGAGGCCGATCCAGACGGCGTGGCCGCGGCGTTGCAACAGGCCTTCGGCATCCCGTTCCCCAGCGTGTCCACGATCGGCCCGCCGCGCCTGCCGTCCGGCCATTGGCGCGCCTATGCCGCGCCGCTGGCGGCCGCGTTCGCGCTGCTCACGCCGGTGGCCGTGCGCCTTGGCTACGCTGAGAGCTGATTCCCCCACCGGAGTGTTTCGCATGCGTCTTCGCAGTGACAGCATCCAGCCCGGCCAGCCGATCGCCGCGACCTACGCGATGGGCCAGGCCGAGGGCTTCGCCGCCAACCGCAATCCGCATCTGGCCTGGGACGAGGTGCCGGCCGGCACCGCGGCGTTCGCGCTGCTGTGCATCGACCCGGACGTACCGACCGTGGCCGAGATGGTCGGCCGCGACGATGTGCAGATCCCGGTCGAACAGCCGCGCACCAATTTCGTGCATTGGGCTGCCGTTGAGATTCCGGCCGAGCTGCGCGAGATCGCCGAAGGCAGCGCCAGCGACGGCGTCGTGGCCAAGGGCAAGCGGCAACCGCCGGGCCTGCCCGGCGCGCGGCAGGGCTTGAACAGCTATACCGACTGGTTCGCCGGCGATGCGCAGATGGGCGGCGACTACTACGGCTACGACGGCCCGTACCCGCCGGCCAACGACCTGCGCGTGCATCGCTACTTTTTCCGGCTGTTCGCGCTGGACGTGGCCACGCTGGACCTGCCGGCACGCTTCACCGCCGCCGACGCGCTGCGCGCGATGCAGGGCCATGTGCTGGGCGAGGCCAGCCTGTATGGCACGTACAGCCTGAATCCCAAGCTCGCTTGAGCCCCTCTCCCCTCGGAAGAGGGGTTGGGGTGAGGGTCCGGCGCGAAAGCGTCTCGCGGAGGTTGGGTGCACGAGGCTTTGCCCGTACCCTCATCCGCCCCTGCGGGGCACCTTCCCCCGAAAAGGGGGCCATGGTCCCGACGGGAGAAGGAAAAACCGAGCCCCTCTCCCGCCGGGAGAGGGGTTGGGGTGAGGGTACGGCCGCCAGCCAACCGGCCCTAGGCCGCCGGCAACCACAGCAGCAGCGCCGCACCCAGCACGATGCGATACACCGCGAACGCCGTGAAGCGATGCGACTTGATGTAGCCCAGCAGCCACTTCACCACGATGAAGCCGGTCACCACCGCCGCGGCGAAGGCGATGGCCACGTCGCCCCAGTCCTCGCTGCCCACCGCGCCGTTCTTGTACAGCTCCAGGAACGAATAGCCGCTGGCCGCGAACATGGTCGGGATGCCGACCAGGAACGCGAAATCGGCCGCGGCCGAGCGCTTGCTCAGGCCCAGCAGCATCGCCAGGAAGATCGTCGCGGCCGAGCGCGAGGTGCCCGGGAACACGCCGGCCACCACCTGCGCCAGGCCCACCGCGATGGCCACCTTCCAGGTCACCAGCTCGCGCTCGGGCATGCGCGCGGCGAAATGCTCGGCCACCAGCATCCACACGCCGCCGATCACCAGCGCCCAGGCCACCGGCTGTACCGTTTCCGGCAGCTGCCAGCCGGCCTTGCGCACCGCCAGACCGACCACCGCGGTGACCAGGAACGCGGTGCCCAGTTTGAGCACGTAGTCGCGGTTGGCGCGATCGCCCAGCCCGGTGGCCAGCGTCCACAGCTTCTGCCGGAACACCAGGGTGGTGGCCAGGATCGCGCCGGCCTGGATCACGATGTTGAAGAAGTCCGAGCGGCGGCCGAGCCATTGCTCGGCGATCAGCAGGTGGCCGGTGCTGGAGACCGGCAGGAATTCGGTCAGGCCTTCGAGGATGCCCAGCAGCAGGGCGGAGAACAGGTCGCTCATGGGGGAGGGTTCGGCTTGTGGGGGAGGAAAGCCGGGCAAGGATAAAACATTGCTTGAAGCACCATTTTGGTGCTCAGAATTGCCAGCGACCTATTTTGGTGCGTCGATTTCACCCCGTTGGCGTGCTCGCTTCACCAAAATCAAGGACTTGTGAACCGGTCACAGTTGGCACGGCGATTGCTCTTACTGGGCAAGCCATTCACCAACCGAGGTTTCATCGATGTCTGCGGAAAATATTGAGAAGCTGGTCAAGGACAACAAGGTCGAGTTCGTCGACCTGCGGTTCGTCGATATGCGCGGCGTGCAGCAGCACGTGACCTTCCCCGCGAGCATCATCGAGCCGGCGCTGTTCGAAGAAGGCAAGATGTTCGACGGCAGCTCGATTTCGGGTTGGAAGGGCATCAACGAGTCGGACATGGTCCTGCTGCCCGATGCCGACACCGCGTTCATCGACCCGTTCATGGCCGATCCGACCCTGGTCCTGACCTGCGACATCCTCGACCCGGCCACCATGCAGAGCTACGACCGCGACCCGCGCGGCGTGGCCAAGCGCGCCGAGGCCTACCTGAAGTCCAGCGGCATCGCCGACCAGGCGTTCTTCGGCCCGGAGCCGGAATTCTTCATCTTCGACGGCGTGCGCTTCGGCAACGAGATGGGCCACACCTTCTTCAAGATCGATTCGGAAGAAGCGGCCTGGAGCAGCGGCAGCAAGATCGAAGGCGGCAACAGCGGCTACCGTCCGGCGGTCAAGGGCGGCTACTTCCCGGTGCCGCCGACCGATTCGCTGCAGGACCTGCGCGCGGAAATGTGCAAGACCCTGGAGCAGGTCGGCATCGAGGTCGAGGTGCACCACCACGAGGTGGCCACCGCCGGCCAGTGCGAGATCGGCACCAAGTTCAACTCGCTGGTGAAGAAGGCCGACGAGCTGATGATGATGAAGTACATCATCAAGAACGTCGCCTACCGCAACGGCAAGACCGCGACCTTCATGCCCAAGCCGATCGTCGGCGACAACGGCTCGGGCATGCACGTGCACCAGTCGCTGGCCAAGGGCGGCCAGAACCTGTTCTCCGGCGACGGCTACGGCGGCCTGTCGCAGATGGCGCTGTGGTACATCGGCGGCATCTTCAAGCACGCCAAGGCGATCAACGCCTTCACCAACTCCGGCACCAACAGCTATAAGCGCCTGGTCCCGGGCTTCGAGGCGCCGGTGATGCTGGCCTACTCGGCGCGCAACCGCTCGGCCTCGTGCCGCATTCCGTGGGTGTCCAACCCGAAGGCGCGGCGCATCGAGATCCGTTTCCCGGATCCGCTGCAGTCCGGCTACCTGACCTTCGCTGCACTGATGATGGCCGGCCTGGACGGCATCAAGAACCAGATCGACCCGGGCGCGCCCAGCGACAAGGATCTGTACGACCTGCCGCCGGAAGAAGAGAAGAAGATCCCGCAGGTGTGCTCCAGCCTCGACCAGGCGCTGGAAGCGCTCGACGCCGACCGCGAGTTCCTCAAGGCCGGCGGCGTGTTCAGCGACGACTTCATCGACGGCTACATCGCGCTGAAGATGCAGGAAGTGACCAAGTTCCGCGCCGCAACGCACCCGCTGGAATACCAGCTGTACTACGCCAACTGAGTTCCACGCGCGGCGATGGCGAAGGTTACCCCTCCCTCCTTCGTCATCGCCGCCACCTACTCGGCTGGGGAGCCGTGCCGGTGGTTCGCGCCCGAACGCAGTAGCGACAGCGGTTTTTCCAGGGGATGCAGCACGAGACAAGCGCTTGCGTGCCGTGGGCCACGCTCCCTCCCACGTCGCCGTTGCCGTCGCACTCGCGTGCGCCGCGCCACGGCGTGATCCGCGGGACGCACCGCGCAGCAGAACGGCGCCATTCGCGGCGCCGATGACATGCAAACCGCCGGCCGGCGTTCGGCGGCCGGCTCCTTCCACCAACGGGGTATGCGCATGAAACTGATCACCGCCATCATCCGGCCATTCAAGCTCGACGAGGTCCGCGAGGCCTTGTCGCAGGCAGGCGTGTCCGGCATCACCGTCACCGAGGTCAAGGGCTTCGGCCGGCAGAAAGGCCACACCGAGCTGTATCGCGGTGCCGAGTACGTCGTGGACTTCCTGCCCAAGATCAAGATCGAGACCGTGGTGACCGACGAGCGCCTGGACGCCGTGGTCGAGGCGATCCAGACCGCGGCCGGGACCGGCAAGATCGGCGACGGCAAGATCTTCGTCACCGCGATCGAACAGGTCATCCGGATCCGCACCGGCGAGATCGGCGCAGATGCGCTCTAACCCCACCCTGGAGCCCCTCATGAAGACAGGTCTTTTCTCCGGGTGGAAGGCCCGGTTCTACGCGGTGTGCATGCTGATGCTGGTCAGCGCGATGGCGGTGGGCGTGCCGGGCACGGCTTTCGCCCAGGCCGAAGTGACCCCGGCGCCGACGCCGGACGTGGTCACCGAACAACTGACGCCGCCGGCGCCGCCTGCCGCCGCCGCCGCGCCTGCCGCTGCCGCGCCGGTGGTGGACAAGGGCGACGTCGCCTGGATGCTGACCTCCACGCTGCTGGTGCTGCTGATGGTGGTGCCGGGCCTGGCGCTGTTCTACGGCGGCATGGTGCGCTCCAAGAACGTGCTGTCGGTGCTGATCCAGGTCGGCGTGGTGTTCTCGCTGATCGCGGTGCTGTGGGTGCTGTACGGCTACAGCCTGGCCTTCGCCGATGGCGGCCTGTTCGTCGGCACGCTCAACAAGGCGCTGCTGCACGGCGTGGATACCACCACGCTGGCCGACACCTTCTCCAAGGGCTTCAAGCTGCCGGAATACGTGTTCGTCGCCTTCCAGCTGACCTTCGCCGGCATCACCGGCGCGCTGATCGTCGGCGCCTTCGCCGAGCGCGTGAAGTTCGCCGCGGTGCTGCTGTTCGTCGTCATCTGGTTCACCTTCGGCTACCTGCCGCTGGCGCACATGGTGTGGGCGGCGCCGGGCTTCCTGTTCACCAAGGGCGCGCTGGACTTCGCCGGCGGCACCGTGGTGCACATCAACGCCGGTATCGCCGGTCTGGTCGGCTCCTACTTCGTCGGCAAGCGCCTGGGCTTCGGCCAGACCGCGCTCAAGCCGCACAACGTGACCCTGACCTTCGTCGGCGCCTCGCTGCTGTGGGTAGGCTGGTTCGGCTTCAACGCCGGTTCGGCGCTGGAAGCCAACGCCACCGCGGCGCTGGCCTTCCTCAACACGCTGCTGGCCACCGCCGCCGCGGTGCTGGCCTGGTCGCTGGTCGAGAAGCTGGTCAAGGGCAAGTCCTCGGCGCTGGGCGTGGCCTCGGGCATGGTCGCCGGCCTGGTCGGCATCACCCCGGCCGCCGGCACCGTCGGCCCGTTCGGCGCGATCGCCATCGGCGTGGCCGCCGGCGCGATCTGCGTGTGGGGCGTGACCGGGCTGAAGAAGCTGCTCAACGCCGACGACACCCTGGACGTGTTCGGCGTGCACGGCGTCGGCGGCATCGTCGGCGCGATCCTGACCGGCGTGTTCACCGACAAGGGGCTGGGCGGTCAAGGCTATGCCGAAGGCGTGACCATGGGCCACCAGGTCCTGGTGCAGGCCACCGGCGTCGGCGTGACCGTGGTCTGGATCGGCGTGGTGTCGGTGGTCGGCTTCCTGGTCGCCAAGCTGGTGTTCGGCCTGCGGGTGTCGGAAGAAGCCGAGCGCGAAGGTCTGGACATCACCTCGCACGGCGAAGCCGCGTACGAGTCCTGAGCAAGGGCGGCCCGCGACCTCGCGTCGCGGGCCGCTGCGGCATCCCGCCTGCGGCCGGCATGCCCGGTCCTGGCGGTCAGTGGCCATCGCCGGCGCTCCATGGGGCGGAACGACGGCAGTTTTCTTAGCGATCTGAGGTATTTCCGCGTGGCCGCTAGGCTCGCCCGATCCCCAATTCTTTTCTTCTCCGTTGCCGGCGGCGTCTCGCGCTCGGCGGCGGCGATGGCCGCGACCGGCCGCGCCTCGGCGCCGGCCCGCGCTGCCGGCCGGTTCCGGCAGATCGCCCGCCCGGCCAGGCGTTCAGCGCCTCCCGGCGGTCTTTGCACTACATTGGTGCAATGTCGATGACCTCGCCTCCGCCTCCGCTCGACGCGCTCGGCACTCCGGTGGTCTGGGCCGATGCCGATGGCCGCCTGCTCGGCGCCAATCCGGCCTTCGCGCGCTGGCTGGGCGTGAGCGCGCGGCGCCTGCTCGACCAGCCGCTGGCCTCGCTGGAAGTGCAGGGCGACGCGCTGGCGCGGTTCCTGCTCAACGACGAGCGCGACGTGCTGCGCCTGCACCGCATGGCGCTGGCCATTCCCGGCGAGACCCCGCGCTTCGCCGAGGGCTGGCTGTCGCGGATGGACAACGGCGGCTGGCTGCTGGAAGCGCATCCGGTCGACGAATTCCCCACCCCGGATCCGGCGCAGGCCTTGCCCAACGCGCTGGGCGCGGCGCTGAAGGGGCTGGCCCACGAACTGCGCAATCCGCTGGCCGGGCTCAAGGGCGCCGCGCAGCTGCTGGCGCGGCGCGCGCAGCACCGCGACGAGGACGAGCGCGAGCTGATCGAGCTGATCGGCGCGGAGATCGAGCGCCTCAACAGCCTGCTCGACCAGCTGCTGTCGCCGGCACCGGCGCGGCCGCACGCCATGCTCAACATCCACGCGGTGCTGGAACGGGTGCTGCGCCTGGCCGAGAACGAGGGCGGCTGGTCGGTGCGCCTGCAGCGCGACTACGACCCCAGCATTCCCGAGTTCCTCGGCGATGCCGACCGCCTGACCCAGGCGGTGTGGAACTTGGTCCGCAACGCGATCCAGGCCGGCGCCGCGCAGGTGACCCTGCGCACCCGCGTCGAGCACGCCCAGCGCATCCGCGACCGCGTGCATGCGCGCGGCGTGCGCCTGGAGATCGTCGATGACGGCCGCGGCGTGCCGGAGGAACTGGCCGAACACCTGTTCCTGCCGCTGGTCAGCGGCCGCGCCGAGGGCAGCGGCCTGGGCCTGGCGCTGGCGCAGCAGGTGGCGCGCGAGCACGCCGGTTCGCTGACCTTCCGCTCCCGCCCCGGGCATACCGTTTTCACCCTGCTGCTGCCGCAGGCCGCAGCGGACCCCGAATAGGAGCTTTCCGATGACCGAATCCCTGGAAGGATCGCAACGCATCTGGGTGGTCGACGACGACCGCTCGGTCCGCTTCGTGCTGTCCACCGCCTTGCGCGATGCCGGCTACAGCGTGGACGGTTTCGACAGCGCCGCCTCGGCGCTGCAGGCGCTGGCGCAGCGGCCGCTGCCGGACCTGCTGTTCACCGACGTGCGCATGCCCGGCGACGACGGCCTGGTGCTGCTGGACAAGCTCAAGGCCGCGCATCCGCAGCTGCCGGTGATCGTGATGTCCGCCTACACCGACGTGGCCAGCACCGCCGGCGCGTTCCGCGGCGGCGCGCACGAATTCCTGTCCAAGCCGTTTGACCTGGATGACGCGGTGGCGCTGGCCGCGCGCGCGCTGCCGGAGGCTGGCGGCGTCGCCGAGGCCGCGCTGCCGGTGCCCAGCCAGGGCAGCGCCGAGCTGATCGGCGACACCCCGGCGATGCGCGCGCTGTTCCGCGCCATCGGCCGCCTGGCGCAGGCGCCGCTGTCGGTGCTGATCAATGGCGAAACCGGCACCGGCAAGGAACTGGTCGCGCACGCGCTGCACACCGAGTCGCCGCGCGCGCGCAAGCCGTTCGTCGCGCTCAACACCGCCGCGATTCCGGCCGAATTGCTGGAGAGCGAACTGTTCGGCCACGAGGCCGGCGCCTTCACCGGCGCGCAGCGGCGCCACATCGGCCGCTTCGAACAGGCCGACGGCGGCACCTTGTTCCTGGACGAGATCGGCGACATGCCGCTGCCGTTGCAGACCCGGCTGCTGCGCGTGCTGGCCGAGAACGAATTCTTCCGCGTCGGCGGCCGCGAACTGATCCGGGTCGACGTGCGGGTGATCGCCGCCACCCACCAGGACCTGGAGGCGCTGGTCGAACAGGGCCGCTTCCGCGCCGACCTGCTGCATCGGCTCGACGTGGTGCGGCTGCAGCTGCCGCCGCTGCGCGAACGCCGCGCCGACGTGCCGCAACTGGCCGAGAACTTCCTGGCGATGGCCGCGCGCAAGCTCGACACGCCCCCCAAGCGGCTGTCGCCGGCGGCGCTGGACGCGCTGCGCGGCTACGCCTGGCCGGGCAATGTGCGCGAACTGGAGAACGTGTGCTGGCGGCTGGCGGCGCTGGCGCCGGCCGAGGTCATCGACGCGCACGACGTGGACGGCGCGCTGCTGCGCGGCAGCCGCCGCGAGCGCAGCGGCGAGGGCGGCGAATGGGACGCGCAGCTGTCGGCCTGGGCGCAGCAGCGTCTGACCGATGGCGCAGAGGGCCTGCACGCCGAAGCGCGCGATCGTTTCGACAAGGCGCTGCTGGAAGTGGCGCTGCGCTTCACCCAGGGCCGCCGCGCCGAAGCCGCCGCGCGCCTGGGCGTGGGCCGCAACACGGTCACCCGCAAGCTGGGCCCGGGGCGGCGCCGCCGCTGACGCGGCTCGGGACCCGGCACCCGGAACCGGGGACCCGCAAAAGCGCGCTGTCGTCTGATCGCTCCGCAGACCTCGTAAGCAACAGCTGCGACGCTGTGCCGATTCCCGATTCCCGATTCCCGATTCCCGAACCGGCGCGCAGCGCCGGTTAGACTTGTGCGGCCGGTGCCGCCTTCATGAGCTGTGAACGGCCCTCCCTCTAGTTTTCGCTGCACAAGGAGCCAATGCCGATGCGTTACAGCTTGCATGCCGTCGTGGGAAGCGCGTTGCTGATACTGGCCGGCTGCAGCAGTGCGCCGCCGAAAGCGCCGCCGCCGCCACCGCCGAACGCCCTGCCGATGCCGACCAGCGGCACCGCGCAGCAGGCGCAGGCCGTGCTCGCCCCGGCTTCCGGCAGCCTGGTCAGCGGCAAGCTGTCGCTGGTGGCCGCGCCCGGCGGCGTGCGCATCACCGGCACCCTCGGCGGCCTGCAGCCCAATCGCCCGTTTGCATTCCACGTGCATGAGCGCGGCGATTGCAGCGCGGCCGACGCCAGCAGCGCCGGCGGCCACTTCAATCCGCTCGGCGGCCCGCACGGCCGTGCCGGCAGCGGTCCGCACCACGCCGGCGACATGGACAACCTCAACGCGAATGCCGACGGCGTCGCCCAGGTCGACGTGCTGCTGCATGGCGTGGTGCTCGGCGGCGGCGCGGCCAACGACATCGCCGGGCGCGCACTGGTCGCGCATGCCGATGCCGACGACTACCGCAGCCAGCCGGCCGGCAATGCCGGCGCGCGCGTGGCCTGCGGCGTGATCCGCGTGTTGCGCTGATCGATCATCCGCCCGGAGCGCGCTCCGCGGCGAACGTCCGCATTCCGCGGCCCCTCAAGGAGAACCACCATGCGTACGCTTCCCACCGTCCTGTTCCTGGCCACCACGCTCGCGCTCGGCGCCTGCAAGCGCGAGGAGCCTGCCGCTGCCGACGCTCCCGCTGCGGCCGCGACGCCCGCCACTCCGGCGCCCGCCGCAGAACCCGCGCCCGCCGCCACGCCCGCGCAGGCCGCCGCCAGCGCCGCGCTGAGCCCGACCCAGGGCAACCAGGTCGCCGGCGAGGTCAAGTTCGACACGGTCGATGGCGTCGTGCACGTCACCGGCACCATCACCGGGCTCAAGCCCAACAGCGAGCACGGCTTCCACATCCACGAGTTCGGCGATTGCAGCGCGCCCGACGGCAGCAGCGCCGGCGGCCACTTCAACCCGGCCAAGTCCGAGCACGGCCAGGTGAGCGCCGACCCGCACCATGGCGGCGACATGCCGAACCTGAAGGCCGACGCCGACGGCAAGGCCACGATCGACGCGGCGGTGTCCAACAACGTCAACATCGGCAAGGGCGACGGCTTCGACATCCTCAACCACGCGGTGATCGTCCACGCCGACCCCGACGACTACAAGACCCAGCCCACCGGCAATGCCGGCGGCCGCCTGGCCTGCGGCGTGATCAAGGGCAACGCGAGCGCGGCGGCCCCGGCCGGCGCAGCGGCGGCGCCTTCCGCGCAGTAAGCGGCAGGTCCGCACAGTAAACGCAACGCCGGTGGCTTCGGACCATCGGCTGCGACGGTCTCCGAAGTCGGCAAATCCGCCGACTTCGGAGCGCCGGTCGGTCGAAACCACTTCTGCAGCGCTGGGGCACGCCGTCTGGTCCGCCCGTCTGGGAGCTGCGCGCGCTCGTGTAGGAGCGGCTGCAGCCGCGACAAACGAAGCGGCACTGCTCCTGGACCTGCATGCAGTCGGGACTGAAGTCCCTCCCACAAATGCGCGGTTCGCGGCAGGTCGCTCGGTGTGGGAGCGACTTCCGGGCACCTCTAATAACCCTAAAAAGCATGTCGATGCACTTGCGAGACGCCGACACGCCCAGCCCGCAGGTTCCGGGATCAATACGTTCGAGATGCGATGGGCAAAGGCGCATTGGCGGTAGACGGTGGCGTTGCGGCCGCGTTTTTTATGGACGCCTTGGCATCACGGCCGCTTCGTCCTCCTGTCGCGGCTGAAGCCGCTCCTACAAGAGCACGGCGCGCATGTGTAGGAGCGGCTTCAGCCGCGACAGAAAAAAGGAACACGCCATCGCCACACGCAGCGTGCAGCTTCGGGAATGGAGTTATTAGAGGTGCCCTGAAGTCGCGGCGAGCGACGCTCTAAACCGTGCGGTATCGCGCGCCATCGGCACCGAAGTCCCACCACACCGCGCCCAGCCATCCTGACGCAAACCCCTGTAGGAGCGGCTTCAGCCGCGACGAACGAACCGAGCAGCCCGAGAGCGCCGGGCAGGATCCGCGCCGAATTCCGAATCGCCGCACATTTCAGTGGGATTTCCGCAAGCTCGCCTGCGAGCCGCCGCCCCCACGCCGCTCTCGATCAAATGCGATTCACGCCGCCAGCAACGCCTGCTTCGCGTCCTCGCCGGCCTCGCAATGCACGTACAGCACCGGCATGCCGTGCGCTTCCAGCACCGCGGCCAGTTGCCGCTGCCGGGCCAGGTAGTGTTCGTAGACCCGCTGCAGACGCTCGCAGTCCTGGCGGTCGTGGGCGTAGTGCGCGCACCAGCTGGCCGGGTCGAACAAGGCCATGCGCACTTCGCCGCCGCGGTAGCGCAGCAGCGGTTCGGGCGGACTGGCCAGCCATTCCTCCTGGTCCGGCGCCAGCAACGCGGTCTCGATCAGCGGCCACAGCGGCGCCAGGCCCTGGTTGTCGTACTGCATCGACATCATCGCGGCCAGGTCGTTGACGGTCAGGTAGCGCGCGTGTTCGATCTGCGCGCCGAACGCCTGCTGCGCCAGCAGCGCGGTGTCCGGCTGCGCCATGCCCTGCGCCAGCAACACGTCCTCCAGCGCCTCGGCCACCGGTTGCAGCGTTTCGGCCGGACCGCTGAGCAGGAACGGCACCACCCGCAGCGCGCCGCCGAGCAGCGCGGTGTCGGCCTGGAACGGCAGCGGTACCGCGCCATCGGCGTCGGCGCCGAACGCCAACAGGCGCGGGCCGGCGTCGCGGCCGGGCGCGCGCGCGCGCAGCTCGTCCAGGCGCCGGTGCATCGGCCAGCCCGGACGCAGCACCTCGGCCGGGTCGAAATGCGCGCCGGCCAGGCTCAATTCCAGGTCGCGCACCGCCGGCACCAGTTGCGCCAGGTCGCGGCCGACCTTCTCGGCCAGTTCCGCGGCCAGGGCGTGCGGCAGCGCCGCGTGGGCGGGGGCGAGCCCGGCGGACAGTTCCAGGGCGATCACGCCGCGGGCATTCATGCTGGCTATGGCTTGGTTCATGGCTTGGCGGTTGGCCCGTCACGGGCGCAAAGCTACACTCGCTTCATTATGCCTGCGCTAACGTGCAGGCCATGTCCCCGACCCCTCGCGCGAGGTAATCCCATGCCAGTAGCCCGTCCCGTCGCCATTCTCGGCGGCGTCCGTATTCCGTTTTGCCGGCAGAACACGGCGTATGCGGATGTCGGGAACCTCGGCATGTCGGTGCGCACGCTGGGCGCGCTGGTCGAGCGCTACGGCCTGCACGGGCAGCAACTGGGCGAGGTGGCGATGGGGGCGGTGATCAAGCACTCCAGCGACTGGAATCTGGGCCGCGAGGCGGCGCTGTCGTCCGGCCTGTCGCCGCTGACGCCGGGCATCACCCTGCAGCGCGCCTGCGGCACCAGCCTGGACAGCATCATCACCGTGGCCAACAAGATCGCGCTGGGGCAGATCGAGTCGGGCATCGGCGGCGGTTCGGACACCACCTCGGAAGTGCCGATCGTCTATGGCAAGAAGCTGCGCGCGCGGCTGCTGGCCGCCAACCGCGCCAAGACCACCGGCGACAAGATCCGCGCGCTGACCCGCAGCTTCAAGTTCGCCGAACTCAAGCCGGAGTTCCCCGGCGTGGCCGAGCCGCGCACCGGCAAGAGCATGGGCGACCACTGCGAGGACATGGCCAAACAGTGGAACATCGCGCGCGACTCGCAGGATGCCTGGGCGGTGTCCTCGCACCACAAGCTGGCCGCTGCCTACGAGCGCGGCTTCTTCGCCGACCTGATCGCACCGTTCCGCGGCGTGGAGCGCGACAACATCCTGCGCCCCGACACCTCGCTGGAAAAGCTCGCCACGCTGAAGCCGGCGTTCGACAAGACCAGCGGCCGCGGCACGCTGACCGCGGCCAACTCCACCCCGCTGACCGACGGCGCCGCCGCGGTGCTGCTGGCCTCGGAGGAATGGGCGCAGGCGCACGGCCATGCGCCGATGGCGTATCTGCGCGATGCGCAGGTCGCGGCGGTGGACTTCGTGCACGGCGAAGGCCTGCTGATGGCGCCGACCATCGCCGTGCCGGAGATGCTCAAGCGGCATAATCTGAGCCTGCAGGACTTCGATATCTACGAGATCCACGAGGCCTTCGCCGCGCAGGTGCTGTGCACGCTGCGCGCGTGGGAGAGCGAGGACTACTGCCGCACCCGGCTGGGCCTGGACGCGCCGCTGGGGCAGATCGATCCGGCCAAGATCAATCCGCTGGGGTCCTCGCTGGCCACCGGTCACCCGTTCGCGGCGACCGGCGCGCGCATCGTCGCCACGGTGGCCAAGCAGTTGGTCGAGCGCGGCGGCGGGCGGGCGCTGATCTCGATCTGCACCGCCGGCGGCATGGGCGTGGTGGCGATCGTCGAGCGCTGAGCCGCGGCGCGCGGTCCGCGAAAGCGGGCAGGTCGACAGCTGGGCCACGAAGGCGGGCCACGAGCGCCGCATCGCCGAATCCGCTGTTCCCGCCATCGCCCGCCAGCAACGCTTGCCGCTGCGCTACCATGCGCGCCGATCCGCCTGCACGCCGCAGGCCGAACGGCGCGCAGGGGGCGCATGCCATGAGCCAGCAGGACAGCTTCAATCCGTATCAGGCGCCTGACACCGCCATCCCGACCACCACCATGCCGCCGCCGCTGCCGGGCGAGACCTTGTGGCGCGACGGCGACGACCTGCTGTGCGTGCGCGATACGCCGTTCCCGGCGCGCTGCGTCAAGTGCGGGGCGGCGCTGCGCAACGACGAACTCAAGAAGCGCACGTTCTACTGGCATGCGCCGGGCTGGTACGTGCTGATCCTGGTGAGCGTGGTGATCTACGCGATCGCGGCGTTGATCGCGCGCAAGCGCAGCAGCCACGTGCTCGGCATGTGCGCCGAGCATCGGCGCCGGCGCAACCGCTTCGTGCTGCTCGCCGCGGCCGCGTTCGTCGTCGGACCGCTGCTGGGATTCGCCGTCGGCGACGAGGCCGGGCTCTGGCTGGGCTTGGCGGTGTTCCTGGCCATGCTGATCGCCGGCATGTTCGGCGCGCGCATCCTGGTGCCGCGGCGCATGGACGAGCGCTATGCGCGCTACAAGGGTGTGGCGCCCGCCTTCCTGGCGCGCCTGCCGACGCTGCCGGCCGCGTTGCGGCGCTGAGCCGGTCGGTGCGGCCGGCCAGGCGCTGGCCTGGCGATCGTTGCGCGGAAACGCAGGCGCCGGCTGCCAGCGCCTGCCTCGATCAACGGTACGTCGTCCCGGCTGACGCGCTCATTCCTGCAGGCGCGGGAACCCGTGCTCGTCGCGGCGTTCGGCGCTGCCCGGATCCAGATCGATCGGCACGATCACCGGCGCGGCGGCTGCGGGCAGCGGCTGGACCGGTTCGCCGCGTTGCACGCGCAGCGCGTTGGCGTAGCAGTGCTGGGCCAGGACTGCGTCGCCGGCCTCGGCATAGCCATCGCCGAACGCCTCCCAGGCCTCGGCGCCGGCGCCCAGCGCGAGCGCGCGGTGCAGGAATTCCTCCGATTGCGGCCATTGCTGCTGCTGACGCGCCAGCCGGGCCAGGGTCAGCAGCAGTCCCGGGCTGTCCGGATGGTTCTGCAGCCAGCGCTGCGCGCTGGCGCGGCGCGAATCGTATTTCTCCACCGGCAGGCTGCCGTACAGCGCCGCCAGGCGTTCATCCCAGCGCGTTTCCAGCGCCTGTTCCACCGCACGCAGCGCCGCGTCGTCCCAGTGCAGCGCGGCGGCGCGGGTGGCATAGGCCTCGACCACCGCCGGTTCGCTGCGCTGCGCCTTGGGCAGGCTTTCCCAGCGTTCGGCCAGCACGTTGGCATCGTCGGCCTGCTGCAGCGAGGCGGCGGCCAGGCGCGATTCCAGCGGGCCGATCGCGTCCAGCGGCAGGGCCTGCTGCTGGCGGATCGCACCCAGCTGGCCATAGGCCTCGCCGGCGCGGCCGATGCTGGTCAGCGCCTCGGTGCGCAGCAGCAACCCGCGCGGCGGCAACGGCTGCGCCGCGGCCACATCCAACGCATTGATCGCATCGACCGGACGCTGCTGGGCCAGAAGGCGCTCGCCCTGCAGCAGCGCGTGCGCGCCGGCGTCGCGTTCGCTCAGGCGCTGCAGATAGCGGTTGGCGGCCTCCGCGTCGCCACGCGCATCGGCCACGCGTACCGCCGCGACCAGCGCGATGGCGCTGACCTCGGGATCTTCCGCAGCGGCATTGAGCTGCTTTTCGGCGCGCGTCCACTGGCCGTTGTGCAGCGCGGTCAGGCCTTCGATCAGGCGCGCGCGCGATTGCTTGCGGCGATGCCGGCCCCAGGCGCGGAACGGGAAGCTGATCAGGTTCCACAGCAGCCACAGCGCCAGGAAGGCGATCACCAGCAGCAGCGCCGCCTGCGGCAGCGGCGAGATGTAGTCGTTGCCGCCGGCGCGCACGATCACTTCGCCGAGGTCGCCCAGCCTGTCCTGCGCCAGCCATTGCGCACCGATCACGCCCAGCGCGATCACCACCAGCAACACGATCAGGGAACGGAGGGATTTCATGGTTGGCTCCTTGCGTCGCGCATGCTGCGCAACTGCTGCAGGGTGGTGCCCAGCTCGGGGATGGCCGGGCGCAGGGCGGCATTGCGCAGGGTCTGCACTGTGGCGCGGCGTTCGCGCAGCGGCGCCGAATCGGGCCACAGGCGTTGCAGCCAGGTGCCGACGCGGGTCAGCGCGCCGCGGTAGCCGCGCGCGTCGCCACGCTCCAGTGCGGCGCGCGCCAGGCTCAGGTCCAGCTGCAGCGCGTCGCGCGCGGCGATCCGCTCCGAACGCGCGACCAGCACCCCGCCCTGGGCGGGGCGGATCTTGACCAGCGGCGACAGCAGCCGTTGCCATAGCGGCGCTTGGGTGCGCTCGGGCAGTTGTGTGGGCAAGGCGTCCAGGCTGGCGGCGAAGGCGTCCAGCTGCGCCGACAGCCGCGCCTGCGGGCCCTCGCCGAGCGCGTCCAGCGCGGTGCGTTCCTGCAGCAGCACCTGGCGCAGGTTGAGATAGCGCGGATCGTCCACGCCTTCCAGCACGTCGCTGGCCAGCGCATAGGCGCGGCGGGCGCCCTGGGTATCGCCGGCCACGTCCAGGCGCTGCTGGCCCTGGCTCAGCAGCAGTTCCACCTCGTCCAGGCGCAGCGCCTGCGCGCCGTGGCGATTGGAGTCGGCGAGCTTGGCGACGTTGTCTTCGAGCAAGGCGCTGCGCTGGCTGAGGCCGAGCATCTCGTCGCGCAGCACGCGGTTGGTGCTGGCCGCGTCCTGTACCCGCTGCACGGTGGCGCGCTGGTCGCGGCGCAGCGTTTCCAGATTCTGTTGCAGGGCCTGCAACTGCAGTTGGGTCTCCGATTGTTCGGCCAGCGCGCGCGCATTGCGCGCCTGCCACCACTCCCAGCCGCGCCACCCGGCCAGCGCGAGCGCAGCCAGCATGGCCAGTACCAGAAGCAGCCAGATCCAGCGCGTGGAGCGGCGGGGCGTGGACGAGATTTCGGTCATCGGCGGGGGCATCCTTATGGCCTGCGTCCCGTCGCGACGATGGCGACGGTCGGACCCACGGCACGCGGGAGCATGGCGTGAGCGGCACCGCGCCCGCAAGCCGGGGGACGGCGCGCGTTCAGCGAGGTGGCGAGCGCGTTACGGCCGCAGCGGCGGCCGCAGCCAGTTGCTGCGCCAGCGGACCGGCCGCGCGCGTGATGTCGATGAACCCGAGTTCGGCGGCCTGCGCGGCCAGCCGCTCACTGGCCGCGACCAGCGGTCGCGCGCGCCAGGCTGCGGCCAGGTCGTCGGGTAGCTGATCCAGCACCAGCCGCAGCGCCTCGCCGCTGCTCAGCGCCAGCACGCCCGGCGCGGCGGCGCGCAGCCGGGCGATGCGCGCCGCGGACAGGGGCAACGGCACCCGGCGGTAGACATCGGCGCGCTGCAGCGGCGTGCCGCGCGCCTGCAGTTGCGCGGCGATCAGGCCGCGCCCGCCGGGCGCAGTGACCAGGCCGACGGCGCCATCGTTGGCCGCCAGCTGCGGCAGCGCCAGCAGGCCATCGCTGTCCATCCGTTCCGGAACCGCGACCTCGGCGATGCCATGGCGCTGCAGCGCGCGCGCGGTGCCGGCGCCGACCGCCAGCCAGCATTGCCCGGGCGCCGCCGCCAGCGGCTGCAGCGCCGCGGCCGCACGCACTGCAGCCGGGCTGCTGAAGATCACCCGCGGCGCGGCCAGCGCCAAGGCCAGCGCGCTGCGCGTGGCGTTATCGTCGCAGGCTTGCAGGCGCCAGGGCGAGACCGCCAGCAGCCGCGCGCCGACCCGCGCCGCGGCACGCCGCAGCGGCGCGTGCTCGCCCTGCGGGCGCAGCGAGATCAGGGTCCAGGCCGCGGCGGCAGCGGTTGCATGTGCGCTCATGCCAGGCATTATGCGAGCCCCCACCGGCAGCACAATCGCACCATGGCAGCGGATCTTCCTTTCGATGCGTTCCTGCAGCAGTTGCAGCGGCAGTTCGACGCGATGCCGCCGGTGGCGGCGCTGCAGGTCGCGCTGCAAGGCTATGCCGATCGGCGCCTGCATGTGGTCGCGCCGCTGGCGGCCAACCTCAACGACAAGGGCAACGCCTTCGGCGGCAGTCTGGGCTCGGTGATGACCCTGGCCGGCTGGGCGCTGGTCAATTGCGAACTGCACCGCGCCGGCCTGCAGGCCGACGTCTACGTCGCCGACACCCAGGTGCGCTACCTGGCGCCGCTCTACGCCGACCTGCACGCGCAGGCCGGCGCCGATGCGCAGGCCGAATGGGACACCTTCGTACAGACCTTCCGCCAGCGCGGCCGTGCCCGGATCGGCATCCAGGCCCAGGTCGGGCCGGCCGATGCCGCCGCCGCGGCGACGCTGAGCGGACGTTTCGTCGCCATCGCGAAAGGGTAGGATGCGCGCACCGCTCGCGCCCATCCGGACACCCGCCATGCCTTCGATGTTCCGCGCCCTGGCGCTGCTGCTGGTGCTGGGTTTCGCCGGCACCGCGCTGGCCGGCAGCCGCAGCCAGCAGAGCAAGCTCGACGACCTGCAGACCGCCTACGGCACCGCGATCCGCTGGAGCGAATTCGAATCGGCCTGGGAAGCGGTGGATCCGGCCTACCGGCAGGCGCACCCGCTGACCGATCTGCAGCTGGAGCGCTACCGCCAGGTGCAGGTGTCCTCCTACAAGGTCGGCCGGATCGGCGTGCTGGACGGCGACGTGGTGCGCGACATCGAGTTGGGGGTGATCAACCGCAACACCCAGGCCGAGCGCATCGTGCGCTACCGCGAGCGTTGGCGCTGGGACGCGCAGGCCAAGACCTGGTGGCTGCTGGACGGGCTGCCGGACTTGTGGAACGGCCAGTAGCGCCGCCGGCCAGCTGTGCGACAATCGGCGCCCGCTTCCAGCCCCTTATTCCTGTGAACTTCGAAGAACTGCTGGCCTTCGCCGGCCGCAACCCGATGCTGGCCCTGGCCCTGGTCGGCCTGACCATCGCCCTGATCGTCACCGAAATCGCGCGCCTGTTCCGCGGCTTCAAGACCCTGCGCCCGGCCGAGCTGACCCTCTTGATCAATGCCGGCAACGCGGTGCTGGTCGACCTGTCGGCCGCGGCCGATTTCGAGAAGGGCCATATCGCCGGCAGCCGCAATGCCACGCCGAGCCAGTTCGGCCCGGAGCACAAGCTGGTGGCCAACGCCAAGTCCTCGCCGGTGGTGCTGGTGTGCCGCACCGGCAATACCGCCGATGCCGCCGCCAAGCAGCTGAAGAAGGCCGGCTTCGAGCAGGTCTACGTGCTCGACGGCGGCATCGCCGCCTGGCAGCAGGCCGATCTGCCGCTGGTCAAGGGCCGCTGATCGCGCCTTCCGGCCGGGCGCCGAGCGCTGCGGCCGGCATGTGATAATCCCGAATCTTTCTGTTACCTGAATCCACCGGAGTCAAGAAATGTCCGACGTCACCAACAACGGCGCCACGGCGCCGGCCGAAGCCGCAGCCGGCCCCGCTTTCACCATCGAGAAGATCTACGTCAAGGACGTGTCCTTCGAGTCGCCGAACGCGCCGGCGGTGTTCAACGACAATGTGCAGCCGGAATTGCAGCTCAACCTCAACCAGCGCGTGCAGCGCCTGAACGAGCAGGCGTTCGAAGTGGTGCTCGCGGTGACCCTGACCTGCACCGCCGCCGGCAAGACCGCCTACGTGGCCGAAGTGCAGCAGGCCGGCGTGTTCGGCCTGGTCGGCCTGGACCCGCAGGCGGTGGACGTGCTGCTCGGCACGCAGTGCCCGAACATCCTGTTCCCGTACGTGCGTTCGCTGGTCAGCGACCTGATCCAGGCCGGCGGCTTCCCGCCGTTCTTCCTGCAGCCGATCAACTTCGAAGCGCTGTACGCCGAAACCCTGCGCCAGCGCGCGCAGCAGGGCGAGACCCAGTCGCTGGCCGACTCGGAGCCGGCCGGCAACGCCTGAGCGCGTTCGCCGTTGCGCATGCGCGATAACCCCGCGAAGAAGATCGCCGTCCTGGGCGCCGGTTCCTGGGGCACCGCCCTGGCCGCGCTCGTCGCCCGGCACGGTTTCCCGACCGTGCTGTGGGGGCGCGACGCCGTCGTCGCCGAGGCGATTCAGCAGCGCCACGAGAACCCGCGCTATCTACCGCAGATCCCGCTGCCGGCGAGCCTGCAGGCCACCACCGATCTGGCGGCGGCCGTGGACGGTGCCGACTGGATCCTGGTGGTGGTGCCGTCGCACGCGTTCACCGAGACCCTGCACCAGCTGGCGCCGCTGCGCCCGCCGCAGGCCGGCGTGGCCTGGGCGACCAAGGGCTTCGAACCCGGATCCGGGCGCTTCCTGCATGAGGTGGCGCAGCAGATCCTGGGCGAGGACGTACCGCTGGCGGTGGTGACCGGGCCGTCGTTCGCCAAGGAAGTGGCGCTGGACCTGCCGACCGCGGTGACCGTGCACGGCGATGCCGCATTCGCGCAGCAGGTCGCCGACGCGATGCACGGCCCCACCTTCCGCGCCTACACCGGCGACGACATGGTCGGTGCCGAACTGGGCGGGGCGATGAAGAACGTGCTGGCGGTGGCCACCGGCGTGGCCGACGGCATGGAGCTGGGCTTGAATGCCCGCGCCGGCCTGATCACCCGCGGGCTCAACGAAATGCTGCGGCTGGCCGCTGCAATCGGCGGCAAGCCGGAAACGCTGATGGGCCTGGCCGGACTCGGCGACCTGGTGCTGACCTGCACCGGCGACCTGTCGCGCAACCGGCGCCTGGGCCTGGCCTTGGGCCGCGGGCAGACCCTGCCCGACGCGGTGCGCGCGATCGGCCAGGTGGTCGAGTCGGTGCAGACCGCCGACGAGGTGATGCGCCAGGCCGACCGCCATGGCATCGACCTGCCGATCTCCAACGCGGTGCGCGCGGTGCTGCACGGCGAACTGACCCCGGCGGTGGGCCTGCAGCAGTTGCTGGCGCGCGAGCAGAAACCCGAGTATCCGACCACGCTGTTCAGCTGATCGGATCGCTTGCCGTTGCGGAAGACAAAAAAGCCCGGCCGAAGCCGGGCTTTTTCTTTGTCTGCGGCCGCTCGGCCCGCACGGCGCGCAAAAAAGAAGCCCGGTCCTGGGACCGGGCTTCGAACCGCGCGCAGCGGGAGAGAGAGACGCGGCGCGCAGCGCTACGCGGTGTTGCTTACCAGCTGAAACGCGGGCCGACGAACCATTCCTTGTCGCCATCGCGGTTCATCTTCAGGTCCGCGCTCAGGCCCCAGTTCTGGTTGAGCTTGGCCTGGGCGCCGAGGCGGCCGTAGAACTCGCCGTCCGGGTTGATGCCGTCCTTCTTGGTGTAGTCCTCGTAGCCGCCCAGCGCATACACCTCGAGGTACGGGTTGAATGCGGTACGGATGCCGACTTCGGCGCTGTAGCCGTTGAACTTGGTGCCGTATTCCGGGTCGAAGCGGTTGTAGGCCACGCGGGTCACCAGGTCGGTGCTGGTCGAGATCTCGTGGTTGTAGCCGGCGCCGATGCGCCACTGGTCGACGTCGACATCGCCGAAATCGGTCTTCTGGCGGTTGAAGTCGCCGAACACGCTGAAGTTCGGGTTGATTGCGTAGGAGCCCTTGACGGCCCAACCATCCGCGTCGCCGCCGTCGGCGTCGGTCTTGATGTAACCGCCTTCGACATAGTTGTACGACAGGCCTTCGGCCGCAGAGGCAGCGAACGGCAGGGTGGCCAGGAGGCCGAGAGCGAGCAGAGAAGTCTTCATGATCGGGATATCCTTGTTATTGGTTTAGTCGGCGCTGAGGCGTGGGCCGTTCGCTGCCGATATGTAAATTATCCGTTAGCCACCCGAACTTGCCCTGAATTTCAAACTGACCGGTATATAAATCAGACGCCGTGTTCAGGAACTTTCGCGTACACCTTTTTCAGAGCGCATAGCGCGCACGCTCCGTAGTGCTACCGCATCACACGTCGCTGCATTTCGGGATCCAGCCCGCCATCGGCGCGGTGCCGACGGGTCTGGTCCTATCCTCTTTCGTACGTGTACCGCAGTGGCGGCGTTCGTCGGCGCGTGCAGCGCGTTCCGAGCGATGGCGCGCGCGATACGCCTACCACGTGATCAGCGGCGCGCGATGCAACCAGGCATTGGATGTCACCTGGTCCAGGACGAATGTCGCGACATCCGCGCGCGCGATGCTGCCGCCGTGGAAGCCGCTGAGATCGGTGATCGCGCGGACGTCGCCGCGCGCAGGTTTGTCGTTGAGGACGGTTGGGCGCACCAGCACCCAGTCGAGGCCGCTGTCGCGGATCAGCGCTTCCTGCCGATTCTTGTCTGCATACACCTTGCGCAGCAGCAGTGGAAAGATCAGCTTGTCGAAGAGAACTCCGCCGTGTCCTGCGCTGTCGCCGGCACCGAGCCCGGTAATGGCGATCAAGCGCCCGACCTGTTCTGCCTTCATCGCGCTCAGCAGCGCCCGCGTTGCGGTGGAGAGCAGGGTGACTTCGCGGCGCGGGCTGGCCGGCGTGCCCAGCGCGCTGATCACGCTGTCGCGGCCGTGCAGCGCCTGGCGCAGGAACGCCTCGTCGCGGGCATCGCCTACGATGAGGCGTGCCCCGCCGAGATGACGCGCCGCGTCGCGCGAACGCACCAGCGCCGCGACGTCGTATCCACGGGCCAGCGCCTGGCCGACGATGAGCCGACCGGTGCCGCCGGTCGCTCCCAGAACCAGAATCTTCGGTCGCTCAGGCTCGATAGTGCCGCTGTCGTGCTGTTGCATGTTGGCGTCCTTGGGGGAAGGGACGCCTGTCGAGAGGTCGTCCCAGGGGATCTGGTGGGTGTCGGCGCACGCGCGCAGCGGTCAGGAGGAGCTCGCGACGCGAGCGGCGAACTCTCGGTAGGAATGCAGCTGGCGACCCAGCAGCGTGGTCAGGCGTTCGACGTCGCCGGCGGCGGGAATCATTCCGTCGCTGATGAAACGCTCGCTCATCAGGCGCATGTCGAAGGCCATCCAGCTCGGCATGAACTGGCGCAGGTTCTGCTCGAACGCCGCGGTGTCCTCGCCCGGATAGGAGATCTGCCGGCCCAGTGCGTCGCTCCAGATCGCGGCGACGGCGGTGCCGGTCAGCGTGTCGGGGCCGACCAGATTGATGCGCTCCAGCGCCAGCGGCACTGCCGACCGCTCGCGGCGCAGCAGTTCGATCGCCGCAACCTCGGCGATGTCGCGCGTATCGACCATCGCCAGGCCCTTGCTGCCGATCGGCATCGGGTAGACGCCGTAGCCGCTCACCACGTCCTTGATCGTGAGGTCGTTGCCGATGAAGTAGGCCGGACGCAGGATGGTGGCGTTCAGGCCCATCTGCTCGATCATGCGCTCCACGCCGTACTTGCCGGCGAAGTGCGGCACGTTGACGTACAGGTCGCTATGGATCACCGACAGATAGACGAACCGCTCGATCCCGGCCTCGCGGGCGAGGTTCAGCGCGATCAGCGCCTGGGTGTATTCGTCGGCCACTACGGCGTTGAGCAGAAACAGCGTGGAGACGCCGGAGAAGGCGCCGCGCAGCGAATCGACATCGAGCAGATCGCCCTGGACGACTTCGACGCCTGCCGGCAGGTTGGCCTTGGATGGGTCGCGGACCAGTGCGCGGACAGCGGCGCCGCGCTTGACGAGGTGTTCGACGACCTGACGGCCGACAGTGCCGGTTGCACCGGTTACGAGAATGGTCATGGTGATGTCCTTGGTTGGAGTGTGTTGTTGCTGGAACTGCGGTGGGAAGAGGTGTTGCTGTGAAGAGGTCAGGCGGACTTGAGCGCCGTTGCGAGCGTTTGTTCTTGGAGATTTCTTGCCGTTCGGTCTGGGTGTGGGCAAACGATATGAGGTTCCATATTCAAAACAAAGACTCTAAAATATGGACGCCTCGTACCGAATTTGAGACGGCATGGACCTGAACGCGCTGGAGGATTTCCAACTGGTGGCCACGCATGGCGGCTTCGGACGAGCCAGTCGCGTCAGCGGCCGGTCCAAGGCGACGCTGTCGCGCCGGGTCGCCGATCTCGAAGACTCGCTAGGCATCCGGCTCATCGAGCGGGGCGAGCGCAGCTTGGGCCTGACCGAAGCCGGCCAAATCTTGCTGGCCAGGCTCGAGGGGCCGATGCGCGAAGTTGCCGAGGCGATCGCGGCGGCGCGGGACGGGCTGGCGACCCCGCGAGGCCGGCTGCGTGTCGCGGCGCCGCTGCTGTTCTCGCAAGTGGCGCTGGGGCGGCTTGCCGCCGCGTTCCAGGCGCTCTATCCGCAGGTGCAGATAGAAGCCGTCGCCGAGGACCGGGTCGCCGACCTCGTCGAGGAGCATTTCGACGTCGCCATCCGCATCAACCCGAACAAGGACAGCGTGCTGGTCGGCAGGCGTTTCGCCAAGGACCGGCTGGTGCTTGCGGCCGCTCCTGGCATCGCGCTGCCAAAAGGGCGGAAAGGCGACGCCTTGCGCGTCCCGGCCGTGGTGACGCCGTCCTATCGCGACGGCGAGCGGTGGTCGGTCCAGGGCGGCCAGCTCGTCGTCGAACCGCAGCCCGTGCTGCGGCTGTCCTCGCTGCTGACGGTCCGCGATGCCGTCGCCGCCGGCGCCGGCGCGGCCATGCTGCCGCAGTCGCTCATCGGGCGTCTTCTCGACAAGGGCGAACTGATTGCGTGGGGCGCGGCCGACGACGAGGTCGAACTGTGGGTGCTGCACACGTCGCGGCGCCTGCAGAGTCCCAAAGTGCGGGCGTTCGTCGAGTTCATCGGCGGCCGTTACCCGGACGGCGTGTTTGCCGTCGACGCATGAGCCTGGTCGGGCGGCGCACGCCGGACTGACGCGGGGATTGCGAGCCTCCCCCCACAACACCTTGAGCGATTCGCTTCCACCGACCGTGCGGCGCGCTTGCGCGCCAATCCAGGAAGATTCGACACGGCCGCATCGCCGCGCGCCGCGTCACGGATGCAGGGACAGGCGCTTGGTGGCTTTTTCCACGGCCTTCTTCGGCCCGCGCAATCCGATCCCCACAAGGTTCAGGGCGGCCGGGTCTTCCGCGGCGAACGCCTGGCGATTGGCCTCGTCGTGCCCGGTCGCGAACATGGCGAACACGTAAGGCAGCACGGTGATCTCGCGTTCCAGTCCCACGCGGTGCGCGGCCTGGAGTCCGGCGAGATCGGCCTCGAACACCAGCATCGGTTGCCCGAGCAGGTTGCCGTAGCGGTGCCCGCTCGCATCGACATAGGCTTCGCCCATGGCGTCGGGGGCGGCCGCGGCGATGCCGGTCGCGAGGAAGGCGACGACATTCAGGCGCTGCCAGGTCGCCAGGTCGTTGCGGACGATGAGGGCCACTTTGGTGTCGAACATTGGGGAACTCCGTTCTTGCTGGACTGTGGCCATGGTCGGAGCCGCCCACGCTTCAATCTAGAACGCCTGTGCACTGCCGCCGGTAGGCGGCGGGGGTGAGCCGATAGGCGCGTTTGAACCAGCGGCCCAGATGGCTTTGGTCGGCGAAGCCGACCTTGAGCGCCACTTCCGCCGGGTCCTGGCCGCCGGCCAGCAGGGTGCGCGCGACACGCAGGCGCAATCGGATCAGGTAGGCGTGCGGCGACAGGCCGAACGTCCGCTGGAATTGCCGGGTGAGGCGGAACCTGTCCATGTCGGCGTGGCCGGCGAGTTCATCCAGGCCGACGTCGCGCTCCATCTGCGCGTGCAGGAAATCCCTGGCCCGCGCCATCCTTGCCGCCGAATCGCGCGCGGGCGGCGCATCCGCGGACAGATGCGAGGACAGCAGCCGCATCATGCGATCCAGGCTCTGGTCCCGCGCCAGGCGGCCTTCGCCGTGATGCACGGCGAGAAACGCCTGACGTATCGCCGCGCTCAACACCGCATCGCCGGTCAAGGTGCTCTGGAATGCCGGTTGAATCGCGCAGATGTCCCACTGGCCGAGCCGTTGCAGCATCTCCGCCACCCAGGTCTGGGGCAGGTAGAGCATCGCGTAGGTGAAGCCGTCCTCCTCGGGCGCATGCCCGTCGTGGACGGCTCCCGGCTCGATCAGGATGGCGCGGCCCGGCGTACTGGTATGCAGCGATCGATGGCAGTGGAACCGCTGGACGCCCTGCAAGGTGACGCCGACCAGCACTTCGTCATGATCGTGGGGATCGTAGGCGTGTCCGCGGAAATGCGCGTGCACGCTCTCGATGCCGGTTTCCCGATCGCGACGAATCCTGAGCCAATCGTCGGTGGTGGTTTTTCGGGAGCTGGGGGGCATGGCGCTACTCTGCAAGAGCGCGGCGGTGGCTCGCTCGGATCGTCATTGGGCGACAGTTCCTGACGACCGAGTGTAGGGACGAAGCGTCGCCGACTTCAATTGCAGGCGAGGACGCCCGCAATGCACATTGCGAGATGTCGCGCTTTCCGGCGGAAATAGCGGCGTGCAGCTTCCGGGGCATAGGCGAAGACGTGCTGTCGCGGCGGCGCCATGCATCGGGTGGCATGGCAGTCTCCGCCGTCCGCCGCGGGTTCACTCCGCGCCGGGGAAGCCCAGCTGCCGCCATGCTTCGAACACCACCACCGCCACGGCGTTGGACAGATTGAGGCTGCGGTTGTGCGGGCGCATCGGCAGGCGCAGGCGGTGTGCGGGCGGCACCTGTTCCAGCACCTCGGCGGGCAGGCCGCGGGTCTCCGGGCCGAACAGGAACGCATCGCCGTCGGCGAAGGCGGGCGCATCGTAGCGCGTGGTGCTGCGGGTACTCAGGGCGAACAGGCGGCGCGGCGCGATGCTGTGCAACGCGGCGTCCAGCGAAGCGTGGACCTGCAGGCGTGCGTACTCGTGGTAATCCAGGCCGGCGCGTTTGAGCTGCTTGTCCTCGAGCTCGAAGCCGAGCGGCTCGATCAGGTGCAGCTGCGCGCCGGTATTCGCGCAAAGGCGGATGGCATTGCCCGTGTTGGGCGGTATTTCGGGTTGGAACAGCAGAACATGCAGCGTGGGCGTGGCGGTCATCGGCGCAGTTTACGCGCCGGCTCCGGCCTGTGCCGGCGAAGCGTCGCCGGCTCAGCGCGCCAGGCTGGTGGTCAGGTCCTGGCTCAGGTTCTGCAGGCTCGGCTGCAGCTGCAGCATCGCGCTGTCCAGGGCGCCGCTGACCACGGTGCCGATCGCGAACACGCTCTGGGTGTCGGCGCTCGGGCGCACCTGCACCGTGGCCAGGGTGACCACGCGCTGGCTCGTCGCCTGCTCGGTATCGCGCTGGGCGATCTGCTCGGCGGACGGGCGCACCTGCACTGCCGCCAGCGTGGCGATGCGGCTGGACAGTTCGGCGTCGCGCTGCGCCAGTTGCTCGGCGGACGGACGCACCTGCACCGCGTCCAGGGTGACGATGCCGCTGTCGCGCTCGAAGCTGCGCTGGGCGATCTGCTCGGCGGAAGGGCGAACCTGCACGCTGTCCAGGGTGGTGATGGCAGGCGCGGCGATGGCCGGCGCGGCGAGCAGGGCGGCGACGGCGAAGGTCAGGGCGAAAGAAGCGGTTTTCATGGCGGGCCTCGTTGGTGTTGTTGAGCAGTGGTGTGGTAGTAAGGTAGAACACCTAATCAGGGGACGCAAGAACTTTTTGCTGTTTTCTCTTTCGATTAAGCTCTTGTTCATCATTTGCTTGGCGGCACTTGTTGCGCCCAGATGCAAAGCAGATCCTGTGCCAACTTCAAACCTTTGTTATTCAAGGACTTTATTGAGGCCCTGAGTGTCCGCTGGCGGACACCCGGTCGCCTGCGTACGTCCGTGTTCGGGCGATCGGTCGCTTTTCCGGTGTCGCTGCCGGCCCATTGCGTTCAGGATCGGAGGTGCCGGTGCTGCTCAGGAACGGGCCGAACGGCATACGCGGGCGCGGCGGCGGCCCGTTACGATCGAGGTCTGGCTGTCCTTCCACTCATTTCTCAAAAGGAACTTGCATGACCGTGTCGATCCGCCCCCGTGGGGCGCTGCTGGCCATCGCCCTGTCCACTGCGCTCGGCACGCTGAGCTACGCGCCGCCGTCGAGCGCGGCCAAGCCGCCGGCCGCGGCGAAAGTGGACATCGCGTTCGAGCAGTTCACCCTGCCCAATGGCCTGCGCGTGGTGGTGCACACCGATCGCAAGGCGCCGATCGTGGCGGTCAACCTCTGGTACCACGTCGGCGCCAAGGACGAGCCGGCCGGGCGCACCGGGTTCGCGCACCTGTTCGAACACCTGATGTTCCAGGGCAGCGAGAACCACAGCGGCGAGTTCTTCGAACCGTTCAAGCAGGTCGGCGCCACCGACCAGAACGGCACCACCAACAGCGACCGCACCAACTATTTCGAGAACGTGCCGACCACCGCGCTGGACATGGCGCTGTGGATGGAGTCCGACCGCATGGGCCACCTGGTCGGCGCCATCGACCAGGCCGCGCTCGACGAACAGCGCGGCGTGGTCCAGAACGAGAAGCGCCAGGGCGAGAACCAGCCCTACGGCCAGGCCTGGGACAAGCTGAGCCGCGCGCTGTACCCGAAGGGCCATCCGTACCACCACAGCGTGATCGGCTCGATGAACGACCTCAACGCCGCCTCGCTGGCCGACGTGAAGCAGTGGTTCCGCACCTGGTACGGGCCGAACAACGCGGTGCTGGTGCTGGCCGGCGACATCGACGTGTCCACCGCGAAAGAGAAGGTCGCCCGCTATTTCGGCGATATCCCGGCCGGCCCGAGCATGGCGCAGCCGCAGGTCGACGTGGCCCAGCGCACCCAGTCCACGCGCGAGACGATGACCGACAAGGTGCCGCAGGCGCGCATCTATCGCGTCTGGAACGTGGCCCAGACCGGGACCGAGGACATCGACCGCCTGCAGCTGCTGGCACAGGTGCTGGGCGGCGCCAAGTCCTCGCGGCTGGACCGGCGCCTGGTGCACGAGGACAAGCTGGTCGACCAGATCAGCGCCGGCGCCTGGCCGTCGCAGCTGGGCTCCAGCTTCGGCATCATCGCCACGGTGAAGCAGGGTGTGGATCCGGCCAAGGTCGAGGCGGTGATCGACGAGGAGCTGCGCAAGCTGCTCGACAAGGGGCCGGACAAGGACGAACTGCTGCGGGCCAAGACCGCGTTCCGCGCCGGCTTCGTGCGCGGCATCGAGCGCATCGGCGGTTTCGGCGGCAAGGCCGATGCGCTGGCCGAGTGCACGGTGTTCACCGGCGATCCCGGCTGCTTCCGCACCTCGCTGGCCACCATCGAGTCCACCCGCGCGCGCGACCTGAAGGCGGTGGGCCGCAAGTGGCTGGGCAAGGGCGACCACACCCTGGTGGTGGAACCGGGCGAGCGCGTGGCGCTGGCCGAAGAGCCGGCCGTGCAGCCGGCGCCGCTGACGCCGCCGCCGGTCGATCCGAAGTACCGCGCGCTGCCCAGCGTCGTCGATCGCAGCGCCGGCCCGCCCAAGACCACCCAGTTCCCGCAGCTGAAGTTCCCGGCGCTGCAGCGCGCCACGCTGAAGAACGGCACCCGGGTGATCCTGGCCGAGCGCCACGACGTGCCGGTGGTGCAATTCAGCTACGAATTCCCGGGCGGCTTCAGTGCCGACCAGGGGCGCAAGTCGGGTACCGCCAACTTCACCATGGGCATGCTCGACGAAGGCGCCGGCAATTACGATTCGCTGGGCTTCGCCGATGCCGCCGACACGCTGGGTGCCACGCTCAGCGCCGGCGCCTCGCTGGACGGCAGCAATGCCTACCTGTCGGCGCTGAAGGAGAACCTGGCGCCGTCGCTGGCGCTGTACGCCGACATGCTGCGGCGCCCGCGCTTCGAGCAGAAGGAGATCGAGCGCATCAAGGCCAGCTGGATCGCCGGTATCCGCCAGGAGAAGGCCCAGCCCAACGCGGTGGCGATGCGGGTGCTGCCGCCGCTGCTGTACGGCGACGGCCATCCGTATGCGATCCCGTTCAGCGGCAGCGGCACCGAGCCGGCGATCGCGGCGCTGGAGCGCACCGACCTGGTGGACTTCCAGCGCGACTGGATCCGCCCCGAACAAGCCACCCTGATCGTGGTCGGCGACACCACCCTGGCCGAGGTGGTGCCGCTGCTGGACGCGCAGTTCGGCGACTGGAAGGGCGAGGGCACGGCGCCGTCGCTGCAGGCGCCGGCGGCGGTGCCGCGCCCGAGCAAGCCGCGCGTGTACCTGATCGACCAGCCGGGCGCGGTGCAGGCGAACCTGTTCGCCGCCGAACTGGTGCCGCCGACCACCGATGCGTCCTCGATCCGGTTCGACACCGCCAATGGCGTGCTCGGCGGCGATTTCACCTCGCGGCTGAACATGAACCTGCGCGAGAACAAGCACTGGTCGTACGGCGCGCGCAGTTCGGCCTCCAACACCCTGGGCCAGCGCCCGTGGTCGGCCGCCGCGCCGGTGCAGATCGACAAGACCGCGCCGGCGCTGCAGGAGATGCAGAAGGAGATCAGCGCCTTCGCCAGCGGCAAGCTGCCGCCGACGGCGGAGGAAGTGGCGCGGATCCGCAACATCCAGACGCTGAGCCTGCCCGGCGCCTACGAGACCGCCAGTTCGGTGCTCGGTGCGATCGGCGGCATCGTCCGTTACGGGCGGCCCGACGACTACGTGTTCAAGCGCAAGGCCGAGATCGAGGCGATGACCCCGGCGCAGGTGGCGCAGGCCGCCGCGACCCTGGACCCGAACGCCCTGACCTGGGTGGTGGTGGGCGACCTGAAGCAGATCGAGCGCCCGGTGCGCGCGCTGAAGCTGGGCGAGGTAACGGTGATCGACGCCGACGGCAAGCCGCAGGGCGCGGCCGCGCCGGTTGCGCCGAAGCGTTGAGGCGGGCCTGCGGGGCCGGATGAGGATGCGGGCGGCGTATGCGCCCGACGCTGCGAGACGCTTCGCGCCGTACCCTCACCCCAACCCCTCTCCCGATGGGAGAGGGGCTAGCGGCTTTTCCTTTTCCCATCGGGAGAAGGTGCCCCGCAGGGGCGGATGAGGGTGCGGGCGAAGCCTCATGCACCCAAACTGCGCGAGACGCTTTCGCGCCGTACCCTCACCCCAACCTCTCTCCCGATGGGAGAGGGGCTAGCGGCTGTTCCCTTCTCCCCTCGGGACCATGGCCCCCTTTTCGGGGGAAGGTGCCCCACAGGGGCGGATGAGGGTACGGAGGCAGCCCCCTGGGAGCCGGCTTCCATGCCTGGAAGCCACCAGCCCCGCCCGCGTCATTGCCAATTCAGCAATCTGCGGCACAATCCGGGTTCTCTCAGCCTGCGGTCCCTCTCCATGCGCCTACCGATCGCCTTGCTTCTGCTCGCCAGTCTCGCTGCCTGCACCTGGGTGCCGATGGCGCCGGAAGGCAAGACCGTGCGCGTGCTGCCGCCGGGACAGGCGCCGGCCGGCTGCGAGAAGCGGGGCGAGGTGGTGGTATCGGTGAAGAGCAGCGTGGGCTTCTACCAGCGCAACCCGCTGCGGGTGCGCGAGGAACTGGAAACCCTGGCGCGCAACGAGGCCCCCGGCGTCGGTGCCAATACCGTGCAGGCGATGGGCGAACCGGTCGATGGCGACCAGCGCTACGCCGCTTATCAATGCAGCACTCGCTGAACCGGTTAAGCCATACGCTCTGTTCCAATTTGTTAAAGATGCGGTAAAACCGGGCAGCCGCTAGAATTGGCGCCCCTTCGCCTTATCCCGGCGTACATCTCGATGCTCTTCAACAATGTCTCCATCGCGGGACTGGCGCATATCGATGCGCCGCACACGCTGACTTCCAAGCAGATCAACGAACGCCTGCAGCCGACCTACGAGCGGCTGGGGATCCGGACCGACGTGCTCGGCGACATCGCCGGCATCCACGCGCGGCGCATGTGGGATGCGGACATGCAGGCATCCGATGCGGCCACGCTGGCGGCACGCAAGGCGATGGCGGATGCGGGCATCGAGGCGGGTCAGATCGGGTTGCTGGTCAACACCTCGGTCAGCCGCGACTACCTGGAACCCTCCACCGCCAGCATCGTCTCGGGCAACCTGGGCGTCGGCGAACAGTGCATGACCTTCGACGTCGCCAATGCCTGCCTGGCCTTCATCAACGGCATGGATATCGCGGCGCGGATGATCGAGCGCGGCGACATCGACTATGCGCTGGTGGTGGACGGCGAAACCGCCAACCTGGTGTACGAGAAGACCCTGGAGCGGATGACGTCGCCGGACGTGACCGCGCAGGAGTTCCGCGACGAGCTGGCGGCGCTGACCCTGGGCTGCGGCGCCGCGGCGATGGTAATGGCGCGCGCTGAACTGGTCCCGGACGCGCCGCGCTATCGCGGCGGCGTGACCCGCTCGGCCACCGAGTGGAACAAGTTGTGCCGGGGCAACCTGGATCGCATGGTCACCGACACGCGCATGCTGCTGATCGAGGGCATCAAGCTGGCGCAGAAGACCTTCCTCGCCGCCCGCCAGGCGCTGGGTTGGGCGGTGGACGAACTGGATCAGTTCGTGATCCACCAGGTCAGCCTGCCGCACACCCAGGCCTTCATCAAGAACTTCGGCATCGACCCGAAGAAGGTGATGACCATCTTCGGCGAGCACGGCAACATCGGCCCGGCCAGCGTGCCGATCGTGCTGAGCAAGCTGCGCGAGCTGGGCCGGCTGAAGAAGGGCGACCGGATCGCGCTGATGGGCATCGGCTCGGGCCTGAACTGCTCGATGGCCGAGGTGGTCTGGTAAGCCGTCTGCCGGTGGCAGTGCGCGAAAGGGACCGATAATTTTCCTTGTCAGGGCCAACCTGGCGTTTTGGGAAAATTATTGATAGTTTTCTTTCCTAATGGCCGCGTTCGGTGGCTGTAAGGAAAGCCGATGCCTCCCCGCCGTGCCACCGGCCATTACGTTTCCGGTTCGCTGGCCGGGAGTCGTTACCAAGCGTTCGTCCCCGATCCACTGCCGCCCTCGCCGCCGCTGGACCTGGCTGCGCCGGAATTGATCGCCCGCAAGGAGCGGGCGGACCAGGCTCTGGGTCGGCTGGATGGCATCACCTTGATGCTGCCGGATCCGGAACTGTTCCTCTATCACTACGTGCGCAAGGAAGCGCTGTTGTCCTCGCAGATCGAGGGCACGCAGTCGTCGTTGTCGGACCTGCTGCTGTTCGAGTTGGACGAGGCGCCGGGCGTGCCGCTGGACGACGTGGAGGAGGTATCCAACTACGTCGCTGCGCTGAACCATGGGCTCAGGCGTTTGCGCCAGGACGACTTCCCGCTGTCCTTGCGCTTGATCCGGGAAATGCACGCCTTGCTGTTGCGGGGCGGGCGCGGCGCTGGCAAGCGGCCCGGCGAGTTCCGTGCAGGGCAGGTCTGGATTGGCGGTGCCTCACCGGCGCTGGCGCACTTCGTGCCGCCGCCGCCCGATGCCCTGGAGACGGTGCTGGATGCATTCGAACGCTTCCTGCATGCGCCAGCCAGCGACGTGTCGCCATTGGTCAAGGCGGCATTGGCGCATGTGCAGTTCGAGACGATCCATCCTTTCAGCGATGGCAACGGCCGGCTGGGGCGGTTGCTGATCGCATTGATCCTGTGCAATGAAGGCGTGCTGCGCGAACCGAGTCTGTATCTGAGCCTGTTCTTCAAGCGGCATCGCGCCCAGTACTACGAGCGCCTCAACGCCGTGCGCACCGAGGGGGACTGGGAAGGATGGCTGAGCTTCTTCCTCGACGGCGTCGCGGATACGGCGCAGCAAGCGGTCAGCACCGCGCAGCGTTTGCTGGCGCTATTGGCGCAAGATCGCGCGCGCATCGCCGGCCTGGGCACGCGTGCCGGCAATGTCGGACTGGTGTTCGAGCAATTCGCGCGCAGGGTGCTGCTTGGCGTGCCGCAGGTGCAACCGCATCTGGCGTTGAGCGCACCGACGATCCGCGCGGCCATCCGGACCCTGCAGGAACTGACGATCGTCAACGAACTCACCGGCCAGCAGCGGCATCGCGTCTTCGCCTATCAGGCGTACCTGGACATCCTCAGCGAAGGTGCGCAGCCGCTATGAACGTATCTGCGCCCATTTATGCAGACGTGCCGTCCGCATGCCTTGGCCGCGACGCCGCTGCACATGCTTCGCTTCATTTCCTCCTTTTCCTTGGTCGACCCGCATGAACTACCCCGGCTACCCCTTCACCCCGCAGCGTTTCCAGGTCCGCCCGGGGCTGCACATGTCCTACCTCGACGAAGGCCCGCGCGACGGCGAGGTGGTCGTGATGCTGCACGGCAATCCGTCGTGGAGCTACTTGTGGCGGCATCTGGTGACCGGGCTGTCGGACCGTTACCGTTGCATCGTGCCCGACCACATCGGCATGGGGCTGTCGGACAAGCCGGACGACGCGCCGGGCGCGCAGCCTGGCTACGACTACACCCTGCAGTCGCGCGTGGAGGATCTCGACGCGCTGCTGCGGCACCTGGGCATCGACGGCCCGGTGACGCTGGCGGTGCACGACTGGGGCGGCATGATCGGTTTCGGCTGGGCGCTGTCGCACCATGCGCAGGTCAAGCGGCTGGTGATCACCAACACCGCTGCGTTCCCGTTGCCGGCGGCCAAGCCGATGCCGTGGCAGATCGCGATGGGCCGGCACTGGGGTCCGGGCGAGTGGTTCATCCGCACCTTCAACGCGTTCTCTTCCGGCGCGTCGTGGCTGGGCGTGTCGCGGCGCATGCCCGCCGCCGTGCGCCGCGCCTACGTGGCGCCGTACGACAGTTGGGCCAACCGCATCTCCACGATCCGCTTCATGCAGGACATCCCGCTGTCGCCGGCCGACAAGGCCTGGCCGCTGCTGGAGCGCTCGGCGCAGGCACTGCCATCGTTCGCCGACCGCCCGGCGTTCATCGCCTGGGGTCTGCGCGACATCTGCTTCGACCATCACTTCCTGGCCGGTTTCCGCCAGGCGTTGCCGCAGGCCGAGGTGATGGCGTTCGAGGATGCCAACCACTACGTGCTGGAAGACAAGCACGAAGTGCTGGTGCCGGCGATCCGCACGTTCCTGGACGCGCATCCGCTCTAGGCCGATGCGCGCTGCCGCAGCGTTGCGGCGTGCCGGCAGCTCAGGTCTCGTCCGGCAGCGGATTGCGCTCGGCGTCGCCGACGCCGATCCAGTCGCTTGCGGTCAACGCGTGCAGGCCATGCGCCAGCCGCGACTTGTCGCATTGCGCGCTGCGTTCGCCGAATTCCAGCGAGGCCGGCACCGCCGCGCAGACCGAGGGGCGGCGGTCGTGGATGCTGCAGCGGCTGTAGCGGCCGATGTCGGCGTCCAGCGCCACGCAGCGCGGCTGCGCCTGCGAGGTGCCGCGCATCACCCGTTCGTGGGTGCGCAACGGCTCGGTGAGCTCGAACGGGACCCTGCCGCCCAGCTCGGGATCGGCTTCGCTCCAGTGGAAGCTGACGCGGAAGTAGGCGCAGCAGGCGCCGCAGGTGAGGCAGGGATGTGCCATGGCAGCCGGCCTTGCGCGGCAAACAGCGGTGGGGGCGCGGCATTCTGACCGAACCGGCGTGCGCTGCAAGCGCCGCGGCGTTCAGGCGGCCGCGTTTCGTGCGGATCAGGCCAGCCTGGGCGCCGCATGCTGCTCCAGGAAGGCGAGGAAACTGGCGAGTTTGGGCAGCGGCTGGCGGTCCTGTCGGTACAGCGCGTGGACCGGGCGGCTGGCCGGCAGATAGGCCTCGAGCACGCCGACCAGGCGTCCGGCGGCCAGATCCTCGGCCACCAACACCTGCGGCTGCAACAGCAGTCCAGCGCCGTGCAAGGCGGCCTGGCGCAGCGCGGCGCTGCTGTTGCAGCGCAGGGCGGTCTCGGTGGGCCAGCTCGCTGTGGCGCCGGACGCGGCCAGCCGCCACGCCGAACGCGGGTTCCAGGCGGCGTGACCGAGGCAGCGGTGTGCGGCCAGGTCGGCGGGCGTGGCCGGCACGCCGTGGCGCGCCAGGTAGGCCGGCGCGGCGCAGATCGTCATGCGGTAATGGCCCAGCGGTCGCGCCACCAGGTCCAGCGCGGGATCGAGCGCGCCGGCCCGGATCGCCAGGTCGATGCCGTCCTCGATCAGGTCGACCACGCTGTTGCTTAGTTCCAGTTCGATGCGCACCTGCGGGAACTGCGCCTGATACTCGGCCACCGCCGCGGCGATCACGCATTCGCCCAGCGTGGTGGCGGCACTGATCCGCAGCAGCCCGCTCGGCGAGGCGGCCAGGCGCTCGACTGCGCTTTCGGCCCAGCGCAGCTGTTCCAGCACGCGCTTGCCCTCTTCGTAGAAACGGCGGCCGGCATCGGTCAGGCCCTGGCGGCGGGTGCTGCGTTCCAGCAGCCGTGCGCCCAGATGGGTCTCGAGCTGCCGCACCAGCTTGCCGACCATCACCGCACTGATGTCCAGCCGGCGCGCGGCAGCGCTGAAGCTGCCGGCGTCCACGGCGGCAGTGAAGACTTCGATGCTGCGCAGCTTGTCCACGATTGCGAACCCTGGGTTTGCAGTGCCGGAAATTCTGCGCCATTTTTCGCCGCCCGGTACGCGGCCAGACTGGCGTCCTCACATCAGCAGGAGCAGCGGCATGAAGGCGATCGTCATCGGCGGAACCGGCACCCTGGGCCGGGCCGTGGTGCAGGAACTGGGGCGCGACCACGAGGTGATCGCGGTCGGCCACACGCGCGGCGCGTACACCGTGGACATCACCGACGACGCCAGCGTGCAGGCGCTGTTCGCCGCGCTGGGGCCGGTGGACGCGATCGTCTCGGCCAGCGGCGAGCTGCACTTCGGCGAACTGGCCACGCTGCAGCCGGCACAGTTCGCGCTGGGACTGCAGCACAAGCTGCTGGGCCAGGTGCGGCTGGCGCTGCTCGGCCAGCACCATCTCAACGAAGGCGGTTCGATCACGCTGACCGGCGGCATCGTCGCCGACGAGCCGATCCGTGGCGGCAGCAACGCCACCACGGTCAACACCGCGCTGCAGGGCTTCGTGCGCGCGGCCGCGTGCGAGCTGCGCGGCGGCCGCCGCATCAACGTGGTCAGCCCGACCGTGCTGAACGAATCGGCCGAACAGTACGCGGCGTTCTTCCCGGGATTCGAGAGCGTCAGCGCCGCGCGCGCTGCGCTGGCGTACCGGCGCAGCGTGTCCGGAATCCAGAGCGGGCGCACGTTGCGGGTCGTCTAGGGCGTGTCGTCCATTGCCGGACTGGACCGGCTCGGCAACGGATGGAATGCGCGGCGGCATGGCCGGCGCCATCGGCGATAATCGGCCGATGACCACGCCCTCCATCTGCAACATCGCCGCGACGCTGCCGCCGTTGGCGCGCGAGCGCCCCGACCAGATCGCCATCCGCTGCCCGGGCCGCCGTGGCGCCGATGGCCTGGCCGCCTACGACGTGACCTTGAGCTATGCGCAGCTGGATGCGCGCAGCGACGCGATCGCCGCCGGCTTGGGCGGCTACGGTATCGGCCGCGGCACGCGCACGGTGGTGATGGTGCGGCCGTCGCCGGAATTCTTCCTGCTGATGTTCGCGCTGTTCAAGGCCGGTGCGGTGCCGGTGCTGGTGGATCCGGGCATCGACAGGCGCGCGCTCAAGCAGTGCCTGGACGAGGCGCAGCCGGAGGCGTTCATCGGCATCCCGCTGGCGCAGCTGGCGCGGCGGCTGCTGGGTTGGGCGCGCTCGGCGCGGCGCATTGTCACCGTGGGCCGGCGCTGGGCCTGGGGCGGCACTACGCTGGCGCGGATCGAGCGTGCCGGCCATGGCGCCGGCAGCCAGCTGGCCGACACGGCGGCCGACGACGTGGCCGCGATCCTGTTCACCAGCGGCTCCACCGGCGTGCCCAAGGGGGTGGTCTACCGGCACCGCCATTTCGTCGGCCAGATCGAGCTGATGCGCAACGCGTTCGGCATGCAGCCCGGCGGCGTCGATCTGCCGACGTTCCCGCCGTTCGCGCTGTTCGATCCGGCGCTGGGGCTGACCTCGGTGATCCCGGACATGGACCCGACGCGTCCGGCCAGCGCCGATCCGCGCAAGCTGCATGAGGCGATCGACCGCTTCGGGGTGACCCAGCTGTTCGGTTCGCCGGCGCTGATGCGGGTGCTGGCCGACTACGGCCGGCCGTTGCCGAACGTGCGCTGCGCGACCTCGGCCGGTGCGCCGGTACCGCCGGACATCGTCGCCAAGATCTGCAGCCTGCTGCCGGAGGATGGCAAGCTGTGGACGCCGTACGGCGCCACCGAGTGCCTGCCGGTAGCGGCGATCGAGGGCCGCGAACTGCAGGGCACGCGCGCGGCCACCGAAACCGGTGCCGGCACCTGCGTCGGCGCGGTGGTGGCGCCGAACGTGGTGCGCATCATCGCCATCGACGATGCGGCGATCCCCGAGTGGTCGGGCGTACGCGAGCTGCCGGCGGGCACGGTCGGCGAGATCACCGTGGCCGGGCCGACCACCACCGACACCTATTTCAACCGCGATGCGGCCACGCGCATCGCCAAGATCCGCGAGCGCCTGGACGACGGCAGCGAGCGCATCGTGCATCGCATGGGCGACGTCGGCTACTTCGACGCGCAGGGCCGGCTGTGGTTCTGCGGGCGCAAGACCCAGCGCGTGGAGACCGCGCAGGGGCCGCTGTACACCGAACAGATCGAACCGATCTTCAATACGCTGCATGGGGTAAAGCGCAGCGCGCTGGTCGGGATCGGCGAGGCCGGCAGGCAGCGTCCGGTGCTGTGCTACGAACTGGATGACGACACCTGGATGTGGAGCCAACTGGAGTTGGAGGAACTGGAACAGCAACTGCGCGCAACCGCCGCCGCGCACGCGCACACCGCCGGCATCGCCGATTTCCTGCGCCATCAGGGCTTTCCGGTGGACATCCGCCACAACGCCAAGATCGGCCGCGAGAAACTGGTGCTGTGGGCCAAGGACCGGGTGCGCTGAGGTCGCGGCGATGGGCGAGCGCTACCGGCTGGACGACCTGCGCATCGACGTGGCGCGGCAGCGGGTCGAACGCGACGGGGTGGCGCTGGAACTGGGCGGGCTGAGTTTCCGCCTGCTGCATTACCTGCTGCAACAGGGCCAGCGCGTGGTCGGCTTCGACGAACTGATCGCGCAGGTATGGGCGCCGGCGCTGGTCAACGAGGAGACCGTGACCCAGCGCGTGCGCCTGTTGCGGCAGGCGCTGGGCGATGCCTCGCGGCAGCCGCGCTACCTGCGTTCGGTGCGCGGCCAGGGCTATCAGTTATGCGCACCGGTGCGCACTGACGAAGACAGCGACGGCGAAGCTCCACCGGCGCCGCGACGCCGGCGTTGGCGCGGCATCGCGATCGCGGCAGTCATGGTCCTCGGTATTGGGACGTTGGCGATGCTGGCGTGGCCACGGTCTGTGCCGCCACAGGAAGCTGCGGCGCCGCTGCTGCAACGCGCCGAGTATTACGCCGGCATCGGCCAGCGCGACGACAACGAACGCGCGATCGCGCTGTACCGGCAGCGCCTGCAGCAAGTGCCCGACGAGCCACGCGCGTTGCTCGGGCTCAGCCGCGCCTACAGCGCGCGCGTGTGCCAGTACGGCGGCGATGCGCAGTACGTCGCGCTGGCGCGGCGCCTGGCGGCGCAGGTGATCGCGGCGCGGCCGCAGCTGGCTGCGGCGCATGCCGCGCTCGGCTACGCGCACGATTGCAGCGGCGAGTATGCGGCGGCGCTGGCCGCCTACGAGCGCGCGCTGCAGCTGGACCCCGGCGCCGATGCGGTGCGCGGCTCGGCGGCGTACCTGTACGAGCGCAAGGGGCAATTGGCGCAGGCCTTGGCCGCCAACCTGCAGGTGCGCGATCCGGCGCGGGTGCGCTTCCTGCCGATCCAGATCGCCAGCAACCTCAACCTGCTCGGCTATGTCAGCGCCGCCGAAGCGCGCTATCGCGACAGCTTCCAGCTGTATCCGGACAGCGCCTACTCCAACCTGGCCTGGCCGAGTTTCCTGTTCGCGCATGGCCGCAACGCCGAGGCGCAGGCGGCATTGGACGAGGCGCTGGGACGCGGCACCGACTACGCCGGGCTGTACCTGCTGCAGGCGGAACTGGCGTTGGCGCAGGGCGATGCGGCGCGCGCGCGCCAGGCCAGCCTGCAGGCGCTGCGCCTGCGCCCGCACGGCAGCCTGGGACAGACCGTGGCGTGGACGCTGGACGCGCAGCCACGGCCTGCCGCGCCGGTGCTGCGCGCGCGGGCGCATGACCTGTTGCGCAGCCTCGCGCGCGGCGCCGACCCGCTCGATGGGCTGGATGCGGCGCTGCTGCTGCAACTGGCCGGCGACCCCGCCGCCGCGCTGGAGGCGTTGCGCCGCGCACAGGCCGCCGGGTATCGCGATGCGGCCTACCTGCGGGTGTCGCCGCTGCTGGCACCGCTGCGCACGCAGGCCGGCTTCGCCACGTTGCTGGCGCGCAACCAGGCCGACATCATCGCGCAGCGCGCACTGGTGCGCCGCGCCGGCCTGCTGTCGCAGGAAACCGGCGCGGCTACGGCAATGCCTTGAGCACGTAGTCGGCGAGCAGCGCTTGCGACTGCGGATGCATCTTCGGCATGTTGTAGGCGCTGCGGGTGATCACCATCACCAGGCGTTCCTCGGGCAGCACGAACACATAGTTGCCGCCGTTGCCGGACATCGCCCACACCCCGCGTTCCACGCCGCGCACCGGGAAGCGGAAGCGCCACAGCAGATAGCCGTAGTCGGCGTCCTCGCGCGCTTGCGCGTGCACCGTGGTCATCGCCCGCACCCAGTCCGCCGGCAGCACCTGCCGGCCATGCCAGCGGCCCTGATCGAGCAGCAACTGGCCGAACTTGGCCAGGTCGCGGCTGCGGTAGCGGGTGCCGCCGCCGCCCATGCCCACGCCCTCGGCGGAGCGACCCCAATGGACGTCGGTGATACCGAGCGGCCGCTCCAACACCTTTGCGGCGAAGTCTTCCAGGCGCTGGCCGGTGGCTTTCTCCACCAGCGCGCCGAGCAGGAAGCTGCCGGCGGTGCAGTAGGAAAACGCGCGGCCGTGCGGGCTGGCCTCGGGACGGCGCATCCACGGCGCGTAGCCCTTGATCGGCAGGTCCAGCGCGAACTGGGTCCAGTCGGCGCTGACGTACATGCGTTCCTCGTTGCCGCTGGAGAACGCGTTGTCGTCGTCGCATTCCAGTTGCGAGCTCATCGTCAGCAGGTCTTCGACGGTGATCGCCCGCTTGCGCGGATCCTGCTGCTGCCACTGGCGATCGCCGAAGGCGTCAAAGACCTTGGCCTGCGCGCCGGGCAGGCGGCCGCGCTCGATCGCCGCGCCCACCAGCATCGCGGTGATGCTCTTGGTCGCCGAGCGGGTGTCGTGCAGGGTCTGCCGGTCGGCACCGCCGAAGTAGCGTTCGTAGACCAGCGCGCCGTCGCGCACGATCAGCACGCTGCTGGTGTTCGGCGCCTTGCCGTCGGCGATGGCCTGCTCCAGCGCCGCGAGCGTGGCCATGTTCCAGCCCGTGGCCCCGGCATCGGCGACGTTCCAGCCGTCGTCGAGCGCCGGCGGCGCGGTGGCGGCAGGCGCGGTGGCGGCAGGCGCGGCGAGGACGAACAAAGTGCACAGCAGGGACGGAAGGCGCGACATGGTGGGACTCCGAAGGATGCGGTCCGCGCACTGCGCCAGCACCGTGAATGAAGTGCCTGATGCCACGATGAAGATTTATGAAGTCCTGCAAGATCAACGGTTTGGAATGCGGCTGGCATCGCCGGCCGCCGCGCGGATCGCCTTCCCCGGCGACCCCGGCTATCGTGTGCGGCCTGATGCGATCGGTGCGGCGCGATGAAGATAGTGGTGACGGGCGGCGGTGGATTCCTGGGCCAGGCGTTGTGCCGCGGCCTGGTCGCGCGCGGGCATGAGGTGACCAGCTACAACCGCGGCCACTATCCGCAGCTGCAGGCGCTGGGTGTGGCCCAGGTGCGCGGCGACCTGACCGATGCGCAGGCGCTGCACCATGCCGTGGCCGGCGCCGAGGCGGTGTTCCACAACGCGGCCAAGGCCGGTGCCTGGGGCAGCTACGACAGCTATTACCAGCCCAACGTGGTCGGCACCGAGAACGTGCTGGCCGCCTGCCGCGCGCACGGCGTGGGCCGTTTGATCTACACCTCCACGCCGAGCGTGACCCATCGCGCCACGCATCCGGTGGAAGGTCTGGGCGCGGACCAGGTGCCGTATGGCGAGAACTTCCAGGCGCCGTACGCGGCGACCAAGGCCATCGCCGAGCGCGCGGTGCTCGCCGCCAACGATGCGCAGCTGGCGGTGGTGGCGCTGCGGCCGCGGCTGATCTGGGGGCCAGGCGACAACCAGATCCTGCCCAAGCTGGTGGCGCGTGCGCAGGCCGGCCGCGTGCGCCTGGTCGGCGGCGGCGACAACCGGGTCGATTCCACCTTCATCGACAATGCCGCGCAGGCGCACTTCGACGCGTTCGAGCATCTGAGCGTCGGCGCAGCCTGCGCCGGCAAGGCGTACTTCATTTCCAACGGCGAGCCGCTGCCGATGCGCGAGTTGCTGAACAAGCTGCTGGCCGCGGTCGGCGCGCCGCCGGTGACCAAGACTCTGTCGTTCAAGGCCGCCTATCGCATCGGCGCCGCCTGCGAAACGCTGTGGCCGCTGTTGCGCCTGCGCGGCGAGCCGCCGCTGACCCGCTTTCTGGCGGAGCAGCTGTGCACGCCGCATTGGTACAGCATGGAACCGGCGCGGCGCGATTTCGGCTACGTGCCGCAGGTCTCGATCGAGCAGGGCCTGCAGCGTCTGGCGTCATCATGGCGCCGCGACACTTCCGTCACTTCCTGACGACCGGCGGTTTCCGAAGATACCTGCGCGCCGATTCGGCACGACAACTTCTGGACCTTGCCATGCTGCATTACGCCATCATCTTCTTCGTTATCGCCATTATCGCGGCCGTGCTTGGCTTCAGCGGCATCGCCGGCGCCGCGACCAACATCGCCTGGATCCTGTTCGTGGTGTTCCTGATCCTGGCCGTGATCTCGATGTTCCGTCGCGGCAAGGTGTAGTCACCCGCGCGCTGCATCCCGAACGGCCCGCCGCACCGGAATATCCGGCGCGGCGGGCCGTTCGTGTTTGCGCGTGTTGCTGGCACCGTACGCCATTGCGTCGTAGCCGTTGTCCCATTCGCTCGATCCCGGCAACGCCTACCGCGCTGCGCAGCGCCGCATCCAGGGCGTGGCGTTCCAGCGCCAGCTCGATCAGTCGGGTGATCAGCGCGCGGTAGCTCATCCCGCTGGCCCTCGCTCCGCGGCGAACGTGCTGTGTCGTCGGGGGATGGACCGCGCCCCCGGAGCTTGCCAACATAAAGCCGCTCAGGGGACAGGGGAAACAATCGATGCGACGTTGGACGTTCGTGGCCGGCCTTGCGCTGGCCTTCATGGCGTGCGCGCAGGCCGAGCCGCCGCCGCTGGATCTGACGCCGTATCTGAAACGCGACCAGTTCGAGCGGGTCAAGATCTCACCGACCGGCGATTACTACGCCATCACCCAGCCGATGGAGGATCGCACCGCGCTGCTGGTGGTTCGCCGCAGGGACAAGCAGCTCTCCGCCAAGATCATTGGTGGCGCCGACTCGGCGGTGGACGATTTCTGGTGGGCCAACGATGAGCGCATCGTGGTGTCCATGGCCGAGCGCTTCGGCACGCGCGATGAACCCATGGCGATCGGCCAACTGCACGCCATTGATGCCGACGGAAAGAATCCGCGTCTGCTTGCCAGCCCCTACGGGTTGAATGATGCCGTCAATGCGGCCACGTTCAAGGCGAGCCTGGATCCCTCGGTGTTCATGCTCGATACGCTGGCACAGGATCCGCGCTACGTGCTGGTGTCGGTGATCGAGCAGTCCAGCGATCCGACCATCCACGTCGACAAGTTGGACATCTACAACCATCGCCGCATACAGGTGGCGACGCGCCGGTGCCGCGTGCGGATTTCGTCGCCGACCACGCCGGACGCGTGCGTTTCGCCAATGGGGCCGACAGCGCAATTCCAGCAAGCTCTACTACCGCGACGACAACGACACGCCGTGGCGGCTGATCAACGACGAAACCGCCAGCTTCCACCGCGCCTATCCGCTGGGGTTCTCCAGCGACGACAAGTTCGCCTATCTGCAGGTGGAACAGGCCAGCGGCCCAGACGCGGTGGTGTCTGGGATCCGGCGACCGATCGCTATTCGCCCTTGCTGCGCGACGAGCAAGTCGACCCTTACCGCGTGTTGCGCGACCTGGACGGCAAGACCCCGATCGGCGTGTCGTTCATGAGCGACCGGGTGCGCAACCGCTTCTTCGACGACAACGCGCCGACCTCGCGCCTGTATCGGTCGCTGGAAAAGGCGTTCAACGGCGATGCGGTATTCATCACGTCGGCAACGGCCGATCGCCGGCTGGTGCTGCTGTACGTCTGGAGCGACCGCAACAACGGCGATTATTTCCTGTACGACACCGTGGACAAGCAGGCCAAGCGCGTGTTCAGCCGGCGCGAGTGGTTCGTGCCCGAGCAGGTCCCGTCCAGCCGCGAGGTCAGCTTCAAGGCCAGGGACGGCTTGCCGCTGCACGGCTATCTCACCCTGCCGTTGCATGCCGACGCGGGCAAGCCCTTGCCGATGGTGCTGCTGCCGCACGGCGGCCCGTTCGGCGTGTTCGATGGCTGGGATTTCGACGACGACGCGCAGTTGCTCGCTGCCGCGGGCTATGCGGTGCTGCGGGTCAATTACCGCGGTTCGGGCAACTATGGCCGTGCCTTCACCCAGGCTGGGGCGAAGGAATGGGGTGGCCGCATGCAGGACGACCTGACCGATGCCACGCGCTGGGCGGCCGCGCAGGGTATCGCCGATGCCTCGCGCGTCTGCATCTATGGCGCCAGCTACGGCGCTTACGCGGCATTGATGGGCGCAGCCAAGGAACCGGCCCTGTACCGCTGTGCCGCCGGCTACGTCGGCGTATACGACCTGGAGACGATGTACCGAGACCAGGCCAGGCGCGCGCGCTGGGCAAAGAACTGGGCCGGCGACTGGCTCGGCGAACGCAGCACACTGGCCGAGCGCTCGCCGGTCAATCTGGCCGATCGCATCCGCATTCCGGTGTTCCTGGCCGCAGGCGGCAAGGACGAGCGTGCGCCGATCCAGCACACCGAGCGCATGGAAAAGGCGCTGAAGAAAGCCGGTACGCCCGTGGAGTCGCTGTACTTCCCCAACGAGGGTCATGGCTTCTACACCGAGCCGCACCGGCGCGCCTACTACACGCAGTTGCTGGCGTTCCTGAGCAAACACCTGGGGGGCGCGCAGGCGCAGTAGCACGGCACGCTTCACAGTCTGCCGCTGGCGCGGTGCGGCGACGTGTCTGCCGCTAGAATGCTCGGCATGCCTGGATCTCCCCTCGATGCCCTCAAGCCCCTGGCCGGCCGCGCGCTGGAAGCGGCGCTCAATCGCGCGCTGGCGCTGGACCCGGATACCCGCGAGGCGCTGCGCGGTCTCGATGGCCAGCGCGTGGCGCTGACCCTGGAGGCGCCGGCGCTGGCACTGCAGATCCGCGTGGACGGCACGCGCCTGCAGGTCGGCCCGGTGGACACGGCGCAGGAGCCGGATCTGGCGGTGCGCAGTACCCTCGGCGGGTTGTTCGCGCAGTTGCCATTTCTGGCCCAGGCGCGGCGCGGCGCCAGCCCCGGAGGGCGGGTGCGGGTATCCGGCGATGCCGAGCTGGCGCGGCGCCTGCAGCAGTTGGCGGGGCGTTTCGATCCCGACTGGCAGCGTCCGTTCACCCAGGTGTTCGGCGACGTGCTCGGCGTGCAGTTCGCCAACGCCGCGCGCACGGCGCTGCAGCAGGCCCAGCGCAGCGCGCAGGACCTGGCGCAGAGCGCGGCCGAATTCGTCACCGAGGAGTCGCGCGACGTGGTTCCGCGCGCCGAGCTGGACGCGTTCTACGACGACGTGGATGCGGTGCGCGACGATGTCGAGCGCCTGGCCGCACGGGTCGCGCGGCTGCAGCCGGGGCGCGGCGCATGAAGGCGATGTTCCGCGCCAGCCGCATCGGCCGGGTGATCCTGCGTTACCGCCTGGACGATCTGCTCGACGGCACCCCGGCCGAGCGCTGGCTGCGCCTGGCCAAGCCGTTCGTGCCGCGCGCCAGCCCGGACATCGCTGCGCAGTCGCGTGGCGCGCGCTTGCGCCTGGCGCTGCAGGACCTGGGCCCGATCTTCGTCAAGTTCGGGCAGATCCTGTCCACCCGCCGCGACCTGATGCCGCCGGACGTGGCCGAGGAACTGACCCTGTTGCAGGACCGGGTGCGCCCGTTCGACGGCGAGGCCGCGCGGCGCATCGTCGAGCAGGCGCTGGGACAGCCGATTGGCGTGGCCTTCGCCAGTTTCGACACCACGCCGCTGGCCTCGGCCTCGATCGCGCAGGTGCATGCGGCAACGCTGCACGACGGCCGCGAGGTGGTGGTCAAGGTGCTGCGCCCGGACATCGAGCGGCAGATCGATGCCGACATCGCGCTGTTGAAGTCCGCCGCCGCGCTGGTCGATCGCGCGCATCCGCGCGCCGACAAGATCCGCCCGCGCGAAGTGGTGGCCGAGATCGAGACCACCCTGGCCGCGGAACTGGACCTGCAGCGCGAAGGCGCCAACGCCAGCGTGCTGCGCCGCTTCTGGCTGCATTCGGACGACCTGTACGTGCCGGAGGTGATCTGGAGCCACACCGCCGAGCGCGCGCTGACCCTGGAGCGGGTGCGCGGCATCCCCTCCGACGACATCGCCTCGCTCGACGCCGCCGGCATCGACCGCAAGGCGCTGGCGGCCAAGGGCGTGCGCGTGTTCTACACGCAGGTATTCCGCGACAACTTCTTCCATGCCGATGCGCACGCCGGCAACATCTGGGTCGACAGCGACCCGGCGCGGCGGATCAACCCGCGTTTCATCGCGCTGGACTTCGGCATCATGGGCCAGCTGTCGCAGGAAGATCAGTACTACCTGGCCGAGAATTTCATGGCCATCTTCAACAAGGACTACCGGCGCATGGCCGAGCTGCACGTGGAGGCGGGCTGGATGCCGTCCAACGTGCGCATCGACGAACTGGAAGCGGCGGCGCGCTCGGTATGCGAGCCGTACTTCACCCGGCCGCTGTCGCAGATCTCGCTGGCCGAGGTGCTGATCAAGCTGTTCCGCGTCGCCCAGCGCTATCAGCTGACCCTGCAGCCGCAGTTGATCCTGCTGCAGAAGACCCTGCTGAACATCGAAGGCGTGGGCCGTCAGCTGGATCCGGAACTGGACATCTGGGCGGTGGCGCGGCCGGTGCTCGAGCGCATCCTCATCGAGCGCTACAGCCCGCAGCGCGCGCTGCACGAACTGCGCAAGCGGTTGCCGGAAATCATGACCCACGCGCCGGACATGCCGCGCCTGGTGCATGGCTGGCTGCGCCAGCAGGTCGAGGGCCGCCACGAGCTGTCGATGCGCTCGCGCGACCTGTTCGAACTCAATCTGATCCTGCTGCGCATGCAGCGCCGCGTGGTCACCGCGATCACCGGTGTGGGCCTGCTCACGGTGGCGGCGCTGCTGTACGCGCTCGGTGCCGGCGGGCCGCAGCTGGGCGGGGTGTCGCTGTGGGCATGGATCGCCGGCGGCATCGGTGCGGTCGCCCTACTCTCGGCGTGGTGGCGTCGCTAGCCGCGTCGCCGCTGCCGGACGTCGCGGCCCGGATGCGCTGCGTGTGCGTGGCCGATCGGCGCCACGGTGTTCTCCACCTTCGGAGCTGCGTATGCCCTGGATCGTCGGCAAGTACCTGATCACCGCCGCGCTGGTGGTGGCGATTTCCGAAGTGGCGCGGCGCAGCGACCGGCTTGGCGGGCTGATCGCGGCCTTGCCGCTGGTGACCGTGCTGACCCTGATCTGGCTGCAACTGGAACGGCAGCCGCAGGCCAAGATCGCCAACCATGCCTGGTACACGTTCTGGTACGTGCTGCCGACGCTGCCGATGTTCCTGGCGTTTCCGCTGCTGTTGCCGCGGCTCGGCTTCTGGTGGACCCTGGTCGCGTGCGCGTTGCTGACCATGGCCTGCTTCGCCGCGTTGGCGCTGGGCGTGCGCCGCTTCGGCATCCAGCTGCTGTAGCGCGGAGACTGCCGTCGGTCGGCAGCCCCCGGTGCGGCGGCCGCGGTTCAGTGCCCCTGCCGGCACCCCGCCGCCTTGGCGAAGAAACCCTAGATGCCTGATCGCGCATCTTGCGCGCATTGGCCAGTTCGCCGGCCTTGGTGGCGCAGACCGGCTTGCCGTCGGCGCCGGTCACCACCGCGGCTGGAGCGCTACGATGCCAGCGAACCGCGGTCAGCAGCGACAACAGCAGCCAGTATTTCATCGGGACTCATTGGCGAGCCGTGACGTGGCGCCGTCAACGGTCCGGCATGGGACGCTGCGTGACGTGCGCATTGTGGCCAGGGCCGCTGCGCGCGGATAATCCCGCGGTGAGCATGTCCCCCGATTCCCTGCAGATCCTCTATCTGGACCCGTTCCTGGCCGTGGTCGACAAGCCGACCGGGCTGATGGTCCACGACAGCAAGCTGGCCCGCGGCGAGGACGACTTCCTCGCCGATCGCCTGCGCGCGCAACTGGGGCGTCCGATCTTCCTGGTGCACCGGCTCGACCGCGCCACCAGCGGCTGCCTGCTGCTGGCCTTCGACCGCGACACCGCCGGCGCGCTGGGCAAGGCGCTGATGGCGGGAGCAGTGGACAAGGACTACCTGGCGATTTGCCGCGGCTGGCCGGCCGAGGAACGCTTCGACGTGGACCACGACCTCGACGGCGGCCCCGGCAAACCGGTGAAGAAGCCGGCGCAGACCCGCTTCGAGCGCCTTGCCTGCGGCGAGCTGCAGGTACCGTCGGGCGAGTTCGGCACCTCGCGCTACGCGCTGCTGCGCTGCAGTCCGGTGACCGGCCGTTTCCGCCAGATCCGCCGCCACCTCAAGCATCTGTCGCATCACCTGATCGGCGACACCAGCCATGGCGACGGCCGCCACAACCGCATCTTCCGCATGCAGGGCGTGCACCGCATGCTGCTGCACGCCGAGCGCCTGGCGTTCCCGCATCCGGACGGGCGCCAGATCGAGGTGCGCGCGCCGCTGGATGCGGAGTTCGTGCGGGCATTCGGGTTGTTCGGGTGGGATCCTGCGCTTTGGCAGGCGGATGCGGGACGTGGTGTGGCGGGATAGCACCGCCACCATGAGGCTGTTGTCTGGCAAGGTACGCCCGCTGACTGCGGTGACCTGTTCGAGGCTGGTCTTTTGTACGCGCAGTGCCAATGCTTCCGGGGCGGGATGGCGGCGACGTTGGGTTTAGTCTATCTTGCCAGACTGAATTCCGTAGTTTCCAGGGGGATATATGTGGAATAAAGTTCGTTTGGCTCTTGCTGTCTCGATTATTTTCATGCTGCCATTTTCTGCATCGGCAGGAGATGCGTCGGGGAAAGTTGCACAGCTCATGGTGCACTCTCAAGATGTCGTATTTTTCGGCCTCGATGGGCCCTACAAGAACGCGCCCGCATGCTCCAGCACGTCGTTGGCGTTGTCATTGGCGACCCAAACGGGAAGAGCCCAGTACGCAATGCTGCTAAGCGCTTCCGCACAAGGCAAGGTGGTCTATGTGCATGGAACAGGCAATTGTGCTGTCTGGGGCGATCGCGAAACGGCCGATTATATTTTTATGAACTGAAGTGCTGCGTTATCCGGTGGGGTATTGCGGGGCGCGAAATATCGATCGTGCTGCTAGCACAATCATGGAACGCTGTAGCGCATCTCTGAGCGGCGAGCTGTAGGAGCGGCTTAAGAGCATCTCTAATAACCGCAAAAAACTCGGTTAAAACGCTTGCAAGTCATTGATGCGCATAACACGTAAATCTGGAGCTGAGCTTATTAGAAGTGCCCTTAAGCCGCGGCCGGGCTTCATAGGTAATGCCCGGTCGCGGCCGAACCCGCTCCTACGAATGCAAGATCGGTTCTAGGCGTTACTTGGCCGGCGGCGCGTTGACCGTTTGCTCCAGATCCTTCTGCAGGTCCACGAACAGCGGGGTGATCTTCTGCTGGATCGCGCCCATCAGGTTCTGCATCAGCTGCGGGGTCTTGTCGAGCATGCTCTGGCCGGCCGGGCTCTCATAGAACTCGGCCATCGCCAGCACGTCCTGCTTGGAGAACGACTGCTTGTACAGGTTCACATACAGCGGGCGCATTTCCTGCCACGACAGCGCCTTGCGCACGGTGGCCTGGGTGCGCTCCTGGATCTGCTGCACCTTCTGCTGCTGTGCCGCGTCGAGCGGGTGCTGCGCGGTCAGCTGCGCGAATTGCTGGCGCTGCATCGCCTCGATCTGCGGCAGCATGCTGTCGAGCATGTTCTGCGCGCGCGAGGCCGACAGCAGGCGGTTGATGTCGCCATCGCTGGGCGGTTCGGCCAGGGCGGGCGCGGCGGCCAGGGCCAGCAGCGCGGCCAGCAGCAGGCGTTGCGGCCAGCGACGGGAAAGGAGCGGGGTCTGGTTCATCGAGCGTCCTGCAAGGCTATGACCGGCGGCCAGGATACGGGAATCGCCGCGGCCTCGCCGTTTGCGGGTTTCGTCGATTCGCTCCTCCGGCGCTTCGCCGGACCCGGCGGCGATGAACGCGCGGACGGCCCGAATTGGCCCAAGCGGCGCGACGGCGTCGGGAGGAAAAGTGGCTGGCACTGTCGAATGGCGGCGCAAGCGCATGGCGTGCTTCGGCAAGTACGACGAGGCCGGCGAGTGGATCCTGCCGTCCACCGACGAGCTGACCCCGGCGACGATTGGCCGGCACCGGCGCGCTTTTTTAGGGTTGGTTGCGCGTTGGGTTTCCCCGCAGACCATGGGCCGGCGTGGAGGCCTTGTCTGGATGGGCAACATGGGGCGGGCGCGCCAAGCCGCATGGGTTCCGGCTCCGGGAGGCAGGCGACCCCGCAATCGCCGCCGCTTGCGTCCGCCGTTCAGGCCGGGGGAGCGTCGAAAATCAAGCCGTCTGGCGGATGCCCTACAATCCGCGGATGGGTACAGGGGCCATCCACATCTCGAACAGCCTGGCGATTCCGGAGAGCGAAATCGTCGAGCGCTTCGTGCGCGCCAGCGGCGCCGGCGGGCAGAACGTCAACAAGGTCTCCACCGCGGTGGAGCTGCGTTTCGATCTGGCCGGTTCGCCGTCGCTGCCGGAGCCGTTGCGGGCGCGATTGCTGGCGCGGCGCGACCGGCGCATCACCGCCGAAGGCGTGCTGGTGATCGATGCGCAGCGCTTCCGTACCCAGGACCGCAACCGCGACGATGCGCGCCAGCGCCTGGCCGAGTTCATCGCCGCCGGGTTGTCGGTGCCGAAACGGCGCATCGCCACCAAACCCTCGCACGGCGCCAAGCTGCGGCGTCTCGACGCCAAGCGCGAGCGCAGCCAGATCAAACGCGGCCGTTCGCCCGGCCGCTGGGAGTGACTTTTGAGCGAACGCGATTTTTCGTTGCCCCCCGCCACCCCGAACATGCCGATGGTCAAGCCCAGCCGCTTCGTCCGCTGGCTCGGCCGCACCGCGCTGCGCCTGACCGGCTGGCGGGTGGTGGGCGAGTTCCCGGACGTGCCGAAGCTGGTGATGATCGTCGCCCCGCACTCGTCCAACTGGGACGGGTTCCTTGGCTTTGCGGTCAAGTTCGCGGTCGGCTTCGAGGTGCGCGTGCTCGGCAAGACCCAGCTGTTCTGGTGGCCGCTGGGCCCGCTGCTGCGCAAGCTCGGCGGCATCCCGCTGGACCGCAAGTCGCCGCGCGGCGTGGTCGAGCAGGCGGTGGCGCTGATCCGCCAGGCGCCGCGCATGTGGTACGTGATCACCCCGGAAGGCACGCGCAAGCGGGTGGAAAAGTGGAAGGCCGGTTTCTGGAAGATCGCGCACGGCGCCGAGATCCCGATCTTCCCGGTGTACTTCGACTATCCCAGCCGCACCGTCGGCCTCGGCCCGCTGTTCCACACCGGCGCCGACATGAACGCCGACATCGCCGCGATCCGCACCTGGTACCGGCCGTGGCGCGGGAAGCATCGCGACACGTTGTAAGGCGGGTTGGCGCGTTGATGTGACACGGCTCCTGTAGGAGCGGCTTCAGCCGCGACAGAGCGTTACCGGTAATACCCTGTCGCGGTTGAAGGGCACCTCTAGTACCCGCCCAAAAAAAGCACGTCGATGCACTTGCGAGACGCCGACACGCCAGCCTGCAGGCTCGGGCATCGATACGTTCCAGATGCCATGGAGTGGCAAAGGCGCATTGGCGGTAGACGGTGGCGTTGCGGCCGCGTTTTTCATGGACGCCTTGGCATCACGGCCGCTTCGTCCTCCTGTCGCGGCTGAAGCCGCTCCTACACGAGCACGGCGCGCATGTGTAGGAGCGGCTTCAGCCGCGACAGAAAAAGGAACACGCCATCGCCACGCGCAGCGGGCAGCTTCCGGAATGGAGTTATTAGAGGTGCACTGAAGCCGCTCCTACAGGAGCGCGCCTACGTGCAACCTGCGTCGCGACGGTTCGCTTCTTACAGTTGGCGAAATGTTGTGGGAGCGACTCGGTCGCGACGGGCTCTACCGGGAAGGCCCGTCGCGACTGAAGTCGCTCCCATAAGATCGCCGCGACCTGCGAAGACTCGAAAAGCCCCGGGCGCGGTCTCTGGCGACTATCCGCTACAGCGCGCTGCCGCCGAACTTGTGCGTGTACTGCAGGTACAGGCTGCGGCCCACGGTGTCGAACCAGGACACGTCGTAGTACGGATACGACGTATAGGTGCGATCGCGCGGCGGCATCTTGTCGAACAGGTTGGTCACCGTCAGCGACAGCTGCGCGTGATCGGTGAAGCGGTACTGCACCGAGGCGTTGTAGCGGTAGGTGGCGCCGATCCACGGGCTGTCGCCGCTGTCCGGATCGTAGACCTGGTCGTAGGAATCGGAACTGGGCAGGCGGCCCAGGCGCTCGCCATGCAGCGTCGCCGACCACGCCTTGCGTTCCCACGACACGCTGGCGCTGGCCTTGGTGCGCGGGATGTCGTAGCCGCTGTTGACCGCGAACTCGTCCACCATCGCTTCGCCGGCGTAGACCTGGATGTCGTGGCGGCGCACCCAGGTGTAGCTGCCGCTGAAACGGAAGGTGCCGATCCCGGTGTCCAGCCGGTAGTGGGTGCTGAGGTCGATGCCGCTGGTGCTCTCGCGGGCGATGTTGATCGGGTTGACGTAGACCCCGTACAGGTCGCCGTCGGCGCTGCGGGTGACCCGCGCCAGCGCCTGCTGGCAGGTGGTCGATGCCGCATCCAGGTTGCCCAGCCGGCACTCGGATTCGTCGCGCAGCACCTGGTCCACGCGCAGGTCCTGCACCTGGTTGCGCATGTCGATGTCGAAGTAGTCCACCGACACGTCCAGCTCCGGGGCCGGCGACCAGACGAAGCCGGCGGTCCACGAGGTGCTGGTCTCCGGATCCAGTTTGCGGTTGCCGCTGCGGCCGCGGATGATCGCCTCGTCGTTGTAGCTGCAGTCCTCGATCGCCACGCCCGGTTCCTCGCTGGCGCAGCGGTAGTAATCCACCCCGGAGGTTTCGTCGTTGCCGGGGCCGGCGTAGAGGTAGTGCAGGTCCGGTGCGCGGAACGCGGTGCCGTAGGAGCCGCGCACCAGCAGCGTGTCCAGCGGCCGCCATTCCAGGCCGCCGCTGTAGGTGAACTTGCCCAGGGTGCGGCCGGAGAAACGGTACTGGTCGTAGCGCCCGGCCAGGCTCAGCGCCAGCGTCGACAGCACCGGCAGGCGCAGCTCGCTGGCCAGCGCCCAGCGGTTGCGGCTGCCGTGGCCGTCGGAGTCCTTCCAACTGTAGTAGTAATACTGGGTGGCCAGCGGATCCGGGCGCAGGTCGTAGCCCTGGTTGCCGAATTCGGCGGTGGCCGACAGCCCCGCATCGCCGCCGGGCAGCGCGAACAGGCTGGGGTTGGTCACGGTGAAGGCGGCGGTGTCGGTGTGCGAGCGCGGCTGGTACACGGTGCGTTGGGCGATGTTGTCGTATTCGTCGCGGGTCAGCGGCGTGTACAGGCGCTGCGGGTCGGCGTTGAAGATCGGCAGGCCCGAATCGTCGTCCACGCCCAGCTGCGGGCCGAGGAACAGCGCGTTGGCGCGTTCGGCGACGATCTGCGGCCAGCTGATCGTGGCCTGGTACTGCGAGTGGCTGAGGCTGGCCTCGTAGTCCCAGTCGCCGCCCAGCTTGCCCTTGAAGCCGGTGGTCAGGCTGAAGGTCTTTTGCCGGGTGCGGATGGTGCCGGCGTTGAGCCCGCCCATTTCCTCGGGACTGAACTGGCGGCCCCAGGCTTCGATCTGGTCGGTGGCCTGGTTGTAGAAATAGCCTTCCTCGTTGCCATCCGGGGCCATGTAGCCCCACTGGGTCACGTCGCGGAACAGCGACAGTTCGTGGTAGCCGAGCTGCAGGTCGGCGAACCACTCGGTGCCGCCATCGAAGGCATAGCGCAGCGAGGCGTAGGCGTTGATGCCGCGGCGCTTGTTGGTGATGGTCCCGTAGCCGATCGAGGCGCTGCTGCCGCAGAACTCGCCGTAGCCCGGGCGCGAGGCGTAGCCGGTGCTGCCGCCGTTGAGTCCGGAGACCGCCTCGCAGGTGGCCGCGCCCGGATCCAGATAGTTGTCGTCGTAGTCGGTACGCAGGAAGGTACGGCGCGGCACCTGCGAGCGCTCGGTGGGGCCGTCCATGGTGCTGTCCTGGCGGCTGCGCCGGTAGGCCCACAGCGGATTCTGGGTCACGACCTCGGCGCCGAACACCGCATCGAACGCGCCGCGCGAGAAGCCGCTGCTGACGCTGAGGTTGAAGCTGTCGCCGCCGCCGCCGCTGGTGTCGCCGAAGCGATAGTCCAGGGTGGTGCCGTCGGCGTGCTTCTTGAGGATGAAATTGACCACGCCGGAGATCGCGTCCGAGCCGTAGATCGCCGAGGCGCTGCCGGTCAGGATCTCGATGCGGTCGATCATGCCCAGCGGGATGTTGGAGATGTCGGTGAAGTTGCTGCGGCCCTTGAACGGCATCGGGAAGTCGGCGATGCGGCGGCCGTTGACCAGCACCAGGGTGTGGTTGGGGCCGAGTCCGCGCAGGTCCACCTGCTGCGCGCCGGGCGAGAAGTCGGCGCCGCTGGCCGACTGCGGACTCTGCGTCTCGCCGCCGTTCTGGGTCATCGCGCGCAGCACGTCCGGCACCGAGGTGAAACCGTTGGCCTTGATCTGTTCGGCGCTGATCACGCTGATCGGCGCCGGCCCTTCAAGTTGCGCGCGCGGAATGCGCGAGCCGGTGACCTGCAGTGTCTGCAGGTCGGCCACCGGTTCGGCGGGCGCGGCGGCCGGCAGCGTGGCGCGCACCGGTTGCGCGCGCGGTGCCGGCGCAGGGTCCTGGCGCCGCACCAGCCAGGCGCCGGAGGCATCGCGCTGGGCGACGAAGCCGCTGCCGCGCAGCACCTGCTGCAGTGCCTGCGCGGTCTCCAGTTGGCCGTGCGCGCCGGCGCTGCGCGCGCCGTCGAGCTGGTCGGCGCGGTAGATCAGCTGCGCGCCGGATTGCTGCGCCAGCGCCTCCAGCGCCGCGCGCAGCGGGCCGGCGGGAATGTTCACTTGCATGCCGGCAGCTTGGCCGTCGGCAGCGGATTGCGCCTGCGCCGCGCAGGCGGTCGCGCAGGCCATGCTCAGCAGCAGGACACGCATCGGATATCGCATCGAGTTTTCTCCCCTAACACAGGCGCAGGGCCACGCCCCCGCTAGACAGGACGAACGAGCCGCGCAAATCCCCCCATCCCCGATCGCGCGGCGCTCAGCGGCTGTGCAACAGCACCTGCTCGCCGCGGCGCTCGGCGCGGATCGGGAAGCCCTGCTCGAGCAGGCGTACGAACGCCTCGGTGTTGGACCAGCGGAAATTGCCGCCCACACGCAGCGCGCCGGCATCGGCGTCGGCCACCTGCAGCTTGACCGTGTTGTAGCGGTTGAACTCGGCCACCGCCGCCTGCAGCGGGGTGTCGTCGAAGGTCAGGTAGCCGTTGCGCCAGTCCAGCGCGCGTTCGGCCTCGGCCAGCGCGACCCGCCGCACCAGCACCCCGTGCGGGCCGGCCAGGGCGATGCTGCCGGCCGGCAGCAGGGTCGGCGGCGCCTGCGGGTTCGCCGCCGATTCCAGCCGCACCGTGCCTTCGGTGACCACTACGCGCAGCGCGTCGGCGTCGTGGCGCACCGCGAAGCGCGTGCCCACCGCGATCACGTTGCGCGCGCCGCTGGCGACCACGAACGGCCGCGCCGGATCCTTGCTCACTTCGAAGAAGGCCTCGCCGCGCTGCAGGTCGATATGCCGCTGCGCGCGCGACAGCGCCACGTCGATGCGGCTGTCGCTGCTCAACGTGGCGTGCGAGCCGTCGGCCAGCGCCAGCGGGCGCAGGCTGCCGGTGGCGCTGGCGTAGGCGACCGGCGTTACCGTTGCGGAGTGGCGCCAGCCCAGGCCGAGCGCGACGCCAAGCAGCAGCGTCACGGCCAGCGCCAGCGGCCAACGCCGTCGCGCACGTGCGGGCGGGCGCGGCGCGAAGCGCAGCTGGCCCAGGTCGGCAGGCGGGCCGGGTACGGCGACCGGTGCGCTGTCGCGCGCTTCGGTGTCGTTCGCCACGTTGTCGCCAGCCGCCAGCCCGCGCCAGCTGCCGCGTGGCGGAATGCCGCCGTCGCGCTGGCCGGCGCCCAGCGCCTGCAGCCGCCCGCTCTCCTGCCACGCCGCGCGCAGGCGCAGGAACGCCACCCGGTGCGCCGTGGCCGCGGCCAGCCACGCCTCCAGCCGCGCCTGCTGCTGCGGCGTCCAATCGCCGCGGTCGCAGCGCGCCAGCCAGGCCGCCGCGCGCAGCTCAATCCGCCTGCTGTCCATCCAGCGCCCGGGTTCGCCGCGGCGCCGCGGGCGCACGCGCGCCGTCGTCGCCATGAAAATGATCGGCCAGCAGGCGCATGCCCTTGGCCACGTGCTTTTCCACGGTCTTCTCGCTGATGCCCAGACGCATGGCCACCTCCCTTTGCGACAGTTCCTCGACCCGCCGCAGCCAGATCACGCTGCGGCAGCGGTCGGGCAGGCGGTCGAAGGCGGCCGCCAGCCGTCCCAGTACCTGCCGTCCGCCGCACCAGCGTTCCGGCGACAGCTCGTCTACCAAGACGTGCATCGACTCCAAATCACCCACTGCCTCGATCGACACCACCCGGCTGCGGCGCAGCCGGTCGGTCATCAGGTGCCGCGCGGTGGCGAACAGGAACGACTTGGGCATGCTCGGGCGCGCCTTGCCGGCGGCCTCGTAGACGCGCACGTAGATCTCCTGGCGCAGGTCGTGCCATTCCTCGCGCTGCGGCCAGCAGCGCCGCAGGTAGCCGCTCAGCGCCTGCTCGTGGACGAGGATCTCGTGGACGAACCAATCGTCGAGGGAGGCGGGCATGCGCCCAACATTAGCCGATCGTCCGCCCGCGTGGCAGCGCGCGCAACGCTGCGGCACGGTACAACCACAGGGGGGAAACCGCGCCGCCGTTCGTCCCCTGTCTGCAACGAACCGCCCGTTCGGTTCCCGTCCGCCCCTCGAGGAGATCCGCATGACCCGTTTCGTCGGCACGTTCCGGCCCTGGATGGTGGCGCTGCTGGGCCTGTGCCTGGCTGCGCCCGCCGCCGCGCGCGACTACCGCCAGTACATGATCGGCGACCCGGCCGCGCCCACGCCTGGCCCGGTCGCGCCGGGGCTGCTGCTGATGGGCGGCGGCGACCGCAATTACGATGCGTTGCGCTGGTTCATGGCCAAGGCCGGGCACGGCCACGTGGTGGTGCTGCGTGCCTCGCAGGCCAACGAAGTGGCCGAGGAGTTCTACCGCGATGTCGGCGGCGTGGCCTCGGTGGAGACGTTCGTGTTCAAGGGCCGCGGCGCCTCCAGCGATCCGGCGCTGCTGCGCAGCCTGGCCCGTGCCGACGGCATCTTCATCGCCGGCGGCGACCAGTCGCGCTACGTGCGCTACTGGAAGGGCACGCCGGTGGCCGCCGCGCTGGACGCGCACGTCCGCGCCGGCAAGCCGCTCGGCGGCACCAGCGCCGGCCTGGCGATGCTCGGCGAATACCTGTACGGCGCAATGGACGGCGGCAGCATCACCAGCCCGGCGGCGCTGGCCGATCCGCTGGGGCCGGCGGTCACCATCGAGACCGACTTCCTGCACCTGGACCTGCTCAAGCGGGTCGTCACCGACACCCACTTCAAGGAGCGCGACCGGCTTGGCCGGCTGTTCGCGTTCCGCGCCAAGGCGGCGACGCTGGCGCCGAAGGACGCGCCGCTGATCGGCCTGGGCGTGGACGAGAGCGCGGCGCTGGCGGTGGAAGGCGACGGCAGCGCGCGGGTCTACGCCACCGATCCGCACGCCGGCGCCACTGTGGTCGCCGGCCCGCTGCAGCCCACGCCGCAGGGCAAGCCGTTGCAGGCCGCGCGCATTGAGACCGTCGGCGTCGGCCCCGGTTCGACCCTGCACCTGCCCGAGGGCCGGGTCGACACGCCGGTGTTCCATCGCTACTACACCGTGCAGGACGGGCGCATGCGTGAGATTCCGGCCACCACGCTGGTGATCCACGGCGGCGCCGGGGTCGAGCGCGCCAGCAGCAGCGCTGCCGACCTGGCCGAAGCGCGTGCGGCGATGGAAACGGCCCTGCGTACCGGGCAGGCGCTGCTGGCGCAGGGCAAGCCGGCGGTGGACGCGGTCGCCGCGGCGATCGCGGTGCTGGAGGATTCGCCGCAGTTCAACGCCGGCAAGGGCGCGGTGTTCACCCACGACGGCCGCAACGAACTGGACGCGGCGATCATGGACGGCGCCAGCGGCAAGGCCGGCGCGGTGGCCGGCGTGCACCGGGTGAGGAACCCGATCCAGCTGGCGCGCGCGGTGATGGACCAGTCCGAGCACGTGATGCTGGTCGGCGACGGCGCCGAGGTGTTCGCGCGCCAGCACGGCGTGACCCTGGTCGATCCGTCCTACTTCCGCACCGACAAGCGCTGGAAGCAGCTGCAGCAGGCGCTGAAGGAAGAGGCGAACAAGCAGGCACACGCCGACCTGCAGACCGCCAAGCACTTCGGCACGGTCGGCGCGCTGGCGCTGGACACACAGGGCAACCTGGCCGCGGGTACCTCCACCGGCGGCATGACCAACAAGCGCTACGGCCGCGTCGGCGACTCGCCGATCATCGGCGCCGGCACCTACGCCGACAGCCGCTGCGCGGTGTCCGGCACCGGCTGGGGCGAGTTCTACATCCGCGCTGTGGCGGCCTACGACATCTGCGCGCGGGTCAAGTACGCCGAGCAGAGCCTGGCGCAGGCGGCCGACGCGGTGATCGACCGGCAGATCCCCAAGGCCGGCGGCGACGGCGGCGCGATCGCGCTGGGCGCCGATGGCAGCGTCGCCTTCCCGTTCAACACCGAAGGCATGTACCGCGGCTGGATCGGCGCCGACGGCGTGCCGCACGTGGCCATCTTCAAGGACGAGGCGCTGCCGCTGCCCGGGGCGCCGTAACCCGAGCGGGTGTGCTGACCGGCTGGCGGTCGCCAGCCGGGCCATGCATTCCGGGCAAGGCCCGTCGCGACTGAAGTCGCTCCCACAAGGAACCTGACCGTCGCTGCCGTGTCGGCCAAGCCCACTGTGGGAGCGACTTCAGTCGCGACGCGGCAAGCCTTCAGCCCAGGCAGCGCTTGTGGCATCGACAACCCGACCGGATGGTCCACTCCCAGATCCAATGGCACATGCCGCCCTGGCGCAAAGCGCGTAGCGTGCGCGGCTGCCCCGCCACCATGTCCCTGTCAGGAGTTCCACCCCATGTCGCGTACCGTCGTTCTGGCCGCCGCCATCAGCCTGGCGCTGGCCGCCTGTTCCGGTAAGGAGTCCACCCCCGTGCCCGCCGCCCCCGCCGCTTCGCAGTCCCCCGCACCCGCCGCCGCCAATCCGCTGTTGAGCGCCAGCACGCTGCCGTTCCAGGCGCCGCCGTTCGACAAGATCAAGGACGCCGACTACCAGCCCGCGTTCGAAGAGGGCATGAAGCAGCACCTGGCCGAGATCCGCAAGATCGCCGACAACGCCGAGCCGGCCACCTTCGCCAACACCATCGAAGCGATGGAACGCAGCGGCGAGACCCTGAACCGGGTCCAGCGCATCTTCTTCGGCCTGGTCCAGGCCGATACCAACGACGCGCGCCAGAAGATTCAGGAAGCGGTGGCACCGAAGCTGGCCGAGCACCAGGACGAGATCAACCTGGATCCGAAGCTGTTTGCGCGGATCAAGAGCATCTACGACCAGCGCGACACGCTGAACCTGGAGCCGGAACAGAAGCGCCTGGTCGAGCGCGACTACGAGGAATTCGTGCGCTCCGGCGCGCAGCTGTCCGATGCCGACAAGGCGACGCTGCGCAAGCTCAACGTCGAGGAAACCACGCTGGCCACCCAGTTCCACACCAAGCTGGTCGCGGCCACCGCCGCCGGTGCGGTGGTGGTGGACGACAAGGCCAAGCTCGACGGCCTGTCCGAGGGTGACATCGCCTCGGCCGCGCAGGACGCCGCGGCGCGCAAGCTCGACGGCAAGTACCTGCTCGCGTTGCAGAACACCACCCAGCAGCCGGTGCTGGCCTCGCTGAAGGACCGCGAGCTGCGTACCCAGGTGATGGCCGCCTCGCAGTCGCGCGCCGAGAAGGGCGACGCCAACGACACCCGCCAGACCATCCAGCGCCTGGCCCAGCTGCGCGCGCAGAAGGCCAAGCTGCTCGGCTTCGACAGCTACGCCGCCTACAGCCTGGGCGACCAGATGGCCAAGACCTCGGCTGCGGCGCTGAAGCTGCTCACCGATACCGTGCCGGCCGCCACCGCCAAGGCGCGCAGCGAGGTGGCCGAGATGCAGAAGGTGATCGACGCACAGAAGGGCGGCTTCAAGCTCGCCGCGTCGGATTGGGACTTCTACGCCGAGCAGGTGCGCAAGGCCAAGTACGACCTGGACGAGTCGCAGATCAAGCCGTACTTCGAGCTGGACAACGTGCTCAAGAACGGCGTGTTCTACGCCGCCACCGAGCTGTACGGCATCACCTTCAAGGAACGCACCGACATTCCGACCTACAACCCGGACATGAAGGTGTACGAAGTGTTCGACCAGGACGGCACCTCGATGGCGCTGTTCTACACCGACTACTACAAGCGCGACAGCAAGTCCGGCGGCGCGTGGATGGACGTGTTCGTCGAGCAGGACGGCCTCACCGGCGCCAAGCCGGTGGTGTACAACGTCTGCAACTTCACCAAGCCCGCACCCGGCCAGCCGGCGCTGCTCAGCTTCGACGACGTTACCACCATGTTCCACGAGTTCGGCCACGCGCTGCACGGCATGTTCTCCAAGGTGAAGTACCCGTCGATCGCCGGCACCGCCACCTCGCGCGACTTCGTCGAGTTCCCGTCGCAGTTCAACGAGCACTGGGCCTCGGATCCGAAGGTGTTCGCGCACTACGCCAAGCACTACCAGACCGGCGCGGCGATGCCGGCCGAACTGGTGGAGAAGATCAAGAAGGCGCGCACCTTCAACCAGGGCTACGCGACCACCGAATACCTGTCGGCGGCGCTGCTCGACCTGGCCTGGCACACCCAGCCGGCCGACGCCCCGCTGCAGGACGTGGACAAGTTCGAAGCCGACGCGCTGAAGAAGTTCAAGGTGGACGTGGCCGAAGTGCCGCCGCGCTACCGCACCACCTATTTCGACCACATCTGGGGCGGCGGCTATTCGGCCGGCTACTACGCCTACTTCTGGTCGGAAGTGCTCGACGACGACGCGTTCGAATGGTTCAAGGAGAACGGCGGTCTGTCGCGCAAGAACGGCGACATCTTCCGCGCCAAGATCCTCTCGCGCGGCAACACCGTCGACCTGGCCACCCTGTACCGCGATTTCCGCGGCAAGGATCCCAGCGTCGAACCGCTGCTGGAGAACCGCGGCCTGAAGGACTGAGCCGCGCGTCGCCGCCAGCGGTGATCGAGAACGGGATGGCCCAACGGCCATCCCGTTTTTCGTTGCGGCAACCACGGAACGCCGCGGCGCCTTTTGTAGATACCGTCTTCCGGCCTAACAGGCAATGGCCTTTTGAGGGTCGAAGGGCGTGCGCGATTTGAGCACGCCGTAGGCGATGTGCAGCAGCTTGCGCATGGCGGCGCAGATGATCTGCTTGTTGGCCTTGCCGCGTTGTCGCATGCGCTGCTTTAGCGCACGGACGACCGGATTGTGGGTCATGGCGACCAAGGCCGGCAGGAACAGGCCAGCACGCAGGCGCGAGGAGCCAGTGCGGGAGATGCAGACCTGCCCCTGGCGCTTGCCGGACTCTTGCAGGCGTGGGTTGAGCCCGGCAAAGGCGGTCACCGCCGAAGCGCGGGCGAAGCGGTCCACGTTGCCAAGTTCGGCCAGCATCAAGGCCGCGCTGGTGTCGGCGATTCCGTCGATGCTCACCAGCAACTCGCGCTGCCCGCGCAAGGTGGGATCCTGGTCGATATGATCGTCGATGGCCCGTTCGATCTGCGCGATGCGCGCCTGCAACTGGCCGATGTTCTCCAGGATCGAGTCGCGCACCACCAGTGTAGCCACGTCCAGGCGGTTGCGCTCCATCTGCAGCATCTGCAGCAGGTCGTCCCGACGCCGCACCAGCGCCTTGAGCTGCTTGAGCGCCGGCGGATCGGGCTGCCAGCGCCGCAGCGACTCCCGGTGACGCAGGCCATAGCTGGCGATCAGCTTGGCATCGCTGCGGTCGGTCTTGACCCGGGTCAGCTGGCTGCGTGCATACAGCGCCATCTGCGCCGGGTTGAGCACGCACACGCGATAGCCCTCCCCATGGACAAACTCGGCCAGCGCCTCGTGATAGGTGCCGGTGGCTTCCATGACGATCCAGCTGTCCGGCTGCGCATGGGTCCGCAACCACGCATGCAGGGCGTGGAAGCCCTTCGGATCGTTGGGTAGCTTGGCCTTGGTGCGGTACTTGCCGTTGGCCAGGTCGATGGCCAGGTCGAAACTGCGTTTGGCGACGTCGATGCCGACGACTGGGGACATGAGAATTCCTCCGTCGGATGGGGATCACGATCATCGCTGCGCCCGGTCCTGCCTTGTGGATGCGAGTTCACGCCGAGGGCGGACTCTGGATACCGTTCGGACACCGTGGGCCAGCATGTGGAGGGCGGGAGCCGATCTACAGCACAAGCTCGAAGCTTCAGGAGCGACTGGACTTCCAGCACCTCCTCCGATGATCAGTCGGAAGACATAACGTCCTAACGGCGTCATGTCCAGATACAAGGAGCGGCTTCAGCCGCGACCGCCTCCCAGACGGAGGACGTATCCGCGCCTACCTTGCAACGGCGCAAGCGCGCCCCTCCATGCCTTCCGTCACTGGTCCCCGTACCGCGACGCGCGCACTGTCGCAATCGCAGTGCCGCGCTGTGCTCCTTCCCAATCCCACAGGTGCCTCATGACGTCGACCAACCCGCAAGACTCCCGCCTGCACCGCGCCGCGCGCTGGACGCGCAAGGAACTGCTGCCGATCGCGGTCATGCTGCTGTTGCTGACCGCCGCGCGCTCCTCGTTCGCCAATCACTACGTGGTCCCGAGCGGCTCGATGCAGCCGACCCTGCAACCCGGCGACCGCGTCGCCGTCGATATGAGCGCCTACGGCCTGCGCGTGCCGTTCACCGACTGGCGCGTGCTCGAGCGCGGCCATCCGCAGCGCGGCGACGTGGCGGTGTTCGATTCGCCGCGCGACGGCACCCGCCTGATCAAGCGCGTGGTGGCGGTGGCCGGCGATCGCGTGGACATGCGCGACGGCCACCTGTCGATCAACGGCCAGCCGCTGCAGATCGGTGGCGACGGCGACAAGGAACGGTTCGGTGGGCGCGTCGCGCAGCTGGACCTGGACGCCGGCGGCGGCCCGGACCTGTACGACGTGCGCGTGCCGCCCGGCAAGCTGCTGGCGGTCGGCGACCATCGCGGCGACAGCCTGGATGGCCGCTACTTCGGTTTCGTCGATGCCGACAGCGTCTACGGCAAGGCGCTGGCGGTGTACTACCGCCGCGGCGAAGGCCTGGAGTGGTTGCGCCTGTAGACAGCCAGCGCTCGCGGCGGCAGGCGGCGTCGTCGCCGCGTCGCGTTCAGAACGCGACGTCGGCGAGCGTACAGGCCACGTCCCACAGTCGCGCGGCCACCTGCGGATCGCGCGCCTGCCGGCCGATCCTGGCCGGTGCCGGCGCGCCTTTCAGTTCGAACGCGCCATCCGGGCCGTAGTACCCGCCGCCCGGTGCCTGCGGCGAGGTGGCGGCGTAGAGCGTGGGCAGGGCCCCGGCGGCGGCGGAATGGCTGATCCATGGGGCCAGCCACTTGGTGGCCGCGCCGATCGCGGTGCGGCGCCCGTCTACAGCCGGGCCATTGGCAACCAGCGCGGTCTGGGCGATGCCGGGATGCGCGGCGAGCGCGCGCAGGCCCCAACCCTGCGCGTCGCTGCGCCGCTGCAGTTCCAGCGAAAACATCAGCATCGCCAGCTTGGACTGCCCATAGGCCTTCCACGGCCGATAGGGACGTTCGGTCTGCAGATCGTCGAAATCGATGCGGCCTTGACGATGCGCCAGGCTAGACAGGTTCACCACGCGTGCTTCCGGCGCGGCGCGCAGCAGCGGCAACACCCGCGCGGTCAGCGCGAAATGGCCGAGGTAGTTGCTGCCGAACTGCAGTTCCAGGCCGTCGGCGGTGGTCTGCCGCTGCGGCGGCGCCATCACTCCGGCGTTGTTGATCAGCAGATCCAGCCGCGGATAGCGCGCCGCGATGCGCTGCGCGAAGGCGGCCACCGAGGCCAGCTGCGCCAGGTCCAAAGTCTCCACGTGGACATCGGCCGCCGGATGCACGGCCAGGATGGCCTGCCGCGCGGTCTCGCCCTTGCCGGGGTTGCGCGCGGCCAGCACCACGCCGGCGCCCGCGCCGGCCAGCGCCAGCGCGGTCTCGTAGCCCAGTCCGCCGGGGCTGGCGCCGGTGACGATGGCGATCTTGCCGCGCTGCGACGGCAGGTCGGCCAGGGTCCAGCGGCTCACGGCGCCACCTCCTGCGCCAGCGCGCGCCACCAGCGCTCGCCGTTCGCCGGCTGCGCCATGTCCACCCGCTCGCCCATGCGCGGCGTCGCCAGTGGCACGCCCGCCGCCGCGGCCAACGCGACGATGCGCTCGAACGGTTCGTGCCAGGCATGCAGGGCCAGGTCGAAGGTGCCGTTGTGGATCGGCAGCAGCGTGCGTCCGCCCACGTCCAGGTGCGCCTGCAGGCTCTGCTCCGGCTGCATGTGCACGTGCGGCCATTGCGCGTCGTAGGCGCCGGTTTCCATCAGGGTCAGGTCGAACGGGCCCAGCCGCTGGCCGATCGCCTTGAAGCCGTCGAAGTAACCGCTGTCGCCGCTGAAGAAGATCTTCAGCGCGTGGTCCTGGATCGCCCACGAGCACCACAGCGAGCGGCCGCTGTCGAACAGTCCGCGGCCGGAGAAATGCTGCGACGGCGTCGCGGTCAGCGTCACCCCGTCCACCGTGGTCGATTGCCACCAGTCCAGCTGCCGCACCTTGGCCGGATCCACGCCCCAGCGCAGCAGCGTGTCGCCCACGCCCAGCGGCGTCACGAACACGCCGACGCGGTCGGCCAGGCGGCGAATGGTGGCGCGGTCCAGGTGGTCGTAGTGGTTGTGCGACAGGATCACCCCGGCGATCGGCGGCAGCGCGTCCAAGGCGATCGGCGGCGCATGGAAGCGCTTGGGGCCGGCGAACGCGAACGGCGAGGCGCGCTCGGAGAACACCGGGTCGGTCAGCCAGAAGCCGCTGCGCAGCTTCATCAGCACCGTGGAGTGGCCGAGCCGGAACAGGCTGTGCTCCGGCGCGGCCAGCAGCTGCGCGCGGGTCAGCGGCAGCACCGGCAACGGCAGCGACGGCACCGTGTGCGCCGGCTTGTTGAACAGGAAGTCCCACATCAGGCGCAGGGTCGGGATAACGCCCAGCGTGCTGGTCGCGGTGGGCACCGCATTGCGGAAGCGTCCGTTGCGGAACTGCGGCGAGGCCGAGTGCGGGGACGACGAACAGCGGGGCATCGGGCGGGCGGAAGCGAGCACGGCGTTGTTCCGGAAGAGGGAGGGGATCGTAGTTACACTACACAGTGTAGTTTCCTTTGAGGAAAAGTAAACCGCTCGGTGTAAAATGTCCACATGTCCAGTTCATCCCAGCCCGCGCCGGCCCCGATGCGCCTGACCCAGCGCAAGCGCCAGGCCATCCTGGAGGCGGCGATCGCCGAGTTCCGCAGTCAGGGCTTCGACGCCACCAGCATGGACCGGGTGGCCGCCAGCGCCGGCGTGTCCAAGCGCACCGTCTACAACCACTTCCCGAGCAAGGACGCCTTGTTCGCCGAAATCCTGCGCGGGCTATGGCAGCGCAGCGTGGACACGCTCGATGTGCCGTACCGCGCCGACCGGCCGTTGCGCGAGCAACTGCTGCAACTGCTGCAGCAGAAGCTGCGGCTGCTCGACGACCCGGCCTTCATCGACCTGTCGCGCGTGGGCATCGCCCAGGGCGTGCACTCGCCCGAGCGCGCCCGCGAACTGATCGCGCAACTGGGCAGCAAGGAAGAGGGCACCACGGTCTGGATCCGCGCGGCCCTGGCCGACGGCCGCCTGCAGCCGCTGGATCCGGAGTTCGCCTCGCAGCAGCTGCAAGGCCTGGTCAAGGGCTTCGCGTTCTGGCCGCAGATCGCCATGGGCCAGCCCGCGTTGAACGCCGCGCAGCAGGCGCAGGTGGCGGAGTCGGCGGCGGATATGTTCCTGCGGCACTACGCGCGCGAATGACTGCCGCGCGCGGGCGGCGCGCCCACGCGCCAGTGCGCATTCGCCCATCGGCGGCAATGCCGCAAGCGCGCAGCGGCCTATGCGACGCTGTCGTAGTCGACCCTCAGCCCTCCGACCACACCGCCACCTCGTAACCGTCTTGATCGGCGAAATGGAAGCGGCGGCCCCCGGGAAATGCGAACACCGGGCGCACGATGCGGCCGCCGGCGGCTTCGATGCGCGCCTGGGTGTCGGCCAGGTCGTTGGAGTACAGCACCACCAGCGCGCCGCCAGGTTGCGCGGTGCCGTGGAAGAAGCCGCCGCTGAGGCGGCCGTCCCGGAATTCGCAGTAGTCCGGGCCGTAGTCCTGGAAGCTCCAGTCGAAGGCCTGGCCGTAGAACGCCTTGGCCGCGGCGATCGAGGCGACGGCGAATTCCAGGTAGTCGATGCGGTGGTGCTGGTCGGCGCGGCTCATGGCGGGCTCCGTCAAAAGGGCCGCCAGTATCCATCGCCGCGCCGCTGCCGGCTTGGCGAAAACGGCCAGCTCAGCGTGCGTGCCGCTGCACCAGCTCGCGCGGGCTGAGGCCGGTCAGCTGGCGGCTGTCGCGCACCAGGTGCGGCGCGTCGCCGTAACCGGCTTGCAGGGCGGCCGCGGTCAGCGTGGCGTGGCCGGAGGCGATGCGCAGGAAGCGCTGCAGGCGCAGGATGCGCTCCAGGGTCTTGGCGCCGTAACCGAACGCGTCCTGGCAGCGGCGCCGTAGCGAGCGTTCGCTGATGCCCAGGCTACGCGTGAGCTCGGCCATGCGCGGCGCATCGTCGCCGGCCAGTTGCGCGAACACCCAGGCCATCGGCTGGTCCGCCACGAGTGGCCGGCTGGCGCATAGCGCATGCAGCACCGCCAGCGGTTCGCTGCCCTCTTCGAGCCGTGCCTGCCAGTCGCGGCCACGGCCGTTCCACAAGGCGTCCAGCGCGATGCGTTGGTCGGCGATGGCGTGCAGCGGGACGCCGAGCAGGCTTGCGCCCGCGCCGGCAGCCAGGCGCACCCCGCTCAGCACGCTGCCCGGCGCCAGGGTCGCGACGCTGGCGCCGCGGTCCGGCCCGGCCACGAACAGCACGCGTCCGTCCCAGATCAGGTCCACGCAACCATCCGGCAGCACTTGCGTCGGCAGCGGATCGGCAGCGCCCTGGCGAAAGCGCCAGCTGCAGCGCAGGCGATCGCGCAACGCCGGCGGCGCGTCGATTTCGGCGTAGCGGGAAGACGCGGGCAAGGCGCTGGTCATCGGCGGCTGGGCGATGCATTGCAGATTACGCCATGCACCGCTGCCCGATGGCGTTGCGCCTGCTTCGCGCATGCCGCGCAGCGCTCGCGCTGCACGCGCAACGCTGGCGGCTCGCTCGACATCGCGCGGCGCTCAGCGATGGGCGCGGCCCGGGTCCAGCGCGTCGGCGCCGGGCGCCTGCCGCTGCCGGTGGAACCACGCCACCATCGGCGAGGCCATCAGCGTGGTGACCAGGGTCATTCCGAATAGCAGGGTGAACAGGTCCGGGCCGATCACGCCGCTGTCCAGGCCGATCTTGATCACCACCAGTTCCATCAGTCCGCGCGCGTTCATCAGCGAGCCCACGGTCAGGCTGTCGCGCCAGTCGTGGCCGCTCAGGCGCGCGCCCAGCGTGCAGCCGACCAGCTTGCCGAGCACCGCCACGCCGACCACCAGCACGAAGCCGGCGATGCCGGCACCCGCGAACGCGCTGGGGCTGGTGGCCTGGCCGGCGACCGCGAACAGCACCGGCATCAGCAAGGTGATCGCCAGCGGTTCGATGCGCCCCGCCAGGTGTTCCAGCAGGCGGTCCTCGCGCGGCAGGCAGATGCCGAACAGGAATGCGCCGAAGATGGCATGCAGGCCGATCCACTCGGCCGCGGCAGCGCAGGCCAGCAGGCCGATCAGCACCCAGACCAGGGCGGTCGGCGCATAGCGGCCATCGTGCGCGCGGGGCTGCAGCAAGCGCGCGAACGCGGGGCGCAGCACGCCGAACACCACTGCGATCAAAACCAGTGCGCCGAGCGCGGTGAAGCCGACGCCGCCGTGCGCATTGCCGCCGGTCAGGGTCAGCACCACGGCCAGGAAGATCCACACGGTGGCGTCGTCGATCACCGCCGCGCCCAGCGCCAGGCGGCCGGCCGGCGTGCGGGTCATGTTGCGGTCCTTGAGGATGCGCGCCAGCACCGGGAACGCGGTGACCGACATCGCCGCGGCGATGAACAGCGCGAACGGCCAGAAGCCGATGCCGTGCGGCGCGAAGCGCGGGTACAGCCATGGCGCCGCGGCCAGGCCGAGCAGCAACGGCAGCGCGATCCCGGACAGGCCGACCGCCACCGACGAGCGCACCTGCGCCCTGGTGCCTTCCGGCGCGCGCAGCTCCACGCCGACAATGAACATGAACAGCACGACGCCGAGGTTGGCCAGCCCGGACAGCGGCGGCAGGCTGACAGGTGCGAACAACGCGCCGTGCAGGTCCGGCAGCCATGCGCCGAACACGATCGGCCCCAGCAGCAAGCCGGCGGCCATCTCGCCGATCACCGGCGGCTGCCCGATGCGCTGCAGCAGCACGCCGCACAGGCGCGCCGCGCCCAGGATCACCGCCAACTGCACCAGCAACAGCGTGGTTGGATTCATCGCCTCAGCCCTTCCCCTGGATCGAATCGGCGTGCACGTCAGGACGCGCGCGGTGTGCGCGTTCGTCGCCCCCTCCCCCTGCTGCGCCGGTCGAGCGGACCGAGAGGCGCAGCGTGCGATCAGTCTATGCCGATCGCCGCGCGCGAGTCAGCCGCTGCGGCGGACCGGGAACCCTGTCTCGGCTTCACGTGGATGCGGGCTGCCTCTGCCGGCCGAAACACTGCGCTGCCGATACGCGCCGTAGGCACGGATCAGCGCTCCGACGGCCCGCTCTCGTCGTAGCCGCGCGGGGTGAACAGGTCCGGCTGGATCAGTTCGATGAAGGCGCGCGCCTGCGGCGACAGGAACTTGCCTTTGCGCACCACCACGCCATAGCTGCGCGTGGGGAAATAGTCGCCGAGCGAGCGCGTGGCCAGCTTGCCGCGGTCGGCCTCGGTGACGCAGATCGAACTGACGATGGAGATGCCCATGCCCATCGCCACGTATTGCTTGATCACCTCCCAGCCGCCCACTTCCAGCGCCACGGTGTAAGGCACCCGCGCCTGCTGGAACACCAGGTCGACCAGGCGGTAGGTCACCTGGCGCTTGGGCGGCAGGATCAGCGGATACGGCGACAGGTCGTGCAGGCTGAGCTTGGGCGTGTTCGCCAGCGGGTGGTCGCGCGGGGCGATCAGTAATTGCTCGAAGCGGTACACCGGCGCATAGCTGAGGTCGGCCGGCACGTCGAGCATCGAGCCGACCGCCAGGTCCACCGCGTCCTCGCGCAGCAGCTCGGTGCCGTCGGCGCTGATCGCGTTGTGCAGGGTCAGGCGCACGTCCGGGTGGCGCGCGCGGAAGTTCTCCACGATCTTCGGCAGCAGGTACAGGATGGTGGAACTGTTGGCGGCGATGTTGAGTTCGCCGGCATCCAGCCCGCGCGCCTTCTCGCGGAAATCGGCCTCCAGCCGGTCCAGGCTTTCCACCAGCGGCTGTGCCATTTCGTACAGCAGTTGGCCCTCGCGGCTGGGGATCAGGCGCCGCCCGCTGCGCTCCAGCAGGACCACGCCCAGCTCGCGCTCCAGCGCCTGCAGTTGCAGGGTCACCGCCGGCTGGCTGACGAACAGCGCCTCCGCCGCCCGTGAGACCGAGCCCAGGCGTACGGTCTGGCAGAACGCGCGCAGCGGCTTCAGCCGGTCGGATTTGTAAGGAAAACGCGGAGTTGCGGTGCCGCGCGTGGCCATGGCGTGACAAATATAAGGTGGACTTATTTAATGCATTGATAAAACTGTATTGTCAAATACATGCCGCGGAAGCACGGTGAGGGCCCGGAAACACCGAGGAACCCCACCATGTCCGCCGCCGCCTTCGCCGCTTCATCCCCGTCCGCCGACCGCTCCACCCCCGGCATCACCCTGACCGCCGCCCTGGCCGGCCAGGACGCGCTCCTGCCGCCGGCGGCGCTGGCCTTGCTGGTGTCGCTGCACCGGGCGATCGAACCCGAGCGACAGGCGCGGCTGGCAGCACGCCGCGAACGCCAGGCCTATTTCGATGGCGGCGGCCTGCCCGACTTCCGCGCCGACACCCAGGCGATCCGCGACGGCGACTGGCGTGTGGCGCCGCTGCCGGCCGCGCTGCAGGACCGCCGCGTCGAGATCACCGGCCCGACCGATCCGAAGATGGTCATCAACGCGCTGAACTCCGGCGCCAAGGTGTACATGGCCGATTTCGAGGACTCGACCGCGCCGACCTGGCGCAACCTGGTCGCCGGGCAGCGCGCGCTGGCCGAGGCGGTGGCTGGCACGCTGACCTTCAGCGCGCCGCCGGCGCGCGACGGCAGCCCGGGCAAGCGCTACGCGCTCAAGCCCTACGACGAACAGGCGGTGCTGATCGTGCGCCCGCGCGGTTGGCATCTGGACGAGAAGCACGTGCTGGTCGACGGCCAGCCGCTGGCCGGCGGCCTGTTCGACGCGGCGCTGTTCGCCTTCCACAACGGCCGCGCGCTGCAGGCCAAGGACCGCGGCCCGTACCTGTACCTGCCCAAGCTGCAATCGATGGAAGAGGCCGCGCTGTGGGAGGCCGCGCTGTCGCACATCGAGGCGATGCTGGGCCTGCCGCAGGGTCAGATCAAGGTCACCGTGCTGATCGAGACGCTGCCGGCGGTGTTCGAGATGGACGAAATCCTGCATGCGCTGCGCGAGCGCATCGTCGGCCTGAACTGCGGCCGCTGGGACTACATCTTTTCCTATCTGAAGACCTTCCGCCGCCACCCCGACCGGGTGCTGCCCGAGCGCGGCCAGGTGACCATGACCCAGCCGTTCCTGAAGGCGTATTCGGAACTGCTGATCCGCACCTGCCACCGCCGCGGCGCGCATGCGATGGGCGGCATGGCCGCGCAGATCCCGATCGGCCACGACGAGGCGGCCAACGAACAGGCGATGGCGCGGGTGCGCGCGGACAAGCTGCGCGAAGTCACCGCCGGTCACGACGGCACCTGGGTCGCGCATCCGGCGCTGATCCCGATCGCCCGCGCCATCTTCGACGAACACATGCGCGCGCCGAATCAGCACGACGTGCGCCGCGAAGACGTGCAGGCCGATCGCGACACGCTGATCGCGCCGTCCGCCGGCACCATTACCCGCGCCGGCTTCGAGGGCAACATCGAAGTGTGCGTGCGCTACCTGGCGGCGTGGCTGGACGGCAACGGCTGCGTGCCGATCCACCACCTGATGGAAGACGCGGCCACTGCCGAGATCAGCCGCAGCCAGCTATGGCAGTGGTTGCACGTGGGCGGCCTGCACCTGGACGACGGCACCGCGATCGACTTCGCACTGTTCGACGCCTGCATGCGCCAGCTGCCGGCGCGCCTGGGCGAACGCGCGCTGCTGCCCGGCGGCACGCGCCTGGACGACGCCATCGCGCTGCTGGACACGCTGACCCGCAGCGACGAGCTGGCCGAATTCCTGACCTTGCCGGCTTACCAGATGATCGATTGAACGTCGGGATTGGGGAGTCGGGATTGGGGATTCGCAAGAGCGGATTTCCATCCTTCCCCCGAGTCGACCGCAACACCTCCACCGTTTCATCGCCGTATCCATTTCCGAGGAGAACGCAAGATGAGCACCACGTTGCAGACCGCCGAACAGATCCAGCACGCCTGGGATACCGATCCGCGCTGGGCGGGGATCACCCGCAACTACACCGCCGCCGACGTGGTGCGCCTGCGCGGCACCGTGCACGTGGAGCATTCGCTGGCCCGGCTCGGTGCCGAGAAGCTGTGGAAATACCTGCACGAAAAGGACTTCGTCAACGCGCTGGGCGCGCTGACCGGCAACCAGGCGATGCAGCAGGTCAAGGCCGGACTCAATGCGATCTACCTGTCCGGCTGGCAGGTCGCCGCCGATGCCAACCTGGCCGGGCAGATGTATCCGGACCAGTCGCTGTACCCGGCCGACTCGGTGCCGGCGGTGGTCAAGCGCATCAACAACACGCTGCTGCGCGCCGACCAGCTGCACCACGCCGAAGGCAAGGACGAGATCGACTTCCTGCAGCCGATCGTGGCCGATGCCGAGGCCGGTTTCGGCGGCGTGCTCAACGCCTTCGAACTGATGAAGGCGATGATCGAGGCCGGCGCCGCCGGCGTGCATTTCGAAGACCAGCTGGCCTCGGTGAAGAAGTGCGGGCACATGGGCGGCAAGGTGCTGGTGCCGACCCGCGAGGCGATCGAGAAGCTCAACGCCGCGCGCCTGGCCGCCGACGTGCTGGGCGTGCCGACCCTGCTGGTCGCGCGCACCGACGCCGAGGCCGCCGATCTGGTGACCAGCGACATCGACGCCAACGACCGCCCGTTCACCACCGGCGAGCGCACCGTCGAAGGCTTCTTCAAGACCCGCAAGGGCCTGGACCAGGCGATCAGCCGCGGCCTGGCCTACGCGCCCTATGCCGATCTGATCTGGTGCGAGACCGGCAAGCCGGACCTGGAATTCGCGCGCAAGTTCGCCGAGGCGATCCACGCCAAGTTCCCGGGCAAACTGCTGGCCTACAACTGCTCGCCGAGCTTCAACTGGAAGAAGAACCTGGACGACGCGACCATCGCCACGTTCCAGAAGGAAATCGCGCGTTACGGCTACAAGTTCCAGTTCATCACCCTGGCCGGCTTCCACGCGCTGAACTACTCGATGTTCAATCTGGCGCACGGCTATGCGCGCCGGCAGATGAGCGCCTTCGTCGAGTTGCAGGAAGCCGAGTTCGCCGCCGCCGACCGCGGCTTCACCGCGGTCAAGCACCAGCGCGAGGTCGGCACCGGCTACTTCGACGCGGTGACCCAGGCGATCCAGCAGGGCCAGTCCTCCACCACCGCACTGAAGGGCTCGACGGAAGAAGAGCAGTTCCACGGCGAAAAGGCCGCCTGACCTGCAGCCAGGCGTCCATTGCTTGCCGATCCCCATGGGAGGGGAGAGCCCGGGTTCGCCCGGGCTTTTTTTGCATGCGCGGTGGCGCGCGTGTCGGCGGCGGTCCTGTGTCTACCAGGTGCGACAGGACAGGTGCGGCGTCGCCGTACCGTTCGGCGCCATGCCGATTTCAGGTCCTTTTGCCGTCTCCGCCCGAGCGAGATTGGCTGTGATCCCATCGGCGGCGATGCGCTCAGATGCTATGCTTTGCGCAAGATGGCGGGCGACGCCAGGAGCAGTAGGGGGCTGGATGAGCTGCGACAGCGCCGCGTCCAATGCACGCGAGACAATTCCGACGGTTGCTGTGGTTGCCCCCAAGCCCAATGAGCTGACGGTGCTGACCGCGGCGGAGTTGCGTCTGTTTTCCGAGTTCGGCCGCGCGCGCAGCGTGCGCGCCGGCGACGTGCTGTTCCGGCGCGGCGACGGCGGCAGCGCCATGTTCGTGATCAGCAGCGGCGTGATCGATCTGGATTTCGGTGAGGACCTGGTCGTCAAACATCTCGGACACGGCGAATTCTTCGGCGAACTCGGCCTGCTGATCGGCAACCACATGCGCAGCGCCGACGCCATCGCCGCCAGCGACGGAGTGCTGGTGGAACTGGACCACGACGATTTCCAGCGCCTGGTGGAGCGCGATCCGGGGCTGGTCGCCTACTTCCTGCGCCGTACCATCATGCGCGTGGTGATGAACGAACAGACCCTGATCCGCCAGTTGCGCCGCCGCAACCACGACCTGGAAGCGGCGCTGGACAATCTGTACGCCACCACCCACCAGCTCACCCAGACCGAAGAGCTGGTGCGCACCGACGAGCTGACCGGCCTGCACAACCGCCGCGGGCTGATCCTACGGCTGCAGGAATGCCGCCGCGACGGCCGTTCGCCGGGTCCGGGCCTGCTGCTGATCGACTGCGACCGCTTCAAGCGCATCAACGACGAGCACGGCCATCTGGTCGGCGACCGCGTGCTGCAGAACGTCGCCAACATCCTGCGCTCCGTCGCCGGCCAGGACGACATCGCCTGCCGCCTCGGCGGCGACGAATTCTGCCTGCTGGTGTCCACCGGCAACGCCGACGATCTGCGCCGCATCGGCGAGTTCGTGATCGCCACGGTGCAGAACCTGCTCGGCGTGCCGCACCCGTTGCCGCACATCTGCCCGGTCAGCATCGGCATCAGCCGGGTCGATCCGCAATCGGACTGGAACGACTGGTACGCCAATGCCGATGCCGCGCTGTACGAGGCCAAACGTCTCGGTGGCAACCGCTTGTATTGGCACGACCTCGCCTCCGGCTCGCACTGAGCCCACCAAGAACCCTCGAGCTGCCCATGAACGACGTCCACCAGCCGCAGCCCGACGCCCCGCAACTGCGGACGCTGCTGCTGACCGACCTGTGCGATTCGATGGCGCTGGTGGAACGGCTGGGCGACACCAACGCCGCCGAGCTGTTCAAGCTGCACGACTCGCTGGTGTTGGAACTGCAACAGCGCTGGCGTGGGCGCCTGATCGACCGTTCCGACGGCCTGCTGTTGCTGTTCGAGCGGCCGATCGACGGCCTCGGTTTCGCCCTGGACTACAGCCGCGGCCTGCGCGAGTTGGGCGCGCAGCGCAACCTGGAACTGAAAGTGCGCGCCGGCCTGCACGTGGGCGAGGTGCTGACCTGGCGCAACAGCGATGCCGCGGTGCAGGTCGGCGCCAAGCCGCTGGAAGTGGAGGGCCTAGCCAAGCCGACCGCGGCGCGGCTGATGACCCTGGCCCGGCCCGGGCAGATCCTGCTGTCGGCGGTGGCCGAATCGCTGACCCACCGCGCCGCGCGCGAACTGGGCGAGCGCGGCGAGCGCCTGCTGTGGAAGTCGCACGGCCGCTGGCGCTTCAAGGGCGTGCCGACGGCGCAGGAGATCTACGAAGTCGGCGAGATCGGCAACACCCCGTTGCGCGCGCCGAAACCGACGCCGAAGGCATGGCGGGACATCCCGCTGTGGCGGCGTCCGGCGGCGCTGCTGGCCGAGGCCGGCCTGATCGCCGCGGTCGCGGTCGGCGTCTGGTTCGCCACCCGTCCGCAGCCGGCCATCGCCTTCGCCGAGCGCGACTGGGTGGTGGTGGGGGATCTGCGCAATCTGACCGGCGACACGCTCTACGACGATACGATCGAGACCGGGCTGCGCATCAGCCTGGAACAGTCGCGCTACGTCAATGTGCTGGCCGATGCGCGCGTGCGCGAGGCGCTGAAGATGATGCAGCGCGACCCCGGCGTTGCCGTGGATCGCAAGCTCGGTGCGGAAATCGCCCAGCGCACCGGCGCGCGCGCCTTGTTGCTGCCCACCGTTTCCGACGCGGACGGAAAGGTGCGGATCAGCATCGAAGTGGTCGATCCGGCCACGGAAGCCACGGTCGTCACCGAGTCCGCGACGGCGCGCGGCCCGGGATCGGCGGTGGCGGCGTTGGGCGAGGCCGGCGACTCGTTGCGCAAGGCGTTCGGCGAGAGCGTGGCGTCCATCAAGAAGAGTTCGGCTCCGCTGGAGCGGGTAACCACCGACAAGCTCGATGCGCTGCGTGCGTTCTCGCTGGGCCAGAAATCATTTGCGGAGCAGAATCTGCCAGCGGCGGAAATGCAGTTCAGGCAGGCGCTGAACCTCGACCCGAACTTCGCCATGGCCAAGATCGGCCTGGCGCGCGTGGCCTACAACAAGACCGACGTGTTCAGCGCGCAGCAGCAAATGGCCATGGCGATCGGGGATACGGGCAGGCTGACCGACCGCGAACGGCTCTATGCGATGGCGCAGATGGCGCTGTTCCGATGGGAAAAGGATTATCCCGGCAAGTGGGTCGCCCTGTCGTCCCTGTATCCGGATTATCACGTGGCCGCCTTCAATGTGGCGTCCAGCATGCGCGACGGTGCACGCTTCAAGGAGATGTTCGAATACAGCGACCGCGCTTCGGCAACGCAGGCCGTTACCCGTCCGGTCGCACTGACTTTCAGGGCGATCGCACGCTCGGCCTTGGGCAACGTGGCCGAGGCCGAACGCGACTATCTCCAGGCCGAAGCCTTGGGTTACCGCAAGAATTCCGTCGAGTTTTCGCTGATCAAGGCCGCCGAATCGAAGTTCAAGGAAGCCGACGCGATGTTGCGTCCGGTTCCCGGAGAGCCGCCATTCGCGAAGAACGAGCGCGCCGCCGCGAACCTCAACGTGATGGCCGATCAAGGCGAGTGGGACAAGGCCGCGCAGCAGGCCGACGCGCTCAGGGCTGCGGTTGCCGATCCGCATACGCCGTTCGAATGGGGCGCGCGGACCTCCGCGCTGGCGATCATGCGCCATACCTCCGACAGAAAGGCGGTTGTGCGGGAAGCGCAGACGCTGGTGACGCTGGCGGACAACGGCCTGCACAACAGCGCGGGCCGGGCGCAGGAAGCGGTGGCGAACGCGGCGCTCTATGCGGGCTATGTCGCGGCGTGCGAAGGCGATATCGCCACCGCCCAGCGTGCCTTGAAAGTGGCCAAGCCGATCGCCGACATCGCCCCCTATCCTCTGCTGAAGAATTCTTCGGCCATCGTCGAGGCCCGGATCGCGATGCGGTCGGGAAAGCCCGACGCAGCGCTGGAAATCCTGAAACCCTTCGATCAGCCCTGGGCGCTGACCTTGACCAAGGTCGAGCGGCTATCCGCCGAGGCGGCGCTGGGTCGGGATGTGGGCGAGCAACTCGCCGCCATGAAAACGGTGGCCTGGCGCGGTCGCGTCTATGCCGAATGGGCGGCCGAACGGCCGCCCGTGATCGAATCGCTGTCGTCGCTGCAGCAACTCAGCGACAAAAAACCACCCAGCCAAGGCTCGCTTCGAACTGCTTCGCCAGAAGGTCCAGATTCGCTTCGATCTCTTCCTTGCTCGGGAGATTCACGCTCTCGGGCAAAATGCTCGGATCGAGGTTGAATCCATATTCGGCGAACGCCGCGGCAGGATTCTGTTCCATGGCAGCGCGGAAGGCATCGTCGCTGGCGAGGCGTTGCAGCAGGGACCGTGCATTATCTAGTGTGGTCATTTAGTTTGCGCTCGTGGATGGTTTTTATTGCCCAAGTGATTGATGCGTCGCGATCAACGGCTTGGGATTCAAGTGTAGCGTGTTTTTCGTGGCATCAATGTTGCCGACGCCGTTGGCGCCGATCACCATCGTCGTGAGCGGGTCCAGCGACAGCAGCCGGCCTGCATCGATATCGTTGATGGCGGCCGTATAGAAGGCGCCGAGATCGCGTTCCGTCGCCAGCAGGTAGAACGTCTGGCTCAGGTGGCCGGAGTCCAGCAGCACCGCCTTGTAGGCCTTGGGGTGACGGCGGTATTTCCAATGGTGCCGATCCAGCCGCGCGACATGGAAGACGAGCGCGCTGGAGTCGGCGAAGTAGGTTTGTCCGATGGTCAGGTCGGCGGCCAGCGTTCTGGCTTCGGCCTCGGTCAGGTCGATTATCTTGACGAGCCTGTGGGCATCGGATTCGTAGTGATAGAACCCCGGCGCCAATCCTTCCACATCGATTATCAAGGGGTATGCCTCGATCGGGTGCAACGACCCGCCGGAAGGGCTGGTGCGGCGTACGGCGACATGACCGGGTGCGATTTCCTCGGCCCCGATCGCGCCGAACGTACCGAACAGCATGCGCGACAATTCGGTCAGGGCGAGTGGGCGCGTCCGATCGAAATGCCGGGTGGTGCGCCTGGCAAGCAGGACATCGGCAACGTCGCCTTGCAGCGTTTCGGTGGGAAGCGGGACCGCACCGATCCCGTCCTCGCGCTTCGGGAAATGCGGGGGAAGCGGGCCATACGTGGCAATGTGCTTGTCCAGCCGCGCGCGCTCGGCCGCATTCCCGTGCTCGCGGCTGCCTTCGTCGCCGACCACGCCCGACCACGCGCTCATGCGGTGATAGACGCTGGCCAGCGGATGCCACCCCACGGTTTCGAGCGTCGCCTGGCCGGCCAGGATGGCGGCGCTTGTGCTGTCCGGAACGTCGCAAAGCACGATTTCGTCCGCGATCATCCTGTCGATGAAGGCGGCATCGCAATTGTGCTTTTGCATGACCTCGCCAGCTTCGGTCCAGGAATTCCCCGGAAGCGAGGCGACGATGGCCAGCGCCTCGGGCGAAAGCGGAATGCGTTTGCCGCTGAGGGGGCACAGCAGGGCGGTGGCGATGCTGGTATCGAGGACGACCGAGCCGTTGAGCAGCGCGCTGATATTGGGGAAGAGCACATCCCCGATTTCGATGATGCAGTGAAGTCTTCGGCGTAATTTCATCTGGATGGGTTTGATCGCTGACGGTAATGCGGACGAAGTTGACAGACCTGGCGCTGTGTCGCGCGTAAGGGCGGACCGATGACGTATCGTTTCCACCGTTCAAGTCTTGTGCGCTGGCATGCGATCAGTATGCCGAAGGAAATGGCCGCGGCGTGGCCGTTGCGACAGTTGATCGGCATCCACCCTGGCTTGCCGCACGACCGGCCATCGGGTGCGGGGACGAGTGCGCCGGTTTAGGTCCCGGATCGTGTCGCCATGCGGTATCGGAAGCGGGGTGCCCCGCACCGGCCGACGAAGTGGACAGCGCATGCAGCGGGCACGGATCCGTTGCGCCAAGAGCCGCTGGTGGTCTGCGGCTTCGGTTGGCCGGCGCCGGCGTTGACCACCACGGAGTTAGATCCGACCGATGCGGTGTGGCAGGCCAGCGACTCCCCATGCTCCGACAAGTACGCGTAGCAGTGGTAAGGCATCTCCCGTCAGCGTCAGCGCGGATGCCGCAGCACTGCGGCTGCGCCGCTGTAGTCGCGTTGCCGTCTGGCGCTAGTCGCTGCCGTGTTCAGCGGCCCTAGCGGTGCGCCGTTGCGGTTGCAGCCGCGGTCGCTTCGTCGGATGCCGCCGATTTGGCCGGCTTGTCGGTGTGTTCGAGCAGATCCAGGCGCTTGCCGCCCGGCAGCCGGTAGTCCAGTTGCTGCTCCAACGCATCGAGCTCTTTGACCTGCACGCACAGCGCGTTGGCCCTGGCTTCCAGCACCTTGCCACGTGCCTCCATGCGCCGCTCCATGTCCTTCTCCATCGCGTCGGCACGTTTATCGATGTCGTCGGCGCGGCCGGTGAACACCGCGAACATCACCCCGCGGGTCAGCGCGCCGGCCATTTCCTCGGCGGCAGCGCTGACGTCGGCTTCGAACGCCTTGTCGAACGGTTCCTTCTGCCATTGGCCTTTGCCGAGCGTGCGATCGAGGTGGGCGAGGGCGTCGTCGCGGTGCCGCTCGATCTCGCGCGCCTTGCTGCGGCTGCCGGTGAGCGCTTCGACCACACCGCCCAAGGCGTCGAAGGTGATGCCGACCACTTCGCGGGCGATGCTTGCCACCTCGGGCATCAGTGTCTGGGCACCCTGTTCCATCTGCCGCACGCGTTGGACGTCGGCACTGCTGAGCGGCTGCGCGACCCCGTCCACCTGCAGGCGTCCGTCGTGCAGGAACACGCTCTTCGGGGTGCCGGCGCTGCGGGTCAGGGCGACGCCGGTCCTGTCGACGATGACGTCGTAAGGCGTGGAGAAGCCGCATTGCTGCGAGGAGAACTGCGGGCCGGCGCTGGCGCTTGCGGCGGCGCCGAGCAGGGAGAGGGTGCAGACGGAAAGCAGCAGGCGCATGGCGGCGGTTCCTTCAACGATGGCAGCAGCATCGCGGCCCGGCCGTGCCCTGTCGTCTGCGGGAAGTCAGGGTGCGGGAAGTCATGCCCGCATCGCGGCGCGCCAGCGAGCCCACGCGGGGTCTAACCCGGCGGGCTCTCGGGCATTTTCCAATGCTGGAGCAGCGGGCCGTGCAGGCCGGCGACGGGGTCGCTGGACGGAAACGGCAGCTGGGCGATGCGCTGGATCGCCTCGGCGCTGGGCGCCTGCCGGCAGACGTCCCAGGCCTGCCCGGCGGGATAGGCGCCGACCACCAGGAAGTCGCTGCTGGAGGCGATGCAGCGATGGCCGGTGCCGGCAGGCAGCAGCAAGGCGTCGCCGGCCGCCAGCGTGGTGTCGGGGCCGCCCGGGCCGCCGATGACCAGCCGCGCGCTGCCGCTGGCCACGCCAAGCACCTCGTGGGCCGTGGAGTGGTAGTGGTGGTAATCGTAGATGCCATCGCGCCATTGCGGCGGCCAGCCGTGGGCGGCGAAGCGGCGTTCGAAGCCGGCAGCATCGCTCTCGGCGTCGGCCTGGCGGTACAGCAGGACCGGCAGGAACGGATGATTGGGGACCCAGTCGTGCGGTGGCAGCAGCCAGTGTTCCAGTTGCATCGGCGATTCCTCGAGGCATGGCGTGGCGGGCGGCGAGTGGCCGCCGTCGCGGATCATGCTAGCCAGGCCGCGTCGCCGCGACGTCATGGCGCGATGCGGCGGCATCGCCACGCTGTATTGCGCATGCATCGGCCGATACGGAAGTGCCGAAGCCATCCGCCGGCTTGCGCCACGACCGCGAGCGCTGTCGGGATCGCCCGCGCTGCCGCTATTCGCTTCAGTGCAGAGGGGCCGGCCCCGCGTCGACACGATGGTGCGTGCCCAGGTCCCCGACCATGGCGGCGCTGGCGGCGTTCAGTCCCGCCACCTGCACCTGCGCGCCATGGCGGCGGAACTTCAGCACCACCTTGTCCAGCGCGCCGATGGCGCTGATGTCCCACAGATGCGCCTGCGACAGATCGAGGGTGACCCGCGCTGGCGCGTGGGCGTAGTCGAACGCGGCGGCGAAGCTGCCGGCCGAGGCGAAGAACAGCTGGCCGCTGATGCGGTAGGTGTGGCCGCCATCGGCGTCCTCGGTCCTGGCGATATCCAGCATGCGCCCGACCTTGCGCGCGAAGAACAGCGCCGACAGCAGCACGCCGGTCAGCACGCCGCGCGCCAGGTCGTGGGTGGCCACGGTCACCACCACGGTGGCGAGCATCACCAGGCTGGAGCTCTTCGGATGCGTACGCAGCTGCGCCAGCGAGCGCCAGCTGAAGGTGCCGATCGAGACCATGATCATCACCGCCACCAGCGCCGCCATCGGAATCTGTCGCACCCATGGGCCGGCGAACACCACCAGCATCAGCAGCACACTACCGGCGACCAGCGTCGACAGGCGGCCGCGGCCGCCGGATTTCACGTTGATCACCGACTGCCCGATCATCGCGCAGCCGGCCATGCCGCCGATCAACCCGCTGGCGATGTTGGCCGCGCCCTGGCCGATGCATTCGCGGTTCTTGCCGCTGGGGGTGTCGGTCATGTCGTCGACGATCTGCGCGGTCATCATCGATTCGAGCAGGCCGACGACCGCCATCGTCGCCGACACCGGGAACACGATCTTCAGCGTTTCCAGCGTCCGCGGCACGTCAGGCAGCAGGAACGTCGGCAGACTGTCGGGCAACTGGCCCTTGTCGCCGACGGTGGGCACGGCGATGCCGAAGTACAGCGCCATGCCGGTCAGCAGCACGATCGCCACCAGCGGCGACGGCAGCGCGAGCGTGCGCGTCCAACGATGGCCGAGCAGCAGGGCCGCGGCACCGACTGCCGCCACGGCATACAGCGCCCGCGTATCGAGGCTGCCGGCGGTCAGCGCGGCGCCGAGCAACAGCAGCCACAGGCCGAGTCCGGCAAAAGTGCGCTGCGACAGCCATGGCAGGCCGTAGATCACCAGCAGGCCCAGCGCCACCAGCGGGTAGACCGGTGCGGGCACGCCGATCAGTTCCGGCAGCTGCGCCATGAAGATCAGGATCGCCAAGGCGTTGACGAAACCGGTGATCACCGAGCGCGACACGAAGCGCATCAGCGCGCCGAGCTTGAGCAGGCCGGCGCCGATCTGCAGCACACCGGTCAGCAACGTCGCCGCGAGCAGGTACTGCAGGCCGTGTTCCTTGACCAGGCCGACCATCAGCAGCGCCATCGCGCCGGTGGCGGCGGAAATCATGCCTGGCCTGCCGCCGACGAAGGCGATCACCACGCAGATGCAGAACGAGGCGTAAAGCCCGACCTTGGGGTCGACCCCGGCGATGATGGAGAAGGCGATGGCCTCGGGGATCAGCGCCAGCGCGACGACCAGGCCGGCGAGCACGTCGCCACGGAGGTTGCCGAGCCATTGCTGGCGCAGCGGGGGATAGAGATTCACGAGAAAACGCTCCTGGCGCCGCGCCCGTCGCGGGGCGGCGCTACACGAATGGAAAACCAGAACACACCGGGCGTCCCGCCAGGGGACAGCGTGGAAAAGCGCGGCGCGGGTGTCAGGGTGGCGTCATGTCGTGGCGTGGGAAGCGGAAGCGGGCGGCGATGCGCTGCGTGCGGCGCAAAGTATAAAACAATCGTGCCGATGCCGGTCTGGCGCTGCTTCCCATTTGCGCGCGCTGCGATGGATGCAGCGCTGCATCTGCCGGCATGCGGCCATGCGGCGAGGAGCACGCTGCCTCCCGATGCGGCCGTGCATCGCCGAAGGCGTGCCTGCCGAGGTCTGGCCGCGGAACGCGCCGTCCCATCGCCGGAGGGGAAGTGGCTCACAATCTCCTCACTATTTGCGCGCAAAATGCACGGATCGGAGTGCGCGACGTGGAGCGCCAGCGAATGAACGACTTACGCATCGACCATATCGACGCTGCCTTGTCCGCACTGGACCAGATCGACCCGCAACGCAAGGCGGCGTTATGGCAGTGGGCGTATCTGGAGATGCTGCACGAAACCCTGAGCGCGATGCATCAGTTGTCGCACCGGGTCGGCGTGGCCGAGCTGGTCGCCGATGCCTGGCTGGCGCCAGTGGACGTGATCGCACTGGACCAGACGTTCCTGGACCGTGCCACGCTGGCCGATCCGCGCGTGCAGGCCTTCGCGTTGGTGTTGGCCGACGCATCCTCGCGCCAGTCGCGCGCAGAGCTGTGGCGCAGCGGCTACGCCAGCGCTGTGCAGGCCACGCTGCAGGGTATGCAGGCGCTCGCCGGCAAGCACCGGATCGATGCGCAGGTCGCTGCGCCGTTGTCGTCCGCCTGAGCGCTGCCTCGAACGGTAATGCGGCGCGGAGAACGTTGCTGGTGACGTGCGCGTAGCGTGCGCGCCCGCTGCAGGCAAAACTGTTGGTTGCATTTCGTCACCAGATGCCAGCTAACGCGCTCGGCACGCAGCGTTCACCTTGGTGCAACGCCGTTGCCGACAGTCTTGGACCATGGTCGACCCCCACCGCCAGTCCCCAACGCAGGCGACGGCCAGGCATCAGGCGCCGCCTGCGAACGACATTCCCGACAACGCTCCAGGCGTTTCGGAAGCGGGTGCCTGGTGGCGGCAATTGTTCGCCGCAGTGCCGCGCTGGCTGCTCATAACGGTCGCGCTGTTCGCGCTGGGCCTGCTGCTGTTCTGGTACGCCCGTGCTTGACCTCCTGTCCCCCTCGCGTGGAGAGCCGTGTATGGCGCCATCTGCCGCACACGACCATGTCCGCCGCTGCAGCGTTCGCCTGCATCCGCCCGGTGGGCACGAGGTCGCCACGCACGCCTGGATCGCCGCCGAAGTCGCGCGGCTGATGCGTCTGCCGTTGCGGGAGGCTGACCCGGCACAGAGCGGTTTCTACGTGCCCGACGACACCCTGACCGCAGCGCAGGCGCAGCAGCTGGGCATACGCGCGGCGGCCGACCTGCTTGGTGGCGTGGTCCCGCATGCGTTCGTCGCCACCAAGGCGATTAGCCATCCGCTGGTCGATCCCGACGCGGCCGCGCCGCAAGGCTGGAACCCTGCGCTAGGCAGCGCATTGGCCGAAGCAACGGTACCCGGCTACACCGCATTCGCGGCGGACGATGCGCGCGCGGCGTATGCACGCCTGTGCGGCGGCGGACAGGTGCGCTTGAAGTTGCCGCATGGCATCGCCGGACGCGGCCAGCTGTTGCTGCACGACCCGCAGGCATTGGATACCGCACTGGACGCATTGGCGGCGGCGGATCTGGCGCAGCAGGGCGTGGTGCTGGAGCGGCAACTGGACCGCTCCACGACCTTCAGTGTCGGCGAAGTGGACTGCGCCGGCATGACCATCGCCTATTACGGCACGCAATCGGTCACCGGCGACGCTGCCGGCCACGAAACCTACGGCGGCTCGCAACTGTTCGTGATCCGCGGCACCCTGGACGCGCTGCTCGAACGCACGCTGCCGGCGCCGCAGCGCGCAGCGGTGCTGAAGGCGCGCCATTACGATCGTTGCATCGCCCACGCCTATCCCGGCTTCTACGCGTCGCGCCGCAATTACGACGTGATCGACGGCATCGCCCAGGACGGGACGCGCATGAGCGGAGTGCTGGAGCAATCCTGGCGCGTCGGCGGCGCCACGCCGGCAGAACTGGCCGCGGTCGATGCCTTCCAGCGCGATCCGGCGTTGCACGCGGTGGTTGCGGCGACGGTCGAGCGCTACGGCGTGCCGGCGTTGCCCGCGGACGCCGAGGTCTATTACATGGGCGAGGATCCGCGCGCGGGCCGCCTGACCAAATACCGCTACGTGAGCGCTGCGGACTGACGATGGAAACCAAGCTCTCCAGCATCGATATCGCGGTGGACGGCGATGCCTTGAGCGGCACCTTGCTGACCCCGACCAACGGCATGCCCGGCGTGCTGTTCGTGCATGGCTGGGGCGGCAACCAGCATCACAACCTGGTGCGCGCGCGCGAAGCGGTCGGTCTGGGCTGCGTGTGTCTGACCTTCGACCTGCGCGGCCACGAAGGCATGGCGTCGATGCGCGAAACGGTGACGCGCGCGCAGAATCTGGACGACATCAGGGCGGCGTACGATCGGCTGGTGGATTCGCCGCAGGTGGATCCGGAGTCGATCGCGGTGGTGGGCCTGAGCTACGGCGGCTACCTCGCCTCGCTGCTGACCCTGGAACGGCCGGTGGAGTGGCTGGCGTTGCGTTCGCCGGCGCTGTACAAGGACGCGCAGTGGGATGACCCGAAGGTGGCGTTGAACCGCGATCCGGACTTGATGCCGTATCGGCACCGCGCCATCGCGCCGGAGGACAACATCGCGCTGGCGGCATGCCAGCGCTTTCGTGGCGACGTCTTGCTGGTCGAAGCCGAGCAGGACGTGATCGTGCCGGGGCAGGTGCTGAAGAATTACGCCGCCGCGTTCTCCAATGCGCGTTCGCTGACCTCGCGGGTGATCAAGGGCGCCGACCACGCGCTGACCCGCAAGGAGCATCAACTCGAGTACACCCGCTATCTGGTCGACTGGCTCACCGAGATGGTGGTCGGGCGCCGCGTGGCGCTGGCCAAGAACGTGGTCGAACGGCGCAAGCAGCAACTCAAGAGCACCCAGGGCGATGCCGCGACATCGCCCGGCCAGGGGTCGAAGGAATTCCAGGGCCGCATCGAGGCCAAGGAACGCACCTCCGACGCCACGCCGTCGCGGTGAAGCGGCGCCGCGACGACGCGACAATTCGGTCGCGCTGCGGCTTGCAGCGCGACCCCGAACGCATTGCGCTCGCGGATGCCGTCAGTGGCTGCGCCCGGATTGCTCCAGATGGTGCCAGGCGTGGCGGACCAGCCAGCGCGCCTCATCCCACGGCACCGACAGCGACGGCGCCAGATGGTGATAGGACTCCTGCAGCACGCGGTACAGCTGCGCTTCGCTGGCGCGCGGATAGGCCAGATAGACGTCGTAGCCCATCTTCAGCAGCGAGGCATAGTCAGCGAAGCCATGGCGGCCGAGCTGGCCATTGGCATGCGCATGTCGCCAGTAGGCCATTTCGGCCTCCAGATCGACGGCGCGACGAGCGTGGGCAGGACGAGCGAGAGCGGGAGCGGTCTGCATGGGTAGGACTCCTCTCGAAGCTACCCCCCTGTCGCTCCGATCCTAGCGGATAGTTGCCGCGATTTGCGCCTACAGCGCGATATCGTGCGCGAATTGCTGAACCGATAAGCGAGGTGAGCGTACAAACGCCCTGAGGCGTCTGCAGCGCTTGGAGAGGGCGTACCGCTCGAGGCCGCATGCCGCATGCCGCGTGCCCGGCGGCGATACGTGATGCGACGGGGCACCAGGCCCGCGTCGCATATCTTGCCCCGCGTCACATGCCGAACATGCAGGCCGCAGCTTCAGTCCCAATCCGGGGCGATACCGGCCGGGTTCGCCAGTCGCTCGCCGCGGTCCAGCGTGGCGATCTGCGCCATGTCCGCTTCCTCCAGGCGCAGCGATTGCGCGAGCAGATTGCTGGCCAGGTTTTCGCGTTTGGTCGAGGACGGAATCACCGCATACCCTTGCTGCAGCGCCCAGGCCAACGCCACCTGCGCCGGCGTGGCGGCATGGCGCTTGGCGATGGCGACGATCAGCGGGTCCTGCAGCACCTTGCCGTACGCCAGGGTCATGTAGGAGGTGACGTGGATGCCCTGTTGCTGCAGATAGCCGATCAGCGTGCGGTTCTGCAGGTAGGGATGCACTTCGATCTGCTGGGTGGCGATCGCCTCGGCACCGAGGATCGCGATCGCCTGCTCGGTCAAGGCGATGGTGAAGTTGGACAGGCCGATCTGCCGGGTGAGGCCTTGCCGCTGCGCATCGGCGAGCGCATGCAGATACTCGGTCATCGGCACCGCATCGCGCGGCGAGGGCCAATGCACCAGGGTCAGGTCCACGTAGTCGCTGCGCAGCTTGTCCAGGCTCTGGCGCAGGCTCGGCAGCAGCTTGTCGGGGGCCAGGTTGTCGGTCCACACCTTGGTGGTGACGAACAGCTCCGCGCGCGGCACGCCGGAGGCGGCGATGGCCTCGCCGACCTCGGCCTCGTTGCCGTAGATCTGCGCGGTATCGATGGCGCGGTAGCCGAGTTCGAGCGCGTTGCGGACCGAGTCGACGACGACCTGGTCCTTGAGCCGGAACGTGCCCAGGCCGAAAGCGGGAATGCTCATGCGGTGACTCCTTGCGTGGAAAAGGGGAGAGCGTTGGATTTCAGTATGCGAGCGGCGCGGTCACGCCGGCGTCGCCGCGGCGCGCATCGCACCGGGTTTGCCGACCGGGAGTGCGCTGAGGAAGGCGCTCACCCGCAGGCGGAGCAAAAGCAGAAGCGCGAACACGACCGAAGAAAACAGGGATGCAGTCTGGACCCGTCCCCGGCGCCGAAAAACCCATCGCCAGACCAATCACCTTTGCGTTCTGGTCAATAATCGAGGCCCGATTCCGCCATCCGCCTTGCCATGAAGACGACACTGGACGAACTGCAGGCCTTCATCGCCGTGGTCGACACGCATTCGATCACCGCGGCCGCCGACGCATTGGGGCAGACCGCTTCCGGGGTCAGCCGCGCGCTGGCGCGGCTGGAAGAGAAGCTGCAGACCACGCTGTTGCGGCGGACCACCCGGCGCCTGGCGCTGACCGAGGAAGGCCAGGTCTTCCTGCAGCGCGCCCGCGAGATCGTGGCCGCGGTCGAGCAGGCCGAAGAGCAGATGGTCGCGCGCCGCCAACGCCCGGCCGGGCGCCTGCGCGTGGATGCGGCCACGCCGTTCATGCTGCATGCGATCGTGCCGCACGTGGCCGGCTACCGTGCACGCTATCCGGACGTGGAGCTGGAGCTGACCAGCAACGACGGCATCATCGACCTGCTCGAACGCCGCACCGACCTGGCGATCCGCATCGGTACGCTGCGCGATTCCAGCCTGCATGCGCGCGCACTGGGCAGCAGCCGCGTGCGCGTGCTGGCCAGTCCAGACTATCTGGCCCGGCGCGGCGTGCCGCGCCGCGTGGACGCGCTGGCCGGGCACGACCTGCTCGGGTTCACGCAGCCCGAGTCGCTCAACGAATGGCCGCTGCGCCGCAGCGATGGCACTGCGCTGCACATCCGCCCGACGCTCGCCTGTTCCAGCGGCGAAACCCTGCGCCAGCTGGCGCTGGCCGGCGAGGGCATCGTCTGCCTGTCCGATTTCATGACCACGGCCGATCGCCGCGACGGCCGCCTGGTGCAGCTGTTGCCCAAGCAGACGCTGGACGTGCGCCAGCCGATCCACGGCGTCTACTACCGCAACACCGCGGTGTCGGTGCGCATCGCCTCGTTTCTGGACTACCTGGCCAACGCGCTGGGGCCGACGCCCTTTACGGCCTAGTGCCGCCGCGCGCCATGCACGCGACGCGGGCGGCGGCGCGGACGGCGGCGCCGAGACCTGGCATGCGGTGCACACGGCACTGCGCGCAGCATTCGCGCGTGCCGGCGAGCAGGCCCGGCACTGGCGTGGCATCGCCACTGGACGCGCCTTCGGATATGTAACTATGATGGTTACATGAAGCGAAACACGCAACTCTCCGACGTCCTGCATTTGCTGGTCCATATGGCGCAGCACGGCGAACCGATGACTTCCGAGCAGATGGCGGCCTGCCTGCAGAGCCACGCGGTGGTGGTGCGGCGGTTGCTGGCGCGACTGCGCGAAGCGCAACTGGTCGATTCCAGCCGCGGCCATGGCGGCGGCTGGCAGTTGGCGCGTGCGCCGGAGGCGATCAGCCTGTACGAGGTCTATGTCGCCCTGGGCGAACCGCTGCTGCTCGGCCATGGCGTGCGCGGCCCGCATCCGGGCTGCGCGATCGAGCGCGCGGTCAACGATGCGCTCGACGACGGCTATCGGCAGGCGCAGGCCGCCTTGGCCGCCCAGTTGCAGGCATTGACGCTGCGCAAGCTGGTCCAGCGCGTACAACGCAAGCACAAGCAGGAGAAGACTCATGCAGCATGACGCAATCGTCATCGGCGGCAGTTTTGCCGGCCTCTCGGCGGCCCTGATGCTGGCGCGCGGGCACCGCAAGGTGCTGGTGGTCGACGCCGGCCTGCCGCGCAACCGCTACGCCACGCATTCGCATGGCTTGCTGGCGCTGGACGGCCTGCCGGGCAGCGCAGTGCTGGCCCAGGCCAGGACGCAGTTGCTGGCCTATCCCACCGTCGAATGGTGGGACGGACAGGTCGAGGATGCCACGGCCTTGCCCGGCGGCTGGGAGGTGGCGCTGGCCGATGGCCGGCGGGCAAGCACGCGCGGCATGGTGCTGGCGACCGGCGTCGCCGACCAGTTGCCGGACCTGCCGGGCGTGGCCGAGCGCTGGGGGCGCACGGTCATGCACTGCCCCTACTGCCATGGCTACGAACTGGGCCGGCAGGCGCGCATCGGCGTGCTCGGCAACGGTACCCACATGTCGGCGGAACAGGCGCTGATGCTGGCCGACTGGGGCCGGGTGACATTGTTCGCGCAAGGCATGCCGCTGGACGACGCCGAACTGATGGCCAAGCTGGCCAGACGTGGCGTGCAGCTGGAAACGCGGCGTGCGGTTGCGCTGGAAGGCGAGGGCACCGCCATCGACGCCATGCGCGTGGACGACGGCGCTCGGGTGGAGATCCAGGCGCTGTTCCTGTCCGCGCCGACACGCATGGCCAGCCCGCTCGCCGAGCGCCTGGGCTGCCGCTTCGACGAAGGCCCGCTCAGCCCTTATCTGAGCGTGGACGAGAAGAAGCTGACCAGCCTGCCGCGGGTCTACGCGGCAGGCGACGCGGCGCGCATGCACGGCAACGCGACGCTGGCCTCGGCCGACGGCATGCTGGCCGGCATCGGTCTGCACCATGCATTGATTGCCGAAGACAGCGGGCAGGACACGGTCGCCGCGGCATAAAAAAAGGCCGTCCGCGAACGGACGGCCTGCCATTGGCGCATGCGCCGCCGCACATGCGGGTATGCGGCCTCAGCCCTTCACGCACAACACCTGACGCAAGGTGTGCACCACTTCCACCAGGTCGCTCTGCGCGGCCATCACCGCATCGATCGACTTGTACGCTGCCGGCGATTCGTCGATCACCGCCGCATCCTTGCGGCACTCCACGTGCGCGGTGGCCTCGCGGTGCTGGGCCAGGGTGATCTGCTGGCGCGCGGCGGTCCGGCTCATCACCCGCCCGGCGCCGTGGCTGCAGCTGTGGAAGCTGTCGCCATTGCCCAGGCCGCGCACGATGAAGCTCTTCGCGCCCATGCTGCCGGGAATGATGCCCAGCTCGCCCGCACGCGCGCTGACCGCACCCTTGCGGGTCACCAGCAGTTCCTCGCCGGCGTGCATTTCCTTCTGCACGTAGTTGTGGTGGCAGTTCACCGCCAGCTTTTCCAGCTGGAACTTCGGCAGGCGGTGGCGCATCTCCGCCAGCACCCGCGCCATCATCGCCTCGCGGTTCTCGCGCGCGTAGTCCTGCGCCCAGGACACCGCTTCCACGTAGTCGTCGAACAACGGCTCGCCCTGCATGAAGAACGCCAGGTCCTTGTCCGGCAGGTGGAAGCCGAGCACGCGGTGCGCCAGTTGCTCGCGCGCCTGTTCGATGAAATAGCTGCCGATCAGGTTGCCGGTGCCGCGCGAGCCGCTGTGCAGCATCACCCACACTGCGTCGCTCTCGTCCAGGCACACTTCGATGAAGTGGTTGCCGCCGCCGAGCGTGCCGATCTGGCAATCCAGCTTGTCGGTGCGGATCCGGCGGTGCCTGGCCTTGATCGTGTCCAGGCGCTCGACCAGCCCCGACTGCGCGATGCGCGTGGCGATGCTGTCGGGCAGCTTGCGATGCTCGCCGCCGCGGCCGTTGCCGACCGGCACGCTGCGCTCGATGCTGGAGCGCAGTTGCGCCAGGCTGTCGGGCAAATCGGCCGCGCGCAGCGTGGTCCGCACCGCGGCCATGCCGCAGCCGATGTCCACGCCGACCGCCGCCGGGATGATCGCGCCGCGGGTCGGGATCACCGAGCCCACGGTCGCGCCCTTGCCCAGGTGCACGTCCGGCATCACCGCCACCCACGGCCCCACGAACGGGATCGCGGCGATGTTGCGCAGCTGCTCGTGGGCCTGCGCTTCCAGCGGCACGCCGCGCACCCAGCCCTTGATCGGCGTGGCGCTGCCCTCGGCGTGCAGCAATTCGTAGTTCTGCATAGTCATGTCTTTCATTCCTTCGAGGCCACGCGCGGCGCTTCCTTGCGCCGCGCATGGCGGTCCTACTTCATCGTCACCAACTGCTTCAGCACGCCATCCAGGCCGCCGAACACGGTGAGCTTGTCGATCTTCTCGGTGACCTTCTCCAGCGCCTCCAGCTCCTTCAGCCGCATCAGCACCGGGTTGTCCTCGATCAGCTTGGCGGTGTTGAGCAGCGAGCGCGTGGCGTTGGCCTCCTCGCGCCGGCGGATCACGTTGGCCTGCGCCGACTTCTCCGCCTGCACCACCGCGTTGAGGATGTCCTTCATCTCGCCGGGCAGGATCACGTCCTTGACCCCGACGCCCAGCACCTCGATGCCGAAGCCGGCGACCTGCTCGCGCACGTAGCCGAAGATGTCCGCATCCAGCGACGCCTTGTCGCCCAGCAGTTCGTCCAGCGTCTTCGCCGACACCGCACGGCGCAAGCCGTACTGCAGCTCGCGATACAACTGGTCGCCGTACTTGGCCACCCGCGTCCGCGCGGCGACCGGGTCGGCCACGCGCATGCTTGCGGCCAGGTTGACGCGCAGGCTGACCTTGTCGCGGGTCAACAGCTCCTGCCCGGACACCTCCACCGACTGGATGCGCAGCTCGATCACCTCGGCGACGATGTTCTTGCGGAAGTTCCAGAACGCATAGTGCCCAGGCGCCAGGGTCTGCTGCAGGCGCCCGTCGACGAACACCAGTCCCGCCGACTCGGCCGGAACATCCAGCGCCACCGCGAAACGCGACAGCAGACCGAGCTGACGCAGCCGCTGGGCGACATCCGCCGGCACCGCCAGGCTCTCGCCCAGCGGCAGGCGCATCACCTCCACCGCGATCAGCCCGCGCCAGTACAACCGGCGCGTGCCGGGCGCCAGCACGTCTTCGAGCTTGCCCTGCTTGAACACCAGGCCGACCTCGTCGCTGCCCAGGTCGGCCAGCACGAAGACCTCGTGCAGCTGTGGGTCCAGGCGTGCGATCAATGCATCGACATCGGTGTCGGCGTATTCCGGCATGGCGATATTGCAGGTCTTCACTTCGATCCGCTGCGACGGGTCGAACAGACGGTAGACGCCGGGCGCGAGCACGCGCTCGAAACGCCGGTTGCGATACATCAGGCCGCGCTCGCTGTCGCCGATCACGATCCGCTTGGTCCAGAACATGGCACGTTCTCCTTGTGGCTCTGGTGGTCCGGTCCGGTGGATGAAGTCGCCGCGCCGGACCGACGAGCGCGAGGACGCCGCGTTGCCAGCGCCATGGGCGCGGCAACGCGGCAGGAGAAGTGCAAGTGCGCGCACGACGTCGTCACGGCGGCCAGCGGGCGCTGTCGGTGCGGAGGCCTGCGCGTGTGGTCGGCATCGCGTTGCACTGCGATACGCCCGTCGGCGCAGGCGCGCACGTCCAAGGCGGCGCGGCGGCGGCAGCGACGCTGCGGCGCATGCCGCACGCAACGCCGGTGGCGATGCGTGCGGCGTGTCCGCGCGGCGCGACTTGCTGGGCTTGCGCCCGGTATTGCACATGACGTGAAAGGTCATGGTTCTCGGAGCGGGAATCGAACCCGCAACCCTCGGATTAAGTTTCCGATGCTCTAACCAATTGAGCTATCCAAAAGCGACGTGCCGGAGTCGAACCGGCGACCAGTGGACAAGCCACCGCTCTACCTCTGAGCTAACGTCTGGTGGAACTGCGCGTCCCGGCCGCAGGCATACGCGACGGCAGCGCCGTGCGCACCGGACGGGATGGCATCCCGTACCGCTAGCGGCCATTAAGTGCAGTTTCCCATTGCCGTCTCCTTCGAAACGGCAAATTCTGCGTCGATTCCATTCCCGCCGCCCGCGTCCGGCACCTGGACGCAGCGCTTGTGCGCCTCACGAGCGAAACTTCCCTGTTTCCGGGCATTCCATGCCCGGGTGCCTTGGGATTTTGAATCGACAAAACAAAAAAACATACGAACGCGCAAAGCAAAACGCCCCCGGCATGGTGTCCGAGGGCGTTCGCGTTCCTCGGAGATCGATGCAACCGATCTCCGCAACGGGCGATCAGTCGATCAGGTGGTGGGATCCAGCCGCAGCGCGGTATCGCACAGCGCACGCAGTGCCGCTGCGCGCGTTTCGCGCTGCAGGCTGGGCAGATGTGCGTTGAAGGGTCGGAAGTTCATGGTCGTCTGATTCGTCGCTGCCGAACGTGTCGGCTGATGGGCGCGCACATTACCCGTGTTGTTTTCATTGCGCAAGAGGTTTGTCGAATTATTTTTATCGCGTCGATGTCGATCGCGCGCCTTCCTCGGCCGAAAGATTCGCAGTGGCCGGGAAGGCATTTCCAATTCTGGTGTTTTGGTTACTGTGGGCGGCTGCTCAGAGCGGGAAGATTTATCGATGCATCGTCGAATTTTCTCTGGCGATCGCCGCTCTGGCGCAATGCGCGCTGATAGGCTCGCGCTGCGTCTTCCGTCAGCCAGACACTTACTTTCCGGTTGCTGGATGGCGCCTGCGATCAAGTCACTTCCCCGACGGAGTCATCGAAATGAAAATTCGCCTGCATGCCTCTCTGCTCGCATTGCTGCTCGTGCTTCCCGTTGCTTCGGCATTCGCGCAAACCGCGGTCACCGCCAATCCCAACCACCAGCAGCTGCTGCAGGGATCGGATTGGCGTACCGAGGCGAACAAGCGCCTGGTCTACGACTTCTGGCGCATCGTGTTCGAAGCCGGGCACACCGAGTACGCGCCGATGTACATGGCCAAGGACTACATCCAGCACAATCCGACCGTGGCCAACGGCCGCGATGCGTTCCTGCAGTTTCTGACCGCCTTCGTCAAACCGCAGCCGATCAAGCCGCGGGTGCAGCTGCCGCTGGTGGCGATCCTCGCCGAGGGCGATTACGTGACCCTGGTATCGGTGCGCACGCTGCCCGACCCCAAGGACGCGACCAAGACCTATACGACCACCTGGTTCGACATGTTCCGCATCCACAACGGCAAGATCCAGGAGCATTGGGACCCGGCGACCAAGTGACCTCGGCCGCGACGTAGGCCGCCGCGGTGCCGTCGTCGCTGCAGCGGTGCCGCGGCGATGGCGCGGCGCGGCCTGCGCGCAATCGGCCGTCGCGTTGGTGCGTTGGTCCGGCCGGATGCCCTGTGTCCGGGCATGCGCCGCGCAGCAGTGTTCCGCTGCGCGCCGGCCTGGTGTGCCGACGGGGCACGAGGAGGCTAGACTCCAAGGGCGGCCGACGGTCGCGCGCGCCTCCTTCACCAGCCGACATCGCCGCCATGCCCTTCCTCGAACTTCCGACGCATCGCCTGCATTACCGCATCGACGGCAGCGAAGGCCGTCCGTGGCTGACCTTCTGCAATTCGCTCGGCACCGACCTGCACATGTGGGACGCGCAGATCGATGCGCTGGCGCCGTACTACCGGGTGCTGCGCTACGACCGCCGCGGCCACGGCGCCTCCAGCGCCGCGTCTGGCCCGTATCGGATCGAGGCGCTGGCCGGCGATGTGCTGGCGCTGCTCGATGCGCTGTCGGTGGAGCGCACCCATTTCTGCGGCCTGTCGATCGGCGGCCTGACCGGGCAATGGCTGGGCCTCCACGCCGGCACGCGCCTGCATACGCTCACCGTGTGTGCGACGGCGGCCAAGATCGGCAACGAGGACAGCTGGCAGGCACGCATCGCCCAGGTGCAGGCCGATGGGTTGGCGCCGCTGCTGGCCGGCACCCGCGAGCGCTGGTTCACTCCGGCCTTCGCCGAGATGCAGCCGGCAACGGTCGAGGCGATCCTCGCGACCTTCCTGGGCACCGATGCGCAGGCCTATGCGGCCTGCTGCGCCGCAGTGGCCAGTGCCGACTTCCGTGGCGCGCTGGGCGAGATCGACACGCCGCTGCTGGCGCTGGCCGGGCATGACGATCCGGTCTGCCCGCCGGCCGATCTGCAGGCGATCGCCGCGCAGGTGGCGCGCGGCAGCTTCGCCGAGGTGCATGGTCGGCATCTGTGCAATGTGGAATCGCCGCACGCCTTCAACGACGCGCTGCTGCGCTTCCTGTTGCAGTAGCCACGCTCAGGGCGGCGGCACCGGTCGCCGCGCGATCCGCGCGGCCCAGGCTGCTTAACCGCCAATCCTAATCCCGGCTCTCGTCCAGCTGCACGACCAGCTTGCCGAAATTGCCGCCGCCGAGCATGTCGATGAAGGCCTGTGGCGCGTTCTCCAAGCCGCGCACGACATGCTCGCGATAACGCACGCGGCCGTCGGCCAGCCACGCGCCCATCTCGCGCAGGAACTCGGGATAGAGCTTGATGAAGTCGCCGACGATGAAGCCGCGCAGGGTCAGCCGCTGGCGCAATACCTGGCCCATCAGCGCCGCCAGGCGGTCCGGCCCCGGCGGCAGCTCGCCCTTGTTGTTGTAGGTGGCGATGGTGCCGCACACCGGCACGCGTGCGAAATCGTTGAGCAGCGGCAGCACCGCGTCGAACACGTGGCCGCCGACGTTCTCGAAGTAGACGTCGATGCCGTCCTTCGCCGCGGCACGCAGTTGCTCGGCGAAATCCGCGGCGCGATGGTCCAGCGCCACGTCCACGCCCAGTTCCTCGCGCAGGTAGCGGCATTTCTCGGCGCCACCGGCGATGGCGATCACCTTGGCGCCGCGGAGCCGGGCGATCTGCGCCACGCTGGCGCCGACCGGGCCGGTGGCCGCGGCGACTGCCACGGTTTCGCCGCTCTGCGGCTTGCCGATCTCATGCAGGCCTGCATAGGCGGTGAAACCGGGCATGCCGTAGACACCGAGTGCGGTGCTGGGCGGCAGCGGCGATTGCGGGTCGAGCTTGCGCCGCAGGCTGGCGCCGTCGGCGAGCAGATGCGTCTGCCAACCGCCGTTCTGCACCAGCACCAGATCGCCTGGCTTGACGTCGGGGTGATGGGAGTCCAGCACCTCGGCGACGGTGCTGCCGACCATCACCTCGTCCAGTTGCACCGGTGGCGCGTACGAGGGCGCATCGCTCATGCGCCCACGCATGTACGGATCCAGCGACAGCCAGCGGTTGCGCAGCAGCACCTGGCCGGGACCGGGCGCGGCCAGCGGCGCCTGTTCGATTCGGAAATTCTGCGCGGTCGGCGCGCCCTGCGGGCGCGAGGCCAGGACCACGCGGGTGGTATGGGACGCGGTGCTCATACGGTTTCCTTGCTGGCGGTATCCAGTTGCGCGATATCGTCGGTCGACAGCGCCAGGCGCGCGGCGGCCAACAATTGCTGCAACTGCTCGATGCTGGTGGCGCTGGCGATCGGCGCGGCGATGCCGGGACGCGCGATCAGCCACGCCAGGGCGACCTGGGTCGGCGTGGCCGCATGCTTGCCGGCGATGTCGTCGAGCGCGGCGAGGATGCGCAGGCCGCGCGCGTTGAGATAGCGCGCGATCACGCTGTCGCCGCGCGCCTGGCTCTTCGCCGCATCGGCCGGACTGCGGTACTTGCCGCTGAGGAAACCGCGGGCCAGCGCGTAGTAGCAGATCGTGCCCAGGCCCTGCTCGCGCACCAGCGGTTCCAGGCCGGCTTCGTAACCGGCGCGATCGTACAGGTTGTATTCGGGCTGCAACGTCTCGTAGCGCGGCAAGCCGTACTGCGCCGACACCTTCAGCGCTTCGGCCAGGCGTTCGGCGCTGTAGTTGGAGGCGCCGATCGCGCGCACCTTGCCTTGCTCGATCAAGCGTCCGAAGGCGGCCAGCGAGGCTTCCAGCGGCACCGACTCGTCGTCCTCGTGGGCCTGGTACAGATCGATTACGTCGGTCTGCAGGCGCTGCAGCGACTCGTCCACCGCCGCGGCGATATTGTCGGCCGCAAGGCCAGGGCGTTCGGCCCATTTGCCGACCTTGGTCGCGATCAACACCTTGTCGCGCTTGCCGCTGCGTTTGAGCCACTGGCCGATGATGGTTTCCGACTCGCCGCCGCGGTTGCCGGGTACCCAGGCCGCATACGCATCGGCGGTGTCGATCAGGTTGAAGCCTGCTTCGACGAAGGCGTCGAGCAAGGCGAAAGAGGTCTTGGCGTCGGCACTCCAGCCGAACACATTGCCGCCGAAGGCGAGCGGCGCCGCGTGCAGGCCGGAACGGCCGAGTTCGCGCGTGTGCAGCATGGGAGCGCTCCGCTGTGGGGAAGGGCGACAGGATAGTCGCCGCAGGTTTCGGTATCGCGGCGATGGTCGCGAAAACAGCGTTCCGTTTGCGTGATTCGCGCTAACGCGAAGACAACATTCGGCTGTGCGCGTATGCGTGCTAGGCTCGCGTCACACCGACAACGGACGTACGCCATGCGCCTTTGCACCACGCTTGCCTGCGCTTGTACCCTTGCCATCGCCGCGACGCTGGCGATCCCCGCCGCACAGGCGATCAAGCCTGCCGACAGCGCCAGCCTGCCCGCGCCCGATGCGGCCTTGCAGAAGGCCATCGACGGCAGCTGGCGCGACCGCGTCTACGTCGAGCGCGATGCCTATCGCCACCCGGGGCAGACCCTGGCGTTCTTCGGCATCACGCCGACCCAGACGGTGATCGAGATCACCCCCGGCGGCGGCTGGTATTCGGAAATCCTGGCGCCGTACCTGCGCGAGCGTGGTCAGTACATCGCCGCGGTGGTCGATCCGGCGGCGGTGCCCGAAGGGCGCACCCGCGAGTACCAGCAGAAGGCGCGCGCGACGCTGGAGCAGAAGTTCGCCGCCGCGCCGGCGCAGTACGACCACGCCAAGCTGGTGGCGTATTCGCCGACTGCGCCGGTGTTTGGTCCGGCAGGTTCGGCCGATCTGGTGCTGACCTTCCGCAACGTGCACAACTGGCGCATGTCCGGCCAGGCCGAGGGCATGTTCAAGGGCTTCTATGAGGTGCTCAAGCCCGGCGGCGTGCTCGGCGTGGTCGAACACCGCGCCAAGGCCGATGTGCCGGCCGACGACAAGAGCGGTTACGTCGGGCAGGCGCAGGTGATCGCGATGGCCGAGGCCGCCGGCTTCAAGCTGGCCGGCAAGAGCGAGGTCAACGCCAACCCGCGCGACACCAAGGATTATCCCGGCGGCGTGTGGACGCTGCCGCCGAGCAACAGCCACGATGCCGCCGACGACGCCAAGTACAAGGCGATCGGCGAGAGCGATCGGATGACGCTGAAGTTCGTCAAGCGCTGAGAGCGGCCGGCGCGGGGGCGGGAAAAGGAATCCGGCGTGGGAGAATTGCCCGCGTCGCGCGCGGCGCCGAGGCTCGCCAATCCCGAATCCCCACGCTCCCTTCCCCGCTTCCATGCTGATCGCGTTCAACAAGCCGTTCAATGTGCTGTGCCAGTTCACCGATCACAGCGAACCGCCGCGGCGCACGCTGGCCGAGTTCGGCTTGCCCGCCGACGTGTACGCGGCGGGGCGACTGGACTACGACAGCGAAGGCCTGCTGCTGCTCACCGACGACGGGGCGCTGGCGCATCGCTACACCGACCCGCGGCACAAGCAGCCGAAGACGTATTGGGTGCAGGTGGAAGGCGTGCCGCAGCCGGAACAGCTGCAGCGCCTGCGCGATGGCGTGGTATTGAACGACGGCCCCACCGCGCCGGCGCAGGCCAGCGTGCTGGAGACGGCGCCGGACCTGTGGCCGCGCGACCCGCCGGTGCGCTTCCGCAAGACGGTCGCCGATGCGTGGCTGCAGATCGTGCTGCGCGAAGGGCGCAACCGCCAGGTGCGGCGCATGACGGCCGCAGTCGGCTTGCCGACCCTGCGCCTGGTCCGCGTGGCGATCGGCACGCACCGGCTGGACGGGTTGGCGCCGGGCGCGTGGCGGGCGCTGTAAGCCTTCCGGCAACGCCCCCTTGTAGGAGCGGCTTCAGCCGCGACATGGTCTTGCCGAAGACACGGTCTCGCCGGAGTGCCTGTCGCGGCTGAAGCCGCTCCTACAGAACGGAGCAGGCTGATCACCAATCCCGGATCGAGAAGCGCGTACCGCGTTGCGTATCCGCAGGCGTTGGACGATCGCTGTCGCAGCGGCTTCGTGGCCCCGCTGAAAATCGCCGGGACATCGCGTCCTCCGAAGCCCTTAAACGAAAACAGCGGCCGGATACGATCCGACCGCTGTTTTCGAAAGCGCTGCTGTCGTCGCTGTCGCGGCGACACTACGGCAATGCTTATTCTTCGGTGGCGTCCTGCGCGGCCGCGGCACGGCGCGAGCTGCGTGCTGCCGAACGACGGGCGCCGGCGTTGCCGCGCTTGCTGGCGGCGATGCGCTGCGAGTCGCCTTCGATCGGTGCGGTGTTGTCGCGCTGGCGCTTGCGGTAGATCGCGTAACCGAGCAGGCCCACGCCCACCGCCGCGGCGGCGATCGCGATGACCGGATTGCGGCGCACCGCCGTCCGCGCGACCTTGGTGCCGGTCTTCACCGCACCCAGCGCCGCGCCGGTCTTCAGCGCACCCATGGCGGCGCCGGACTGCAACCACTTGTTGGCCTGCGGCCCGATGTGACGGAGGCTGTCGCCGGCATGGCTGGCGAGATCCAGCGCGCGATCGGTGATGATGGTCAGCTTGCTCATGGGCGTCCCTACTGGCAGGAATAAGGGCTGCAGTGTCCCTCGGGTTCCGTATAGACCGTGTTAGCGCGGCGGCGTGGAGTCGTCTGCCGGCTGAATGCGCGGGCGGTTCGGATGCGGCGTGTGCTGCGATTGCCGCAGTGGGGGTCTCTGGAGGGACGGCGTGCCGGTGCTGGCCGCTTTGCCGCACGCGACGCTGGCCGGTCATCGGTCGCGCCGAGCCCGTCGGCCTTCGCCATCCATGGCCAGCCGCGGGTAACGCGGCGCTCGCCGGGATCCGTGCCGGGCGCGCTCGCAGGATCCGGGCAGAAGCGCGGCATGAGGCGGCACGTCCTGCTCGCCGCTGTCGCGCGGCTCCAATGGCTGCGACCCCGCGGCACGGCGGGCAATGCACCGCTCAGGTGCCGCGTGGCTTGGCGCGATGGCTGGCGGTGGCGGTCCACGGATCGTCCGGCCACGGGTGGCGGGGATAGCGGCCCTTCATTTCCTTCTTCACTTCCGGATAGGTGCTGGACCAGAAGTTGCGCAGGTCCTGGGTCACCTGCAGCGGGCGCCCGCCCGGCGAGAGCAGGTGCAGCAGCAGCGGCACGCGGCCGTCGGCGACGCGCGGGGTGTCGGCCAGGCCGAACAGTTCCTGCAGCTTCACCGCCAGCACCGGCGGTTGCGCCTGGCCGGCGTGGTCGAGCGCGTAGTCGATGCGCCGCTCCATGCCCGAGGGCACGCTGATCCGCGTCGGCGCATGCCGATCGACGGCCTGCCGCTGGTCCCATGGCAGCAGCGACTTCAGCGCCTCGCCCAGCTCGTCTTCGCCCAGCGCGTCGAGCCGGGTCTTGCCGGCAAAGGCCGGTCGCAGCCAGCCGTCCAGGGTTTCCAGCAACGCCGCGTCGCCGAGATCGGGCAATCCCAGCTCCGGCATCCATGTGCGCAGTGCGACCACGCGCGCGCGCCACTGGGTCAGCGGCTCGCTCCACGGCAGCGCCTGCAGGCCGAGTTCGCGCACCGCCTCGGTCAGCGCCGCTGCCGCATGCGCCGGATCGACGCGGCCGGCGGGGCGGCTGTCGAGCACGATGCGGTCGAAGCGGGTTTCGCGCAGCGCGCTCAGCGCGCGCCGTTCGGCGTCCCAGCGCACCACGTCCTGCTGCACGAAGCGCTGCGGGAAATCCGCGCGCAGCCGCGCCTCGTCCACCGGCGCGGCGCGCAGCAGCAGCGCGTCCTTGGCTTCGTAGCGCAGTTCGGTGGCGACCAGCCACGGCTCGCCGCGCAGGTCGCTGTGCTCGAACAGGCGTGCGCTGCGGCCGTTGGCCAGCAGATAGCGCAACGGATCGGCCGGATGCCGGGTGGCGATGCGGTCGGGGAAGGCATGGGCGAGCAGGTCGCCCAGTTCGTGCGCTTCCACGCTGTCCGGCGCGGCGGCGTCGCTGCGCAGGCGCCGCCGCCACTGCTTGGCCGCCGCGTCGATCGCGGCCAGGCCGCCGCGGTTGGCGTCGTGCGGGGCGCGGCCGCGGCGGAACCCGGCCAGTGCGCGCCAGCGCGCCGCCAGCGCGTCGCCGCCCTGACGCAACGGGTCGCGCGCCTCGACCAGCGCGGCCAGGTCGCAGGCCAGCGCCTGCGCCCGTGGGTCCGGCGCAGCCAGCAACATCGCCGCCAGTCGCGGGTGGGTGCCCAGCGCGAGCATGCGCCGCCCGTTCGCGGTGATCGCATGGTTCTCGCTCAAGGCGCCCAGCCGCTGCAGCAGTTCGCGCGCGGCGGCCAGCGCGCCGGGCGGCGGCGGATCGACGAAGCGCAGCGTGTCGCTGCCCCAGGCCGCCAGTTCCAGCGCCAGCCCGGCCAGTTCCACCTGCAGCATTTCCGCGCGTCGCTGCGCCTCCAGGCGCTGCGACTGCGGCCACAGCCGGTAGGCCCAGCCGGAGGCGACACGGCCGGCGCGGCCGGCGCGCTGGTCGGCCGAGGCCTGGGCGATGGCGGTGACGTCCAGCCGCGAGAAGCCGCTGTTGGGGTCGTAGTGCGGCTCGCGCGCCAGGCCGGCGTCGATCACCACGCGCACGCCGGGCAGCGTCACCGACGATTCGGCCACGTTGGTCGCCAGCACCACGCGGCGGCGGCCGTGCGGATCGGGCTGCAACACCTTGCTCTGCTGCTCGACCGGCAACTCGCCATGCAACGGCAACACGTCGACACCGTTCCCTTCTCCCCCCGGGAGAAGGTTGCGCGCAGCGCCGGATGAGGGTACGGCAGAAGCGGTGCCTGACGGCGCACCCGACCCCACCCCGGCCGCCTCCAACGCCGCCTGCACCCGCGCGATCTCGCGCTGTCCGGGCAGGAACACCAGCACGTCGCCGGGATGCTGTTGCAGCGCGTGCTCGACCGCGCGGCGGGTCTGCGCTTCCAGCGCCTCGTCGCGCCGCGCCGGGAAATGCGCGATCTCCACCGGATAGCTGCGGCCGGCACTGGACAGGCGCGGCGCGTCCAGGAACTGCGCCAGGCGTTCGCCGTCCAGCGTCGCCGACATCACCACGATGCGCAGGTCCTCGCGCACCTGCGCCTGCACGTCCAGCGCCAGCGCCAGGCCCAGGTCGGCGGCCAGATGGCGTTCGTGGAATTCGTCGAACAGCAGCGCACCGACGCCGTCGAGCATCGGATCGTCCTGGATCATCCGGGTCAGGATGCCCTCGGTGACCACTTCGATGCGGGTGCGCGCGGAGACCTTGTTCTCGAAGCGGATGCGGTAGCCCACGGTCTCGCCCGGCGCTTCGCCGCGCTGCCTGGCCATGAACGTGGCGGCGCTGCGCGCGGCGACCCGGCGCGGCTCCAGCATCACGATGCGGCGGCCCTGCAGCCAAGGCGCCTCCAGCAACGCCGGCGGCACCTGGGTGGTCTTGCCGGCGCCGGGCGGGGCTTCCAGCACCAGCCGCGGATGCGCGGCGAGGCTGTCGCGGATCTGCGGCAGCAGCGGATCGATCGGAAAAGCGGGAGAGGCCATCGGCCAAGGATACGGATCGGCTGCGCCGCTGTAGAGCGCAGCCCGCTCGCCGGCAGCGCCGGCCCCGTACAATCTCCGGCTTTGCTGCCCGGCTTTCTCGGCATTTCCGCATGACTCTGATCGATATCGGCGCCAACCTCACCCACGATTCCTTCGATCGCGACCGCGACGCGGTGCTGCAGCGCGCCCGCGATGCAGGCGTCGCGCAGTTGGTGGTCACCGGCGCCAGCCGCGAGCATTCGCCGCTGGCGTTGCAGCTGGCGCAGCAGCATCCCGGCTTCCTCTACGCCACGGCGGGCGTGCATCCGCATCACGCCGTCGAATACACCGCCGAGTGCGACGCGGAACTGCGCGCGCTGCATGCGCATGCCGAGGTGGTGGCGGTGGGCGAGTGCGGGCTCGACTATTTCCGCGACCTCGCGCCGCGCCCGGCGCAGCACCGCGCCTTCGAGCGCCAACTGCAGTTGGCCGCCGACACCGGCAAGCCGCTGTTCCTGCACCAGCGCGACGCGCATGCGGATTTCCTGGCGCTGATGCGCCAGTTCGACGGCAAGCTCGGCCCGGCGGTGGTGCATTGCTTCACCGGCACCCGCGAGGAGCTGTTCGACTACCTGGACCGCGACTGGCATATCGGCATCACCGGTTGGCTGTGCGACGAGCGCCGCGGCGCGCACCTGCGCGAGCTGGTCAAGAACATCCCGGCATCGCGGCTGATGATCGAGACCGACGCGCCGTACCTGCTGCCGCGCACGCTCAAGCCGCTGCCCAAGGACCGGCGCAACGAGCCGGCGTTCCTGGCGCACATCGTCGAGGAACTGGCGCGCGACCGCGGCGAGGACGTGGCGGCGACCGCGGCGGCGACCACCGCCACCGCACGCGGGTTCTTCCACCTGCCCGACGCCGGGTGAGCGGCGTCCGTCGCTGGCTGCGGCTATCGCCGGCGGGCGTGGCGATGCGCCTTTGTCTTGCACGGATCGAATTGCCGGTGGCAGGCGCGCTGCCGCAGGGTTCGAACGCGTCCTTGCGCCAGCCATGCCCTGTAGGAGCGGCTTCAGCCGCGACAGGTATTTTCGGTAGAGCGTTGCGGCTGAAGCCGCTCCTACAGGGGCGTTCACTGCGTAGCGCCGGTTTTTCGTGGCGCGGAGCGGCGCTATTCGATCTGCGCGTCCTCGCGCTTGGCTTCGGCCATCGCTTCCGGCTCCAGCTCCTCGGCGCTGCGGTTGAGCTTGACGAACACGCCCCAGGCGACCAGCAACAGCGCCGCGCACAGGCCGACCGCGGTGGCGTAGGGCAGCTTGGCCGGGTCGTCGTGCATCAGCTCGAAGATCGACACCAGCGTTTCGATCGCCAGGGCGATGACGATGACCACGAAGAACCGCGACAGGTAGCGGCGCACCCGCGTCGGGCCACTGACCTTGACGTCGCGCTGCACTTCTTCCTCGAAGATGGTCTGGCCCAGCTCCAGGGTCACCAGCGCCACGGTGAGCAGGCCGATCGCCTCCAGCACCACGTTGAAGCGGTCGCGGATCACCAGGTCGCCGCCGGGGGTGAGGCCGTGCCACAGCTCCAGCACCGCCATCGCCACCAGGCCGGCGGCGCACAGCAGGAACAGCAGGATGATCAGAAAATGGCCGCCGCGGAATAGTTTTTCCATGAACTTCGTCGCCGCTTGCCGGGATCAGGTCGGCGAGCATAGGCGCGGCGGGCGTCAGCGGCGCGCGAAGAGGCGAGATGGACGAGGGGGCCGGGCCGCAAGCGAGAAGTGGCTGGCACGCAATGCGGTCCGCGGGACCCCCAGGGAAGCTGGCGTCCGGCGGTGTTGCACTGCTCGGTCGGGTTGGTCAGGGACTGCAGGCGGGACGCTGACCTGGCCGGTCGCTGGTCGCTGGTCAAGATTGAAACCACTACTCGCCGGGCAACGGATGGCCGGCCGAGTGCACTGTGGGAGGGACTTCAGTCCCGACGCCTGTCCACTGCAGCCGACCCAGCCCTGCTGGTTGCGGTCTGCCAGCTCGCACAAAACGAATGGCGGGCATGGCGATGTGCCGGAAAAACCTGCGGGGGCCTGAGCCTCCCGCTGCCACTTTCGCGACTGCCAGGGTGTGGCCCCGCCGCCCCGCTTTCAGCCCTGCGCCAACCCGGCCTGGTAGGCCTGCAGATGGCAATAAGCGGCCATCAGCCATGGCGCGGTATGGCCGGCAGCGCGGGCGCGCGCCAGCATGTCGCCGACGATGTGCTGCGCTTCCACCTGCTGCCCGGCTTCCAGGTCGCGCAGCATCGACGCCTTCATCGGCGAGCCGGGCTGGGTCAGCAACTGCAGCGCGTTGGCCTGCGCCGCTTCCGGCACCGGCTCGCCCGCGGCGGCGGCGACCGCCGTGCATTCGGCATACAGTCCGCGCAGCAGCGCCACGCCGTCGTCGCTGGCGACGATGCGGCCGGTCGGCGCGCGCATCAGGCAGGTGGCCGCGGCCAGCGCGGTCAGGAAGGTGTACTTGATCCACTGTTCCTGTGCGATCCGCGGCGTGGCCAGGTGATCGATGCCGGCCTGCGCGCAGGCGGCGGCCAGCTCGCGCACGCGCGCGCTGTCGGCGCCGCGCCCGTCGCGCTCGCCGAAGGTCAGCGAGGCCGGCTTGGCCAGGTGCTGGATGCTGCCGTCCGCGTCCAGCGTGGCGCTGATGAAGCACAGGCCGCCGAGAACGCGTTCGGCCCCGAAGCGGGTGTCCAGCAGCGGATAGTGGCGCAGGCCGTTGAGGATCGGCAGCAACGCGGTGTCGCGGCTCATCGCCGGCGCCAGCGCGTCCAGCGCGCTGTCCAGGTCGTAGGCCTTGCAGCTGAGGATCGCCAGGTCGAACGGCTGCGCCGCGGCGGTGGCCGGCAACGTATCGGCGGTCAGCGCGGCCACCGCGATGTCGGCGTCGCCGCGCGGGCTGCGGATGCGCAAGCCGTCGTGCTGCAGGCGCGCGGCCCGCGCCGGACGGACCAGGAAGGTGACGTCGGCGCCGGCCTGGGCCAGACGTCCGCCGAAGTAGCCGCCGGTCGCGCCGGCGCCGAGGATCAGGATGCGCATGCGCCGATGGTAGCAGCGGCGCCGGCCGGCTTCAGCGTGGCGTGCCGCGTGCTTCCGGTGTGCGCAAGCCGTCCGGCGCCGCGAAGCCTAGCGCTTGACCAGCTCGACCCTGCGGTTTTGCGCCTTGCCCGCTTCGTTCGCATTGTCGGCTACCGGATCGGCGTCGCCAAACCCGGCAGAAGACAATCTGGAGGCATCGATGCCCTGGGCTGTAATGGCAGCGGCGACGGCCTTGGCGCGGCCTTCCGACAGCGTCTTGTTGTGCGCCGGGTCGCCGGTGTTGTCGGTGTAGCCGTTCACGGCCAACTTCAGCGACGCATCCTGCCTGAGCAACTGCACGACCTGCTCGATCTGCGGCTGCGAGTCCGGCAGGATGTCGGTCTTGTCGGTGGCGAAGTTGACGTGCAATGCCACCTTGCCGGTCTTGTCGATCTGCGCCTTCAGTTCGCTGGCCGGCAGCACGCTGGCGGTGATTTCCAGCGGCTTGGTTTCGGCGATCAGCAGTCCGCCGCCGAACTGGTAGCTGCACAGGTGGATCCAGATGTCGCGATCGGCGCGATGCACGACGAATACCTGCGTGGGATTGTTCCAGACATCGCCCAGGCCGCTGTTGTACTTGACCGCGAAGTCGCGCGGCCATTCCTTGATTTTCTGCCCGGCCTGCTCGGGAATCTTGCCGTCGAAGATCTTCTTGCCGCCCAGCGAAGCGACCACCGCTTCGATGTTGCGTTCCAATTCCACGTCCGAGAAGGTCTTGCCTTGCGCGGCATCGATGTGCGCCGACCAGACCTTGCCTTCCACCGTTTCCAGGCGATCGCCTGTCCAGAACGGCACCTGGTCGAAATCGGCGAGATCCGGCGTGCTTCCGGTGACGTAGCCGTTGGGAAGGGCGATATACGGGAACGCGCCCAGCGGTACGCTCGACACCGGCAGGCTGGACGCATCGAAGCCCTTGGCGGCTGCCTCCTGCTGAGGTTGCGACGCCGGCGGACTGCTGGCCGCAGCCGCGGACGCGGCGGCATGCCCGTCGTTTTGCGCCGGTTGCTGCTGCTTCTTGCAGGCACCAAGACCCAGGGTGATCGCTACAACCAACGTCGCCGCTACTGCCTTTTTCACAGAGGTACTCCTTGCCGGGGGACGAAAAAACAGTGTAGCCGCGAACCCGGCCGATCTTCCTGCGCCACGATGAACACCGATCGATCGACGACGCGAAATGGCACGCGGCGCAAGCCGCCGGCGCGCGCGACTAGCGGGTCGGCTCGGGCGGCTGGAACAGCGCATCGGGTTGCGGGCGGTATTCCACGCGCTGGATGTCCCACTGCTGCTGTTGTTGCAGGCCGGTCTTGCCGCGATATGCGAGCACCAGGCCGGTGTCGCGATCCAGCCACATCGTGCCCTGCCGGGTCATGCCGGGGCCGCCCGCATTGGAAAGCCGGTATCGCCACTGCACCGCGGGCCGGCCGGCATGGACGCCGATATCGGCACGTTGGCAGTCGGCGAACATGCCCAGGCCGGCGCACGGCTGTTCCGGGTCGAAGCGCAGCGGCCAGCGCATGCCGGGCACCGGCATGCCGTCGCCCTGCTGTCCCACGATCCAGCCAACGGGTGCGTCCTTGGTCAGGATCAACGCGTACGGCGTACCGCTGGCGTCCTTGAACTGCACGCGCAGCGCATCGTCGCGGAAATACAGGGTCACCGGCTGCGGCGCGTCCTTGGGGCGGATCCGGCTCAATCCGCTCAGCTGGTTGGTCGTCACCTCGGCCACGCCGGAGAACGGAAACTCCTCGGCGCGCGTGCTTTGCGCAAGCGCAGGGGAGATCGCGAGCGCACATGCCAGCACCGAACGCCAAAGCATCACTTGTCCAGATTGCCCTGTTTGTAGATCGGCGATTGCATGCGCACGATCGCATAGCTTTCGATCGGCAAGCGATTGGTCAGCGGTTGCAGCGTCGAGGATTCGAAGGTGCCTGGCTTGAGGTACTGGGACTTCCCCCCCAGTACCCAGCCAACGAACGGCACTACCAGCGGCGCGTCGTAGACGACTTTGACTTTCAGGATGTTGGCGTCCTGGACATTGACGCCGCTGCTGCCGACCGCGGTGCTGCGATAGGCGAGCGTATCGTTGGGCAGGGCGTACTGGCCGTTGTACTGCCGCTCCTTGAAGTTGCCCCATGCCGCGCGCGTCGGGTTGATCACGGTGATGTGCCCGCGCCTGAGCACGTTCAAGTCCGCATACGCCTTGCCATACGCGACTTCCAATGCGACCTGCCCGGTCTCATTGGAGTAGAGCGGCATCATGCCCTTGGCGAAGCTCCTCTGCATTTCGCCGCGGTCCACGCCGGTTACCGCGCCTGTGCGCGCGACCATCAGCGCGGCGTAATCGAGCGTCGTCTTCATTCGGTACAACAGCACCGCCTGGATGACCGCCAGCAGCAGGAACAGCAGGACCGGGGTGATGATCACCAGTTCCACCATGGATTGGCCGCGCATCGAGCGCCGGCTGCGCAATTCCCGCATACGTGTTTTCATGACCATGCTCCGGTGTCGGGCGGCGGCGCGACCGTTGCGGTGCGCCAGCGCCACTGTTCGCCTTGCTGCGGCTGCAGCCGGTCCAGCGCGCCGCCATGGAATTCGACGGTGGCCACGGCGCGCCGGCAGGCCGCGGCGCGGTACGGCCTGACGTTCTCGCGCCATTCCAGCACGACGTCGTCGCGCGCGAGGAACACCAGGTCCAACGGGTAGGCCATGCCGATGGTGTGCACACTGGCGCAGGGCCGGATCAACAGGGCTTCCGATCCGTCCTCGGCCAGTGCCGGCCGGGCCAGCAAGCCGCGCATCCGCGACCACCAGGTGTCGGCGGACCACACGTGCGGGATGGGAGCGCCCCCGCTGCGCTCGATGTGCCCGTGCTTCACAGGATTCCCTCCTGCAACATCTTCAAGTAGATGAAGTAGCCCAGGAACAGGAAGATCAGCGGGAAGAAGAACATCACCAGCGGCAGCATCATCTTCACCGGCGCCTCCAGCGCCAGCTTCTCCGCGCGCAGGAAGCGCTCTTCGCGGCGCTGGTTGGCCTGCGCGCGCAGGGTGTCGCTCAAGTTGGCGCCGACCTTGTCTGCCTGAATCAGCGCGCTGGTGAAGCTGGTGATCTGGCCGATGTCCATGCGCTCGGCCATGCGCCGCAGCGCTTCGGCCCTGGGAAGTCCGGCACGCAGATCGCGGAGCATGCGCGAGAACTCCTGCGACAGCGCACCGGCCGGGCCCTTGGCCACGGCCTGCTCGATGCCGCCGGTCACATTCAAGCCGGCTTCCACCGACATGGTGATGAAATCCAGGTAGACCGGCAGGTCGCGCACCACTGCCTTCTGCCGCGCCTTGCGGCGTTCGCCCAACCACAGCACGGGGTAGAGCCAACCCAGCACGCCCCCGAAGAACAGGCACATCAGCCCCGCGCCGACCGCGAGCTTGCCGAGCATCGCCGTGCACAGCAGGAACACCGCGGTCACCACGATCGCGCTGGCCATGCGCAGGCCGTAGAACTCTTCCGGGGTCAGGGTGAAGTCCTGTCCGGCCGCCTGCAGTTGGCGATGGGTCTGCTCGAGCTGGGTGACGCTGAGGTGCGGCGCGATGCGGCGCGTCAGCACCGTCACCAGTGGCCACATCAACTGCATCAGGCGCGGCAGCGGGTCGTAGTAAGTACGGTCCTCCAGCTCGACTTCGCGGATCACCCCGCGCGTGCCGATGATCACCAGCGCGACGGCGCCGGCAGCCAGAAGAGCGACGAGGGCGAGCATCCAGGTCATACGTCGATCGTCATGATCTTCTTGCAGAGGCGATAGCCCAGATATTCCATGATCAGGCAGATGGTGATCACCACCCATCCGTGCCAGCTGTGGAACATGGGCTGCATGGTTTCGCTGTACATCAGGCTCAGATAGCCGATCAGGAAGACCGGCAGCATCGCCATGACGATGCCCTGCAACCGGCCTTGCGCGGTCAGCGACTTGACCTTCTTTTCCATGGTCAGGCGCCGGCGCAGCGTTTCGGCCAGCGTCGCCAGGGTTTCGGCCAGGTTGCCGCCGACCTCGCGCGAGATGTTCACCGCCGACACGAACAGCTCGGCGTCGGTGATCGGCACCCGCTTGCTGAAGTTTTCCATCGCCTCTTCGGCGCGGATGCCCATGTGCTGCTCACGCAGCACCAGCGCCAGTTCCTGCGCCAGCGGCGGCTGGCCGTCGTGCACCAGCACTTCCATCGCCGGCGCGAAGCCCACGCCGGCACGCAGGCTGCTGGACAGCATCTGCAACGCATCCGGGAGCTGCTCCTGGATCCTCTCCAGCCGCCGCCGGCGCAGATACGCATAGATCTTGCGGGGCGCGAAGATCAGGAAGATGCCGATCAGCACCGCGATGACCAGGCTGCCGGTCAGCATCCAGATGAGCAGCGGGATGATCACCATCACCACGGCGCTGACCATGTAGACCTGCGCGGGGTCCATGAACAGGAACATGTCCGCCAGGTTCATGCGCGCCTGGTCCATGAAGCTCTCGCGGTAGCGCTTCATGAACCGCTCGCCGGAACGCGCAACCAGCAGAACGCCCATCAAGGCGCCGCCGAACACCAGCAAGGCGATCAACCACAGGGCCATCAGCGCGTACTTCCCTGGTTGCGGAAAATATCCAGATTCACCGGCACGCCGCGTTCGGCCAGCTCCTCGTAGAATTCGGGCACCGCGCCGGTCGCCACGAAATTGCCGGCGACCTTGCCGTCCGGTCCGTGGTAGGTGGTCGGCTTGAACAGGAACAGGTCCTGCATCTGGATGGTGCCGCTTTCGATGCCGGTGATTTCGGTGATGTGGCTGACCTTGCGCGACCCGCAGGGATAGCGGCGCTGATGCACGATGAGGTTGACCGCCGAGGCGATCTGCTCGCGCACGACCGTCATCGGCAGCTCCATGCCGGCCATCATCACCATCACTTCCAGACGCGACAGCGTTTCGCGCGGATTGTTGGCGTGCGCCGTGGTCAACGACCCTTCATGGCCGGTGTTCATGGCCTGCAGCATGTCCAGGCTCTCGCCTCCGCGACACTCGCCGACCACGATCCGGTCGGGGCGCATGCGCAACGCGTTCTTGACCAGGTCGCGGATGGTGATCTGGCCCTTGCCTTCCATGTTCGCGGGGCGGGCCTCCAATGCGACCAGGTTCGGCTGCACGAGCTTCAGTTCGGCCGCGTCCTCGATGGTGACGACGCGGTCGCCATCGGGAATGAAGTTCGACAGGATGTTCAACAGCGTGGTCTTGCCCGAGCCGGTACCGCCGGACACCACGATGTTGCGGCGCTCGCGCACGGCCATGATCAGGAAGTCCAGCATCGGCTGGTTCAAGGAGCCGTATTTCAACAAGTCTTCGCCCATCAAGCGGCGCGTGGCGAATTTGCGGATGCTGATGCTCGGCCCGCGCAGGGCCACCGGCGGGATCACCGCGTTCACACGCGAGCCGTCCTTCAGGCGCGCATCGACGAGCGGCGAGCTTTCGTCGATGCGCCGGCCCAACGGGGTGACGATGCGTTCGATCGCCGCCAGGCAGGCGCGTTCGTTGGAGAACACCACCTCCGACTTCTGGATGCGCCCGGCCCGCTCGATGAAGATATCGTCGTGGGCATTGACCATGATTTCGGTGACGGTCGGATCCTCGATCAGATCTTCCAGCGGCCCCAGACCGATGGCTTCGTCCAGCACCTGTTTGGCCAGGCGGCGCGGATTGATGTCAGAGGGCAGGTCGGCGAACTCGCGCGCGAGGATGTCGTCGATCAGATTGATGGTGCTGTCGCGAAGCGCGCTGTCGTCCATGCTGCGCACGTCCATCCGGCGCAGGTCCATTTGCCGGACCAGCGCCATGTGCAGCTTGGTGCGCCAGGTGGCGATATCCGGCGGTGGCGGGCCGGCCAGCACCAAGTCGGTGGACGCCGGCGCGGCCGCCTGGGCTGCGGACGCCGCGTCGGCCGACGTCGTTGCAGGTTCGGCTACACGCGCGGCGATGCCATCGTTGGCTGCCGGGGTGTGCTTGGCGATCCGCGCATCGTCGCCACTGACCTTGAGCACGTAGTGTCCGATGCGGATCTCGTCCTTGCCGTCGATCGGACCCTGCTTGGCCAGGACGACCTTGCCGTTGAGCGTGATCGGCTCGCGCCCGCCCAAGGGCAGGATGAAGACACCCTCGTCTTCGCGCAGCAGCGTGGCATGCTTGCCGGCGATATTCCAGCCCTGGAGCATTACCAGGTTCGCGTCGGCGCGCCCGATGCCGCACTCCCGATGCATGCATTTGACCTGGCGAGTATCGCGGCCCGGCGTATTGATCAGCACTGTGAACATGACGATGACCTTCCGCACTACGTGGGGTGGATTACTTGATCAACTTTTCCTGCCTGGGGCTGATCTCGTCCTGCAGGCCCTTTTCCATCGCGTCGCCGCGCTGCAGGTCCTGCAGATTCTCCGGCGAGGTCGGACTGACGATGCGCGGGGTCACGAAGATCACCAGTTCGGTCTTGTTGCCGCGAAACCCGTCGGAGCGGAACAGCTTGCCCAGGATCGGGATGTCGCCGAGGATCGGCAGCTTGTCCACGGCTTTGGAGGCCTCGCGGTCGAGCAGGCCGGAGATGACGATGGTCTGGCCGGCGTTGACGTTGATTTCGGTCTCGGCACGCCGCGTCAGGAAGCCCGGCACGCCCTGCACCGACACCGAAGGATCGATCCTGCTGACCTCCGCCATGATCGAGGTGTTCACCTGATTGGAAGAGTTGACCGTCGGGTTGATGTTGAGGCGGATGCCGTATTCCTTGTATTCGATCTGGGTCTGCCCTAGCACCGACGGCACCACGATCGGCACTTCGCCGCCGACCAGGAACGAGGCGCTGCTGCCGCTCTTGGCGCTGAGTTTCGGCTGGGCCAGCACCCACGCCTTGCCACGGCTCATCAGCAGGTTGATCTGCGAGCCGATGGTGGTGGCGATGCCGAAGTAGCCCTGCGGTCCGGGCAGCTTGGTGGGCAATGTGTCCTTGACGTCCTGAAACGTCTGGTTGTTCTCGGGAAGCACGCGGAAGTAGCCGTTGCTGGTGACATCGCGGATCAATCCGCCGATCGGACCGTCGATCGTGGTGTCCCAACGGATACCCAGGTCTTCCACCGCGTTCTTGTTGAACTCCATGATGGAAACGTCCATCTGGATCATCGGCCGCATGCCGACCGGATCGGCGCCGGCAAAGTTCAGGACCTGCGGATAGAGCTTCTGCAATGCCTGGATCTTTGCGGTGGTGGCCGCATCGATGTCGTTGCCCGAGATGACGACATTGGAGCCGATCGCCCGCACGGTGACCCCAGGCGTATTGCCCAGCAGCTCGCGCACGGTCTCGGCCACGCCTTCCGACTTGCCGCCCGTCACCGTCACGCTGACGTCGCGCTGGCTGCCGTCCGCCATCCACAGATGCACATTGGTGTCGCCGGGTTTGGTGCCGATCATGACCAGTTCGGACTTGCCGACCGAGAACACGCTGAGCACTTCGCCATCGCCGACCGCGATGCGGCGCAGGGCGCCGTGCACGCGGCGAACCACGGCCTCGCCCGCATAGACGGTTTGGGCAGGCTGCAACGGCGGCGCCACGGACGGCTTCTTGTCGCCAGCCAGGGCGACGCCGCCCGAGGCTGTACCCGCTCCCAGTTCCTGGATCTGCGATTCGGCCGCACGCTTGAGCTGGTCGACCTGGCGACCTTGCGCGATCAACCGCGCCTGTTCGGCCGCCGCCTCGTCCGACGGTGCGCCGGCGGCGGGTGCCGCTGCAGGATGCGCGGTCTTTGCCGTGGCTGGTGTGGCGGCCTGCTGGGCCGACGCATTGAGGCCTCCAATTCCCGCCAACAGGAGGCCGGCCAGCCACGCCGCCGATCTACCTGCCTTGTTTCCGCTACGTCCTGTTGCTTGCCTCATGCTCAACCCTTTCCGCCAATGATGAACTCAACGCGGCTGCTTCCGGTGCCGGTGCTTTCCGGATCGCCCGATCCCAGCGATCGCAGTAATTGACTCTCGCTCATGCCTGTCGCCGCGCCGGGCGAGGTGTCCTGAAGTTCGCGCAGCAGTACACGCACTGCGCCCACCTTCGAGGCCATGGCCAACTGCTTGGCCTGGTACTGGTCCAGTTCCAGGGTGACGCTGGAGAATCCGGCCGATTCGTTCGACTCCTCTCCCTCCTTCGGCGTCGGCACATCGCCGATCCGGCTGCCGGCGGCCAGGACCTTGATCTTCTGCAGCAGCGGAAATACCTGGGCGCCGCTGCCCGAACCGGGGGCGCCGCTGGTGGAGGCATCCTTCACGAAGAAGATGTCGATGAGGTCGCCCGGGGCGATCATGCCGGAGATCGAGTTGTTCTCGTCCACGCTCATCGTGTAGGCGACCTTGCCCTTGGGAATCAGCCGGGAGAACTGTTCGTACAAGGGCACCAGCGCGCTGGCGCTCAGCGGTGCGCCGCCACGGGCCGGAGCGCGCAGCATGCGGCCTTCGTACTGGCCGTGGTTTTCCGGCGTGACCGCATCGGCAGGCGCGAATTCGGCAGGAATCGGCCGCGATGCCAGATCGCTGCCCTGCAGGATCGCGCCCTGCGGCAGGTCATTCACCGGCACGGCCACCTCGACCATGGGCCGCGTGTCCTGGGTGCGCTCGGCGACGGTGTTGCGGATGTAGCTCACTGCGATGAAGGCGGCGAAAGCCGCCATCACCACGGCGATCAGGATGAACAGGACGTTCTTGCTGAGTTTTGGTTTCTGCATGAAGAGTTGCCGTCGAGGCAGGCCGTGGCGAGGGAATGGAGGTCAACCCACCAGGATGTCGGACGCCGAGATGGCGTAGACAAAGGCGGCATAGAGGTCTTTCAGGGCGGTGACCACGTCGGTGATCACGTTCGGGTTGGCGATCAACACGATCACCAGCGCCATCACCACCACGGTGTATTCGATCGTGGATTGACCGCGTTGGGTGCGCTTGCGGGGCATGGCGGCGCGGATCATTCGACCACCGCCACGACCACGGTGCCGGTCTTGCCGCGGCTGGACGTCACCGTCACGCGGTCTTCCTGGCGGATGAAGCGGCCGACGCAATGCGGACTGGTCGCCGCGCAGGCCGACGAGGAGCCATCCCGCACGTAGCCTTGCGCTGCGAAGTAGCGGGTGTAGTACTGCTGATTCTGCAGCGGCGTATAGCGGTTGAGCATGCTCAAGGTCCTGACATGGCGCGGCGTGTCCATGTAGACGATGTCTTCGGCGACCTGCGTATCCGGCAGCCGTCCGAAGCCCTTGCCGACGCCGTCCGCCGGCAGGTCTTTCTTCGGCAGCTGCATGACGCCGATCTGGCCGCGCGTGCTGGTGGCGTCTCCGCTCAATTCGACAGTGACGTAATAGCCGCCTGCTTCCATGTGGCCGAGCACGGTCTTGTTGCCCATGGGAGTGGCCACGACCCCCTTGCCCCATTCCTGTCGATAGAACTGTTCCACCTGACGCGGCGGTGCGGCCACGGTGAAACGGCTGGCGCGCATCGAAACGCCGTTGTAGACCATGTGCTCGGACACGATCTCGCCGGAGGCCTGATCCGGCACAGGCACATCCGGCCAATCCGCAGCGCGTGCAGGGTGGGCGGCGAGCCCCAACAGGACCGGGCCCACCATCTGCGCGAGCAGGCGGCTGGAAGGTCGCCCGCTCATTGCTTGACCGGGTAATTGGCCAGCTTGTCCGCGGGGACGACATCCGGCTCGATCGTGCCGATTTCCAGATCGCCGAGCGATCCCACCATCGGCATGATCGGCTCCAGCACCTTCAGGGTGTCGAAGATGCCGTCCAGCCCTTCGAAATACGACAGCGGCGCCAACGGCTTCACGGTGCTGACCACGCTGCGCGGTCCGCTGCGTGGGCCGGACGCATTCCAGGCATCCGCCAGCAGGGTCTGGTGGCGTTTGTCGACCAGGTTGAGGCTGTCCAGCGGCTCCAGGAAATGCGCCGGCCGGCCATCGGCGGTCTTCAGGTCGCGGTAGTTCAGCGATACTTCTGCGCTGACGTAGCCCTTCCGATTGGGCGGGAAGGCATTGTCGAAATAATTTTTCGGCAACAGCGTCGCCGCTTCGTCGACGTAGCCGGGTGAATTGGCGTTGGCGGTCCGCGTGATCGACAGGTCGTTCTTTTCCAGCAACTTCCTGTTCGAAAACGTATTGAGCATCTGGTCGCCGAACGCACCGCTGCTGTTGCCGGAGGTGGCCGATTTGATCGGCGCATCGGCATCGGCGAAATTGCGGTCGAGCGCCTTGCTCTGCAATGCGCCCCGGCTGGGCGGCTGGTAGTTGTTGGCTACCGTGGCTTCCCAGGCGGCATTGCGCGCGGCCTGCATTGCCATCTGCTTGCCGTGCCCGAGCTTGGCCACGACCGGGATCAGCAGAAAGAGCGGGACCAGCACGGCGGCGCAAACGGCCAGTTCCACCATGCCTTGCCCGCGCATGCTGCGCGGCGACGCAACGGACATCGTTTTCATCCTGCCTGCTCCTTGCCCGTCACCTCGCCGGCGGGGTCCTCGGGAAGCAGCCCCTTGCCGAGGCTGAACGACTTGACCTGCAGCAGGCAGCCATTCCCGCCTTGCAGCGGCTTGGCTTCCAGCGGAATGGAATTCAGGTAGCTGCCCGCGCTGTCCACCGTGCAACCCGCCACGTCGGCCGGCGCCTCGCCGAACCCCCACTTCATGCCGCCGGACCACATGCAGACCTCCTGCTGACCGTTTTGCCAGCGTGTGCACGGCTGGCCCTTGATCTGGCCCTCGCCCATGAGCTTCCAGCCGGTGCCCTGTACGTCCTGGCGTTCCTGGGAACGTGCGCCGCTGTCGATCGCCTGGTACATGCCGGTCGCGTCTTCGATCGCGTCGTGGTCCTCGTGTTGCTCAAGCTTGGCGAGGCAGGCGCTTCGCCCGTCTTCGCCATCGGCGCCAAGCGTCCAGCTGACCTGATGCGCGAACTGGCGCCGCGCGTCGATCATGATCTCGACTTCGCCGGTCCCCAGCTTGGCTTCTTCCTGCGGCGATAGCGCGCGCATCGGCATGCCGGAGCCGCTGCAGGCGTCCATCTTGGCGTGATAGTTCTTGCGCTCCATGTTCTCGCCGCCCAGGCGCGATTCCCAGGCCAGAACGACATGCAGCGCGGGCAGTGACTTGGCGCCGTCGTCGGATGCCGAGGCGTCCGTCAGGCCGCCTTCGGCTGCATCGCGCGAATGGCAGCCGCCGGTGAAGGCAAGCAACGCAACGCAGCCTGCGGCCAGGACGCGGAATCTTTGTTCGAACAACATCATGGAGCGGCCACCAAAAGAGTGCGATCCGCCACTGGCGTCTGCACCAGGCGGGCCTGCCAATACGGACTGAACAAACTGCCCTTTTCGAATTTCCCGTCGCCTTTGCCCCAGACCGAACGCCGGAAGGCGGCCAGTTCATAAGGGCGGTTGAAATAGACCTGCGCGCTGGCCATCGCGCGCAACTGGTTTCCGCGCGCCTCGTCCTTCAGTTCCATGCGGCCACGCCCGATCTTCAGCGTGGAACTGGTGCGCGCCTTTTCGATCTTGGTACCCACCTCGACCGTGTAGATCGGCCCGGCATTGGCGCCTTCGGGGGTCTGCGAATAGGTGCTCTTGACATCGTGATACTGCGGGCTGATGCCATAGCGGTAGCCGTTGAAGAAGGCCTTGTCGCGCTTGAAGTCCTCCCTGACGGCTGGATCGGCTTCGATGAACCGGCCGGCGATGTCGCTGCGCTTGGTGCCGTTGTAGGCCTTGTAGGTCCGGTTGTCGTACGGCGATTTCCATCCACGCCCGTTATTCATCCCGCCGAAGAAATTCGGCTTGCGGCCATCGACGGCCTGGGTGCCGCCCCAGCCGAGCGGAATCTTGACGTCGTCGAGCGGCCAGGGAAGCGGCAGCTTGAACTGAAATGCATCCACGGCCGACCAGCGATCGTATTCGACCATGTCCGTGCCGCCGTTGTTGTTGAACACCCCGAAGGCCGTGCCGTCGCGGGCTCGCGTAAAGGTGTCGCGCGATGCCATGACCACGTTGCGGTAGCGCTCGCCGCCGGGATTGGTGCTGGTCAGGCCTTTACGCTGGCCGGGGCTGTAGCGTTCCAGCTGGTTGCCCGCCGAGACCACGTTCTTGGCCAGCACGCCCTTGCCGACCAGGGTCAGCTCCGCATCCGGTGCGTTGTCCTTGACCACCTTGTTGGCGAGGAGGAAGACGTTGGCTTCCGAAGCGAGCGTGCCGACCGCCGCGTCCGCCGCGAGCGCATACGGGTGATCCAGCACCTGGTCCAGTACGCGGATTTCGCCGTTCGCCACTTCCATGAAGCCTTGCCGGAAGACCTTCAGCGCCTTGTTGATCGCGGTCATGGCGCGGTCGAGTGCGATCAGCACCTCGCCCAGGCCGGGCACCCAGAACAACAAGGTTTCGGCGACCTTGGTGAATTCCCCGAAATGCACGGAGGTGGAGTGCACCATGGTCAGCCACGAATTCAGACTGACCGTTTGCGCGATCGCCACTTCGTTGGCGACGCGTCCGCGGTTCAAGTAAGCGGCGAAGTTGCGCGCGCGTGCCTGCTCGACCGCAATGCTGTACGCAGCGGCATCGGCGGCATTGGTGATTTCCACCTTCTTGCCGACGACCTGTCCGGTGTTGAAGGTCACCAACAGGCCGACGCACAGCACCATCAAGAATGCCAGCACCATCGGCATCGACTGCCCCGACATGTCGGAACGGACGCGTCCCAGCCGTGGCGTAACGCCCCTGGTAGACGGATCGGCGGCGGCGATGATCCCCATCTGGTGTCCTTCCGGAAAAACGCCGTGCGAAGAACGCCATGGATGCGTTCAGCTCGGCTGGGTCCATTTAGAGGTGTTTGAAAAAACGCCGAGGCGTGCCCACGGCGGTGACGACGACAGGCCACCATCTGCCCGGCCGGGCAGATGGTGGCGAAGGCCTTACTTGTTGCCGTTGTACGCGGCCATGCCCTTGTCCTTGTCGGCCTGACTCTGCGCCTTGCCGGCGTTGGTACCGGCGCGGTTGATCATCTGGCTAGCGTCCTGCTTGCCAGACAGCTCCTGCGCCATGCCGGCGACCTGGCTGCGGACGGTGCCGCCGAAGAAGGTAAACACGCCGATGGCGGCGATCGCGATCAGGGCCACGATGATGATGTACTCGGTCATGCCCTGGCCGAGCTGCTTACGGCCGAAACGAATATGCCTGCGTTGGTTCTTCATTGAATCCTCTCCTTGGCTCTGGCGCCCACTGGACCGGCAGCACACTTACGTCCGCGCGGCGCGTGTAGGCGTGTGGGTTGCATACGTGAAAAGTGCACAGATTATGAAACTGATCCTTGGCCCGCATTTGACATCGGCTGACAAATGTATCTCGGACGGCGCCACTTTAGCGTCAACAAATTGCCGGAACAAGAAAACTAGCGTTAATGTTTTGACACATTGTGGAATGCATATCCCGGAACTGAGTCAAACTCTAGGCGCACCGTTCTATGAATTGATTCACTCTGTGCTGATTCCGGGATGCCGGGATGCAGAGTCGATTTAAAAGCGCGTCGCGTTCGACGTCGCGAGTTCTTGACTAAACAAAACAGCCGGCCGGTTTTTATTTTTTATGAATAGGGAATCCAAGCCGGATTCACCGAGATCGGCTGGATAAATCTTGCGTAATAATAGGGATAAATATCCCAAAATTTAGCGGTCTGCCAAAAGGGCGATTGCCATGTGCATCACCGCTCGCCGCCGCCTGCGACGCGGCGGGCCTAAATGCCAACGTCGTATCGGCCAGCGAGCATAGGGCCGCCGCTAGCGCGGCATTGGCGCTAAGGAAATGGAGCGTTGTCGGACGCACGCTACGGCCGCCACGAGGTCGCTACGAGGGAGCGTGGGCATTGCAACTGCGCCTCCGGCACCAGCGGATGTTTTGCCGACGCCGGCGATGCCTTGCGCCGAGCGCGTTCAAGCGGCTCCCGCCGCCAGCCGTCTCGCTGCTTGCGAGGCAGGACTTGTCTTGGATCTTGATGTGCAGCCCGCTGCATGCGGGCTGCACACGTCAGAGCAGCGCTCCGATCAGCTGCGCAACCCCACCCCACGCCGCAGCAACCACAGCGCCAGCGCGCTGAGCACCGCGACGAAACCCAGCATCAGCGCGTAGGCCACCCAGACCGGGACGTCGCTGCTGCCGAGCAGGCCGTAGCGGAAGGCGTTGACCATGTAGAAGATCGGGTTGGCGTGGGTCGCGGCCTCGGCCCAGCCGGGCAGCAGCTTCACCGAATAGAACACGCCGCCCAGGTAGGTCAGCGGGGTCAGGATGAAGGTCGGCACGATCGCCACGTCGTCGAACTTCTTCGCGTACACGGCGTTGATGAAACCGGCCAGCGAGAAGATCGTCGCGCCCAGCAGCACCGTGGTCAGCGTCACCAGCGGGTGCGGGATGCGTACCGGGGTGAAGAACATGGCGATGATCAGCACCAGCACGCCGACCATCAGGCCGCGCAGCACCGCGCCAGCCACGTAACCCCACAGGATCACCCAGTTCGGCATCGGGCTGACCAGCAGTTCCTCGACGTGGCGCCCGAACTTGGCGCCGAAGAAGCTGGAGCTGATGTTGCCGTAGCTGTTCTGGATCACGCTCATCATCACCAGCCCGGGGACGATGAACTGCATGTAGCTGTAGCCGCCCATGTCGCCAACGCGCGAGCCGATCAGCCCGCCGAAGATCAGGAAATACAGGGTCATGGTGATCGCCGGCGGCACCAGGGTCTGGCCCCAGATGCGCAGGATGCGCTTGACCTCGCGGCGCACCACGGTGCCCAGCGCGACCCAGTTGCGCTGGGCCGGCGTGGTCTCGGGAAGAACGGATTGCGGTTTGGTGGTGGTGTTCATTGGTGTCCAGCGAATAGGGGTCAGGCGGCGGCGGGCGGCTGCTTCGGCGAGCCCGGGGCCGAGGCCGGGCCGCTTGCGCCGTCCCGGTTGTCTCCGGTGAGGCGCACGAACAGCTCTTCCAGGCGGTTGCTCTTGGTGCGCATCGAGCGCACGCGGATGCCGGCGGCGCCGAGCGCGGCGAACACGCGGTTGAGGTCCATCGCCCGCGGCATGTCCAGGTCCAGGGTGTGCGCGTCCTGCGCGAGCAGGGTGGTGCCCTCGATCGCCGGCAGCTGCGGCGGCAACTCGCCGTCGATGTCGAGCAGGAAGCCTTCCACGTCGAGCTTGGCCAGCAGTTCGCGCATCGGGCCCTGTTCGACGATGCGGCCGCGGTCGATGATCGCCAGGTTGCGGCACAGGCTCTCCGCTTCCTCCAGGTAGTGCGTGGTCAGGATGATGGTGGTGCCGGCGGCGTTGATCTCGCGCAGCACGCGCCACATGTCGCGGCGGATCTCGATGTCCACGCCGGCGGTGGGTTCGTCCAGGATCAGCAGGCGCGGCTGGGTCATCATCGCGCGGGCGATCATCAGCCGCCGCTTCATGCCGCCGGACAGGGTGCGGCTCATCACCTGCGCCTTCTCCCACAGGTGCGCGCGCTTGAGTTCCACTTCGGCCTGGCGCTCGGCCTCCGCGCGCGGCACGCCGTAGAAGCCGGCGTAGTTGACCAGGATGTCGAAAGGCTTCTCGAACAGGTTGAAGTTGATCTCCTGCGGCACCAGGCCGAGCAGGCGCATCGCCGCGCTGCGCTGGGCGGTCAGGTCGGTGCCGAACACCTCGACCTGGCCGGCGCTGAGGTTGACCAGCGAGCTGATGATGCCGATCAAGGTGGACTTGCCGGCGCCGTTGGGGCCGAGCAGGGCGAAGAAATCGCCGGGCAGCACGTCCAGCGACACGCCATGCAGCGCCTGCACGCCGTTGTCGTAGGTCTTGCGCAGCTCGCGCACGCGCAGCGCGGGCACCGGGGAGGAGAGCGGGGAGGCGATATTCAAGGCGGACCCTTTCGCGCCCTGTTGACGGCGCAGGAGAAATGCAGCCGCTATTATAGAAGACCTCGTGGGCTCGGCCCCGGCCATAGACTGTTGCATCCGCGTGCCTGCCCAATTCCCGTTGAAACTGGTCGACCGCCACATGCTGGCCCCGGCCGTCGGCCACTACCGCTTCGTCCGCGACGACGGCCAACCGCTGCCGTTCGTACCCGGCCAGTTCGTGCAGGTGCACTTCCACTACGCCGATGGCATGGCGACCAAGCGCAGCTATTCGCTGGCCACCCGCCACGATCCGGCGCAGCCGGCCGATGCGACGGTCGAGATCGCGGTCAGCTTCGTCGCCGGCGGCGCGGCCACGGCGCTGTTCGAAGGCCTGGAGATCGGCGGCCAGGTCTGCGCCAGCGGTCCGTACGGCCGCTTCTGCCTGAACCAGGGCGACAGCAACCGCCGCTACCTGCTGATCGCCACCGGCACCGGCGTCACCCCGTACCGTTCGATGTTGCCGCTGCTGGAAGCGGCGATGGCCGAGCGCGGCGTGGAAGTGGTGTTGCTGCTCGGCGCGCGCACGCCGGCCGAGCTGCTGTACGGCGACGAGTTCCGCGCCTTCGCCGACGCGCATCCGGGGTTCCGCTTCGTCCCGTGTTTCTCGCGCGAACTGCCGGAGGCGCCGCATGCCGACGTGCGTCACGGCTACGTGCAGCAGTTCCTGGGCGAGTTCGCGCCGCAGGCCGATGGCGATATCGCCTACCTGTGCGGCAATCCGAACATGGTCGATGCCTGCTTCGAGGCGCTGAAAGAGGCGGGTCTGCCGGTGCCGCACATCCGCCGCGAGAAGTACGTCAGCAGCAAGTAGCGATCGCCGTCGGCGCCGGTCTCGTCGGAGCGGCTTCAGCCACGATCGCCTCGCGGGAAGTTCCTGTCGAAGGTGCGTCGCGGGCGAAGCCGCGTGCTCTCGAAGCGGCGAGTGCGCTTCGCGCCCTTACCCTCACCCCAACCCCTCTCCCGGTGGGAGAGGGGCTAGCCGCGTCGGTTTGTCGATGTTTTGGACTCGTCTGTAAAGGACGCTTGACAGGCGTTCCCGCGACGCGCATTCTCCTGTCAAGCGTGCTTGACAGGGGAAAAGTCAGCACGACATGGGGCGCAGCGGAACGGGCGCCGGATCGGGTGGGACTGACATTGGGGGCATGGGATGGTCAACTGCAGGCGCAACGCGATCGCAGTGCTGTGCGTGAGTCTGGCGCTGCTTGCGGCGGCGGCCTCGCTGCCGTTCGGCCGCAGCGACTATCTGCGTGGACTGTGCATGGGCGTCGGTATCGCCGGCCTGTTCATGGCGCTGCTGCTGTGGTGGTCGCGGGGCAGTTTGCGCGACAGCGCGCCGCGGGCGCTGGCGCGACGCTACTACCGCGAGTTCCTGCCGCCGATGGGCGCCTACGTGGTCGTGATGCTGTTCTGGAGGCGCCTACTCGACGATGTCGACGCGCTGTGGCTGCGGACGTTGGTCGCACTGCTGCCGGCCGTACTGCTGGCGCTGGTGATCCGGGCGGTGGCGCGCTTCGTGCGCGACTCCGACGAACTGCAGCGGCGCATCGAGCTGGAGTCCATCGCCATCGCCGCCGGGCTGACCTGCGGCGTCTACATGGCCGCCGGGTTCCTGCAGGCGGCGCAGGTCATCGCGCTGTCGGCCTCGAGCGCGATGCTGTGGGTGTTTCCCGCGCTGTGCATGACCTATGGGGTGGTCAAGGTCGCGAACGCGCGCCGCTACCTATGAACAGCCGCATCCGCGAACTGCGCGAGGCCCGCGGCTGGTCGCAGGGCGAGCTGGGCGAGCGGCTGGGCGTGTCGCGGCAGACCATCAATGCGCTGGAAACCGGCAAGTACGATCCGAGCCTGCCGCTGGCGTTCCGTATTGCGCGGCTGTTCGCGCACAGCATCGAGCAGGTGTTCCTGTTCGACGATTCAGAGTAGTCCTTCCGACCTGCCATCGGTCACCTACGACGCCATGCTCCGGCATGGCATCCTGCAAGCCATGAACTCAAGGATGCGAACCATGCGACACCCATGCAGACCGCTCGCCGTCGTCGCGGCGACCTTGCTGCTCGCCGCCTGCCAAGGCGGACACGGACCGGCACCGCAGAATGCGGGGCGCAGCTACGGCACGCTGCATTTCCATCCGTGCACGTTGACCAGTCCGGTCGCGTCCAACAACGTCGAGGCGCAATGCACGCGCATGCCGCTGCCGGAAAATCCGGCGGTGCCTGGAGGGCGCAGGATCGAGCTCAACATCGCCTGGTTGCCGGTCACCGGACAGGGCGGCACCGACCCGGATCCGGTGTTCTTCCTCGCCGGCGGCCCGGGCCAGGCGGCGACCGAGGTGGCCAGCATCGTCGACATGGCCTTGCGCGAAACGCGCAAGCGCCGCGACGTGTTCCTGATCGACCAGCGCGGCACCGGCCAGTCCAATCCGCTGACCTGCCTGGGCGCGGACGGCAAGGAAATGCAGTTGGCCGATCCTGCGCGCGCGCCCACCGCCAGCGAGTTGCTCGATTACGCGCGGCGTTGCGCGCAGTCGCTGCAGGGCCGCGCCGACCCGCGCTACTACACCACCACCCAGGCCGTCGCCGACCTGGACACCGTGCGCGCCGCGCTCGGCACGGACAAGATCAACCTGATCGGCGGTTCCTACGGCACCCGCGTCGCCCAGCAGTACGCGGCGCGCTATGCGGCGCACACCCGCAGCGTGGTGATCGACGGCGTGGCGCCGAACGACCTGGTGGTCGGCGGCGAATTCGCCACCACCTTCGAAGATGCGATCAAGCTGCAATCGGAGCAGTGCAAGGCCACCCCGGCCTGCGCCAAGCGCTTCCCCACCGACACCCGCGCGCAGCTGCGCACGGTGGTGGAACGGCTGCGGCAGGCGCCGGCGGACGTGGACTACCGCGACCCGGCCAGCGGCGAGAGCAAGCACGACCGGGTGACCGCCGACACCGTCACCAGCCTGGCGTTCTCGTTCTCGTATGCGCCGCAGACCGCGTCGTTGTTGCCGCTGGTGCTGGACGAAGCCGCGCACGAACGCTATGCGCCGCTGATGTCGCTGGCGAAGATGATGGGCAAGCAACTGGACGGGCAGATGAATCGCGGCATGCAGTGGTCGGTGATCTGCGCCGAGGATGCCGACCGTTACCACCCGCCTGCCGCCGGTGGCGAGACCCTGCTCGGCCCGGAGGTGGCGCAGATGTTCTTCGCCGCCTGTCCGGCATGGCCGACCGGGACGCGTCCGGCCGGTTTCACCGCGCCGTTCAAGTCCGAACTGCCGGTGCTGCTGACCTCCGGCGAGCTGGATCCGGTGACCCCGCCGCGCTACGCCGCGCGCGTGCTGCAGGGCCTGCCCAATGGCCGCCACCTGGTGGTGCGCGGCCAGGGCCACGGCACCATGACCCTGGGCTGCATGCCCAAGCTGCTGAGCCAGTTCTTCGAGAACGCCGATGCCAAGCAGCTCGATGCCACCTGCCTGGACGCGATGAGCGGCGTGCCGGCCTTCACTTCATTCAACGGATGGGAACCATGAGCCGCGCAGCGTTTCGCAGGGGAGAGTGCGCATGATCGTCGCCGACAATCTGCACAAGGCGTTCAAGACCAAGGCCGGCACCGTGCAGGCGGTGCAAGGGGTCAGCTTCGCCGCCGCCGACGGCCAGATCACCGGCCTGCTCGGTCCCAACGGCGCCGGCAAGACCACCACCTTGCGCATGCTGTACACGCTGATGGCGCCCGACCAGGGCCAGGTGCGCGTGGACGGCATCGACGTGGGTGCCGATCCGCTGGCGGTGCGCCGCGCGCTGGGCGTGCTGCCCGACGCGCGCGGCGTGTACAAGCGCCTGACCGCGCGCGAGAACATCGCCTACTTCGGCGAACTGCACGGGCTGTCGGCGGCGCGCATCGCCGAGCGCACGCGGCTGCTGTCGGCGGCGCTGGACATGGACGACATCCTCGACCGCCAGACCGAGGGCTTCAGCCAGGGCCAGCGCACCAAGACCGCGATCGCGCGCGCGCTGGTCCACGATCCGCGCAACGTGATCCTCGACGAACCCACCAACGGCCTGGACGTGATGACCACCCGCGCGATGCGCGGCTTCCTGCGCGGACTGCGCGCCGAAGGGCGTTGCGTGATCTTCTCCAGCCACATCATGCAGGAGGTGGCGGCGCTGTGCGATCGCATCGTCATCGTCGCCAAGGGCACGGTGGTGGCCGCCGGCACGGCCGACGAACTGCGCGCGCTGACCGGCGAAGACAATCTGGAAGACGCCTTCGTCAAGGCGATCGGCAGCGACGAGGGACTACACGCATGAGCCTGTTCCGCACCGTTTTCACCGTGATGCGCAAGGAATTGCGCGACCTCGGGCGCGACCGCCGGACCCTGGCGCTGGCGCTGCTGCTGGGCCCGCTGCTGTACCCGGCGCTGATCCTGGGCATGGGCGCGCTGGCCGAGAGCCGGGTGCGCACGCAGATCGACAAGCCGCTGGACATTCCGGTGATCGGCCGCGAGCGCGCGCCGAACCTGGTCGCGTTCCTCGCCGCGCAAGGGCTCAACGCGGTCGCGCCGCCCAAGGACCTGACCGCGGCGATCCGCAGCCAGGACGTGGACCTGGCGCTGAAGATCGACGAGGACTACGCCAATGCCTGGCGCGAGGGGCGGCCGGCGCTGGTGGAGATCGTCAAGGACAGCACCCGCCGCGATGCCGACATCCCGACCACGCGCGTGCAGACGGCGCTGAGCCTGTACAGCCAGCAGGTCGGTGCGCTGCGGTTGTTGGCGCGCGGCGTCGATGCGCAGGTGGCGCGGCCGCTGGACATGGCCATCCAGGACCTGGCCACGGCCGAGGCCAAGCGCGGCGTGCTGCTGGCGATGCTGCTGCCGGTCCTGCTGAGCATCACCTCGTTCATCGGCGGCGCCTACCTGATCCTCGACGCCACCGCCGGCGAACGCGAGCGGCAATCGCTGGAGCCGCTGCTGGCCACACCGGCCTCGCGCGGCGCCATCGTCAGCGGCAAGATCGCCGCCGCCTGCGTGGTCGGGCTGGCCTCGCTGCTGCTGACGTTGCTTGCGTTCAAGCTCAGCGCGCAGGTCGCCAGCGGCGTCGGCCGCCAGCTCAACGTCAGCTTCGTGGCGATGTTGCAGATGCTGTTCGTGCTGCTGCCTATGCTGTTCATCGGCACCTCGCTGCTGACCCTGCTGGCCGCGGCGGCCAAGAGCATGAAGGAAGCGCAGAGCCACATGACCTGGCTGATGCTGCTGCCGATGCTGCCCGGCTATGCGTTGATGGTGTATCCGCTGAAGACCACGTTGTGGCAGTTCGCGGTGCCGTTCCTGGCGCAGAACCAGATGCTGCTGAAGATCATCCGCCGCGAACCGATCGACCTGCAGATCTGGGCGGTGTACCTGGCCGCCGGGTTCGGCCTGGCGGCGGTGCTGTGGCTGGCCGCGGTGCGCCGCTACCGGCAGGAGCGCCTGGCGATCTCCGGGTAGGGCAGGCGCGGGGCCGGGCGCGATGACAGCGGGTCCGGCGGCCGCGCCGGGACGGTCGCCGCGGGGCGGCCTAAGGGCACGTCTAATAACTCCATTCCGGAAGCTGCCCGCTGCGCGAGGCGATGGCGTGTTCCTTTTTTCTGTCGCGGCTGAAGCCGCTCCTACAAGCACGGCGCGCATGTGTAGGAGCAACTGTCTTCTCACCCGGTTGCCTCTTGCCATGGTGTGCGATCACGCGCCATGGCGTTGAGGCGGATCAGCAGCACGCGCATGCACGCGGTGATGGCCACCTTGGCGGGCTTGCCGCGTGCCCGTAGCTGGTGATAGCGCTCCTTGAAGGAGGCTTGGGTGCGCACGCCGCTCCAACAGGCCATGTAGAGCACCCGTCGGATCGGGGCCCGCCCGCCGCGGATGCGGCGTTTGCCACGGTGCTTGCCGCTGTCCACGTTGTAGGGCGCCACGCCGACCAGAGCCGCGATCTGGCGGCGGTCCAGGGTGCCCAACTCGGGCAGGTAGGCGATCAGGCTGGCCGTGGTGACCTCGCCGATGCCAGGGACCGCGCTCAGCGAGCGCGCCAGTGCATCGTCGAGCTGGTGCTGCACCTGCTTGATCGCCTGGTTCATCCGCTGGAGACGGCGACGCAAGTCGCCGATCTGTTGGATCAGACACTCACGCACGACGGCCAGGGTCGCCTGATGCAACCGACGGCGCTCGTCGTCGCGCTGCTGGACCAGTTGTTCGCGGCGCTGGACCAGCATGCGCAGTTGCTCGCGCAGGGATCGGAAGGCGGCGCGGGCGCTTGCACCAGCTGGGCCATGCGCGCGAGCAAGGCCGCATCCAGCGGATCGGTCTTGGCAATGGTGCCCAAGGCCGTGGCGAACGCGCGCGCGCGGCGCGGATTGATCCGGGTCACCGGGAAGCCTGCCGTGGCCAGGGCGTTCATGACCGCTCGTTCGTAGCCGCCGGTGGCCTCCAGCAGCACGTTGCCGACGCACTGCCCGGCAAGCTGGTCACACAGGCGCTGGTGGCCCTGGGCGGTATTGGGAAAGGACAGCAACTGGTTCAGGGGAAGCACGTGAACGGCCAAGGTGTCCTTGGCCACATCCAGACCAATCCAAAGAGGCATAAGCGTTAGGTAGACTGAGGGGCAGGAGAGAGCTGCCTCGTGGCTGCCCACGCTTGTGAAGTTCGAGCGAGCGCTCGTTCAACTGTTCGGGCTAGGCAACGAGGTCGATGTGCGGCCGCCCTGGCTCCTACACGTGCTCGAACACTGCGGCCTGTCGGCGTGCCGCACATCGCTCTCCACTCAAACTGTAGACCAACTTCCAGACACAAGCGGCTTCAGCCGCGACAGGAGGACGAAGTGGCCGTGATGCCAAGGCGTCCATGAAAAACGCGGCCGCAACGCCACCGCGTCTATCGCCAGTGTGCCTTTGCCACTCCATGGCATCTCGAACGTCTCGATGCCGGAACCTGCGGGCTGGGCGTATCGGTGTCTTGCAAGTACATCGACATGCTTTGGGGGTTATTAGAAGTGCCCCTAAGTCGCCGCCCGCCGTCTTGCGCGCAATGCGCTAGCCTTCGCTGCCGACGTCGCCGCTGATCGGAGCAAGATGGGCAGCGCCGTCCCCCGCCGTTTCATCCATGCACCAGCTCCGATCAAGGACCCTATGCGCTCCGATCCGCTTCCTCGCCACGCCAGCGCATCCGCCGCGACCGTCGCGTTCCGCACACGCCTGATCGAACTCGGCGAATGCCGCATCCTGCACTCCGGACGGCTGCGCTGGCTCAGGGCGATCGCCTGGATGATCGTGCTGTTCCTGCTGGTGGTCGTCTCGTCCGAATCGGCGGCGCAGCTTCTGCGTGCCTGGTGGCCGGGGACGACGCCGGGTCCGATGCAATTGGCGCCGCATCTTGCGTCGGTCGTGGTCGCCCTGTGTCTCTACGCGCTGGCGGTGCGCCTGGGCGAAGACCGCCGGCCTTCCGAGATCGCGATGCGGCCGATGCTGCCGCAGCTGGCGGTCGGCCTGCCGCTGGGTGCGGCGATGTTCGCCGCGGTCATGGGCATCATGGTGGCGTGCGACCTCTACACGATCCGCTTCGCGGGTCCGGCCCCGGCGTGGAGCGCGGTCGGCAAGGCCTTGCAGGCGGGCGTGGTCGAAGAGCTGATGCTGCGCGCCATCGTGCTGCGTCTGTTGTGGAGGGCGTTCGGTCCCTGGGTGGCGTTCGCCGCATCCGCCGCGCTGTTCGGCTTCGCCCACATCGGCAATCCGAACGCGACGGTGTTCGCCGCCGTCTGCATCGCGTTGGAGGCCGGGATCATGCTCGGCGCCTTCTATGTCCTGACCGGACGCATCTGGATGTCGATCGGCGTGCATGCCGCCTGGAACTTCACCCAGGGCTATGCGTTCGGCGCGGCCGTCTCCGGTACCGCGATGGGCCCTGCGATCGCGCACAGCAGCGCACGCGCCGGCGCCCCGGAATGGTTGACCGGTGGCGCGTTCGGGCCGGAGGCCTCGTTGCCGGGGGTGCTGGTCTGCGCCGTGGTCGGCGCCGTGGTGACGTGGCGCGCCTGGCGCGCAGGCCGCTTCTCCAGCGGCCGTTGACGGCGACGCCGTCGCGGACGATCCGGCGACGGCACGGCACCTGCGGCGCGGCGGCAAGCGCCCGGCTCGCGCCGGGTGGTGCTGCCGCGGCCGACGCGCAGATCAGCCGCCGGGGTTGAACGCCAAGGTGCGCCGCGTCGTCACCGGCGCGCTGACCGGTTCGAAGCGCCAGCGCTTGGTCGCGTTCAGCGCCTCGCGGTCGAACACCCGTGCCGGAGTGGCGCGCAGGACGCGGGCGTTGGTGACCGAGCCGTCGGTGCCGACGGTGATCTCCACCAGCACTTCGCCGGCGGTGCCCGAGCGCAGCGCTTCGGGCGGGTAGCGCGGTGCCGGGGTGCTGATCGCGCGCAGCGATTGGGTGCTGGCTGCGGCGGCGGCCGGCGGGGGCGTGGCCGCCGGCTGCGCCGCTGCCGGGGTCGGGGCCGGTGTCGGCGCGCTGCGCGTCGCGGCGGCCTGGCGCTCGGCTTCCTGGCGTGCGCTCTCGCGGCGCGCGGCTTCCTGTTGCGCGGCGATCTGCTGCGCGGCCTGCGCCTCGCTGGCCTGCTGCTGCGCCTGCTTCTGCTGCTCGGCCAACAGCTTGGTCTTCTGTTCGGCCTCCTTCTTGACCTTGTCGGTCTCTTCCTGGCTGCGCTGGGCCGCGGCCTGCATGCCGTTGCTCACGCCCAGCTTCAGCCGCGGCAAGGCCGGCGCCTGGCTGTCGATCTTCTCGATCAGCGCGACCAGCCGCTGCGCTTCCGGGAAGTCCTCGCGGTTGATGCTCTGCTCGGCGGCGATCAGCGTGTACGGCATCAGGTCGGTCAGCGCGCTCTTGACCCCGGCGTCGTCCGGCTGCTTGTCGCGCAACGCCAGGTAGTACTCGACCGCGTTGTTGCCGGCCGGCGCGTACATGCGGTTCTCGCGCAGCGCCTGGCTGGCCGATGCGTGCAGCTGCTCGGTGCCCATCGACTGCACCTTGGCCGAGACCGCCGGCGCGGCCGGCGCGGTGGCCGCGGGCTTGGCCGCCGGCGCAGCGCCCGGCGCGGCGTCTTCCTGCTTGGAGCAGGCGGCCAGCGCGGCCAGCAGCAGTACCGGCGCCATGCGGCGCGCCTTCGCGAATGTCGTTACCTGCAACATGCTTCCCCCTAATCCCCGGTGATGGCCATGAATACGCAGCGGTGGTTCTCCCGCGCAGCCGGTCCGGCTCCCCCGTCCCTGCCAGCGCACCCCACCTGCCAATCTAGCATCCGCTCCCGCTGCGTGCTTGACGCCGCGTGGCGGCGGCCGCAAAAGCGTGAGCGCGTGCACGCGCGGTCAGTGCGCCGGTTTCGCCGGCGCGGCCATCAACCGGTCGGTCCAGGCGATGCCGATCGCCGACAGGATGAAGATGCCGTGGATGATGGTCTGCCACAGCACGCCGGTGGGCGTCAGCGTCGCGCAACTCTTCAGGTCCACCGTGCCCACGGCGCTGGCCAGCTGGTCCGGCGAGCACATCGGCATGCCGCCGAGCGCGCCGACCGCGATGAAGGTCTTGAGCAGGTGGATCGAGGAGATGCCGATGATCGACAGCGCCAGTTTCACCTTGAGCACGCTGGCGTTGACGTGGCTCAGCCACTCCGGCTGGTCCGGATGGCCCTCCAGGCCCAGCCGCGAGACGAAGGTCTCGTAGCCGCCGACGATCACCATCACCAGCAGGTTGGAGATCATCACCACGTCGATCAGGCCGAGCACGATCAGCATGATCTGCTGCTCGCCCAGGCTCGGCGCTTCGTGGATCAGGTGCCACAGCTCCTTGCCGAACAGGAACACGTACACGCCCTGGGCCACGATCAGGCCCAGGTACAGCGGCAGCTGCAGCCAGCGCGAGGCGAAGATCAGGCTGGACAGCGGATTCAGGCGGGGCGTCGGGCGCGGAGGGCTCATGGCGTGGGATCGAATGCTGCGTTGCAGGAAGGCGCAGGGTACTGGCCCGCCGTGATGCTGCCAAGCGCGCGGCGCGGCTACACTGGACGCCCCGTTTCCGGACCGCCGCCATGATCGATCTGTACTACTGGCCCACGCCCAATGGCCACAAGGTCACGTTGTTGCTCGAGGAAGCCGGCCTGGACTACACCATCAAACCGGTCAATATCGGCGCCGGCGAGCAGTTCGCGCCGGAGTTCCTGGCGATCTCGCCGAACAACAAGATGCCGGCGATCGTGGACCATGCGCCGGCCGACGGCGGCGCGCCGCAGAGCGTGTTCGAGTCCGGCGCGATCCTGCTGTACCTGGCCGAGAAGACCGGGCGCTTCCTGCCGGCCGATCCGCGCGGGCGCATCGTCGCGCTGGAGTGGCTGTTCTGGCAGATGGCCGGGCTCGGCCCGATGACCGGGCAGATGGGCCATTTCAATGTCTATGCGCCGGAGAAGATCGGCTACGCGATCGACCGCTACAACGCCGAGGTGCGGCGCCTGCACGGCGTGCTCGACAAGCGCCTGGCGCACAGCGAATACCTGGCCGGCGCCGAGTACGGCATCGCCGACATGGCCAGCTATCCGTGGATCGAGGTGTACAACGGGCTCACCCCCGACTACGCCGCGTTCCCGCACCTCAAGCGCTGGCACGAAGCGATCGGCGCACGCCCGGCCACGCAGCGCGCCTATGCGCTGAAGCAGCAGGTCAACCCCAACGCCGGCAAGCCGCTCAGCGACGCCGAACGCAAGCACCTGTTCGGCAAGCGCTGAGCGGTCCGCGTCGCGCTTCTCAACCCGCCGGTACGCGCGCATCCTTGCGCGCTCAGTGCCATGCCAGGAACCTTCATGCGCTCCGTGTTCGCCGCTCTCGCCCTCATGCTCGCCACGCCCCTCGTTCCCGCGCACGCCGAAAAACTGACCCTGGAAGCCATCACCGGCAGCAAGCCGCTGTCGGGGCCCACCTTGATGAAGCCGCAGGTCGCGCCCGACGGTTCGCGGGTGACCTTCCTGCGCGGCAAGGACAGCGACCGCAACCAGCTGGACCTGTGGGAATACGACATCGCCAGCGGCCAGACCCGTTTGCTGGTGGACTCGAAGGTGGTGCTGCCCGGCACCGAGACGCTGAGCGACGAGGAGAAGGCGCGGCGCGAGCGCCAGCGCATTTCCGCCTATGCCGGCATCGTCGATTACCAGTGGGCGCCGGACGCGCAGGCGCTGCTGTTCCCGCTCGGCGGCGAACTGTATCTGTACGACCTGCGCAAGACCGGCAGCGCGGCGGTGCGCAAGCTGACCGATGGCGAGGGCTTCGCCACCGACCCGAAGATCTCGCCCAAGGGCGGCTACGTCAGCTTCGTGCGTGCGCGCAACCTGTGGGTGATCGACCTGGCCAGCGGACAGCAGCATCAGCTGACCCGCGACGGTAGCGACACCATCGGCAACGGCGTGGCCGAGTTCGTCGCCGACGAGGAAATGGACCGCCACACCGGCTACTGGTGGGCGCCGGACGATTCGGCGATCGCCTTCGCGCGCATCGACGAATCCGGCGTGCCGGTGCAGAAGCGCCCGGAGGTGTATGCCGACCACACCGAGGTGATCGAGCAGCGCTATCCGCAGGCCGGGCAGCCCAACGTCAGGATCCAGCTGGGCACGATCGCGCCGCGCGCCGGCGCGCAGCCGCAGTGGATCGACCTGGGCAGGAACCCGGACATCTACCTGGCGCGGGTGGACTGGCGCGATGCGCAGCGGCTGACCTTCCAGCGCCAGTCGCGCGACCAGAAAAAACTCGAACTGATCGAGACGACCCTGGCCGGCGGCAAGCAGCGCGTGCTGGTCACCGAGACCAGCAAGACCTGGGTGCCGCTCAACCACGACCTTCGTTTCCTCAAGGACGGGCGCTTCATCTGGGGCTCGGAGCGCAGCGGCTACGAACACCTTTACCTGGCCTCGGAAGACGGTCGCAAACTGGCTCCGCTGACCCAGGGCGAGTGGATCGTGGACGCGCTGCTGGCGGTGGACGAGGGCGCCGGCAAGGTCTACTTCTCCGCGACCAAGGAGTCGCCGACCCAGACCCAGCTCTACGCCGTGCCGCTGGCCGGCGGCGCGATCGAGAAACTGTCCAGGCCCAACGGCACCCACGCGGCCAGCTTCGCCAAGAACGCCAGCGTCTACGTCGACAGCTGGTCCAACACCACCACCCCGCCGCAGATCGAGTTGTTCCGCGCCAATGGCAAAAAGATCGCCACGTTGCTGGTCAACGATCTGTCCGATCCGCAGCATCCCTATGCCCGCTACCGCGACGCGCAGCGGCCGCTCGAGTTCGGCACCCTGACCGCGGCCGACGGCAAGACGCCGCTGCACTACCGGCTGACCAAGCCGGCCGGCTTCGATCCGGCCAAGCGCTATCCGGTGGTGGTCTACGTCTACGGCGGCCCCGCCGCGCAGACCGTGCTCGACGGCTGGCCGGCGCGCGGCGACGCGCTGTTCGACCAGTACCTGGCCCAGCACGGCTACGTCGTGTTCTCGGTCGACAACCGCGGCACGCCGCGCCGCGGCCGCGACTTCGGCGGTGCGCTGTACCAGCGCCAGGGCACGGTGGAAGTGGACGACCAACTGCGCGGCGTGGCCTGGCTGAAGGCGCAGCCGTGGGTGGATGCCGCGCGCATCGGCGTGTACGGCTGGTCCAACGGCGGCTACATGACCCTGATGCTGCTGGCCAAGCACAGCGAAGCCTATGCCTGCGGCGTGGCCGGCGCGCCGGTGACCGATTGGGGGCTGTACGACAGCCACTACACCGAGCGCTACATGAACCTGCCCGCGGCCAATCCGGACGGCTATCGCGACGGTCGCGTGGCCGCGCATCTGGATGGGCTGACTTCGCCGCTGCTGCTGATCCACGGCATGGCCGACGACAACGTGCTGTTCACCAATTCCACCGCGCTGATGAGCGAGTTGCAAAAACGCGGCAAGCTGTTCGAGCTGATGACCTATCCCGGCGCCAAGCACGGCCTGTCCGGCAGCAATGCGCTGCACCGCTACCGCACCACCGAAGCGTTTCTGGCGCGTTGCCTGAAGCCCTGATCGACCCCACACCGTCTTTCGCCGAAAAGGAGTTCCGCATGTCTACGCCGCTGCCGCCGCCGCTTCCCGGTTTGCCCCCGCCCGACCCGGCCGCCGCGCCGCCGGCCGTGATGCGCAAGGGCTGGTGGGCGCGCCACTGGAAATGGGCGGTGCCGCTAGTGGCGCTGCTGCTCGGTGCGATGCTGCTGGCCTCGATCGCCGTGTTCGTGTTGGGCATCGCACGCGTCACTAAGTCGTCCGAGCCGTACCGGATCGGGGTAGCCGGAGCGAAGGTCGATCAGCGGGTCGTCGCCGCGCTCGGTGAGCCGATCGAGGACGGCATCATGCCCAGCGGCAGCATTTCCACCAGCAATGGCACCGGCAGCGCCAATCTCAGCGTGTCGCTGCACGGCTCGCGCGGCAACGGCACCTTGTACATCGAGGCCGAGCGCCATGCCGGCGAATGGCAGTACACGACGCTGAAAGTGCTGCCCGATGCAGGCGAGGCGATCTCGTTGCTCGACGGTGTCGCGCCGGACAACGAGGATGTCGGCGAAACCGATGCCGAGTCCGATCCCGACGCGGATGCCGCCAGCGACGTGCAGGCCGACGGGGATCCCTCTGCGCCGGTCGCGGCGGATAGCACGCAGTAAGCCGGTAGGCGGCCACGGCGCGAGCCGCCTGGTCAGATCCGTCGAGGGCGCTGCGTTGCGTGGCCAGGATGGATGGCGCGCATCGCACTGTCGCCGTCCTGCCGTCCTGCCGTCCTGCCGTCCTGCCGACCGCAGATCGCAGATCGCGCGGCCGGGTATACGCGTCGTGCGCCTGCGGCGGCCGTCGCGCGCTTCGGTCGCGGCCCTGGCCGCTCCCGTTTCGCGAGCGATCGCCGGCCACGCGCCACGGCCATGACCTCCGGCAGCTTGCCGGTTGCGCGCGCGCCGCGTACGGTCGCCGCATCGTCCCGCTGGAGATCCACCGATGAAGCCACTCGTCCTCGCCATCGCGCTGGCCCTGGTCGCGCCACTGCCTGTCCTCGCGCAGGCCGCGCCGGCTGCCGCCTCGGCCAAGACCGCCGGCCCGGCCTGGGTGCAGCGCAGCAACGATTTCGCGCAGATCCTGCTGCAGGCGCAGGCGCCGTTCCAACCGGAGGAAGTGAGCTTCTTCGGCGTGCCAGGGTATGACGACAAGGTCGCCGACCTGGGGCCGGACAATGCCCGCCGTTATCGCGATGCGATCGGCAAGGCCCGGCGCGCGCTGCAGGAGAAGCTGGAGGTCGAGCGCGATCCCAACGTGCGCCAGGACCTGGCGATCATGATCCATGCCGCCGACCAGGCGGTCGAAGGCAGCGCGTTGAACGAACGCCTGCTGCTGCCCTGGCAGGATGCGCCGCAGATGGTATTCGGCGGACTCAACAATCTGCTGTCCGAACAGGTGCCGGCGGCGCGCCGGGCCAAGGCGCTGGACCGGTTGCAGCGCTACGTCGGCCTGGCGCCCGGCAGCACCTCTTCGCTGCTGCTGGCGCGCCAGCGCTACGAGGAAAAGCTGGCCGACGGCGCGCTGCTGCCGCCGACCCGGCGCGAGGTCGAGCAGGCCTTGAGCAACGTGGATACCTATGCCAAGGGCATCCGCGAACTGTTCGCGACCTACAAGATCGACGGCGCCGACCCGGCGCTGGCGGCGATGGACAAGCAGTTCAAGGACTACGCCGCATGGACGCGCAAGGTGGTGCTGCCGAAGGCGCGCGAGGACGCGCGCCTGCCGCCGGAACTGTATGCCTTCCAGCTCAAGCAGGTCGGCATCGACATCGCGCCGCAACTGTTGATGCAGCGCGCGCAGCTGGAATTCATGGAGACCCGCGCGGCCATGCAGCAATTGGCGCCGCTGGTGGCCAAGGCCAAGGGCCTGAAGGTCGACAATCCCAGCGACTACCGTGCGGTGATCCGCGCGCTCAAGCGCGACACCATCGCCAACGATCAGTTGGAAACCCATTACCGCGACGTCATCGCGCAGATCGATCCGATCATCCGCCAGCAGCGCATCGTCGATGTGCCGCAGCGGCCGATGCAGATGCGGCTGGGTTCGGCGGCCGAGAGCGCGGCGCAGCCGGCGCCGCATTTCCGTCCGGCGCCGCTGGTCGGCAATACCGGCGAGCAGGGCACCTTCGTGCTGCCGCTGGGCAACCCGGACACCACCGGCAAGGGCGAGCACTACGACGACTTCAACTTCGGCTCGGCGGCGTGGACGCTGAGCGCGCACGAGGGCCGGCCCGGCCACGAACTGCAGTTCACCGCGATGGTCGAGCGCGGCGTGTCGCTGGCGCGCAGCATGTTCGCGTTCAATTCGGTCAACGTCGAGGGCTGGGCGCTGTATGCCGAGGCCGAAATGGTGCCGTACGAGCCGCTGGACGGGCAGCTGATCGCGCTGCAGTTCCGCCTGCTGCGCGCCGCGCGCGCCATGCTCGACCCGATGCTCAATCTGGGCCTGACCGACCGCGAACGCGCGCGCCTGGTGCTGGAGAACGACGTCGGCCTGTCGCCGGCGATGGCGCGGCAGGAACTGGACCGCTACATGATGCGCGCGCCCGGCCAGGCCGGCAGCTACTTCTATGGCTACAGCCGCATCATGGAACTGCGCATGCGCACGGAACTGGCGTTGGGCACGAAGTTCGACCGGCTCAAGTTCAACAACTTCCTGCTCGACCAGGGCCTGCTGCCGCCGGATCAGCTGGCGACCGCGGTGGACGAAGTTTTCCTGCCGGCGCAGCGGAAGTGATGGGGCCGTAGCGACGTCGCGCCGCTGCGGCGGTTACGCAGTCGGCTTACCAAGGGGATCTCAGGCGCTGGTCTTCCGCGCCTAGGGGCGCTTCCTTCACCCTGGGGACGGTAAAACCGGACGCTTGAGTTGGGAAAGCGAGGGCACGCATCCTCTCCCGGCCGGCCGATCGTCGGGCGACCGGCGCCTGAAGGGCGGATCCGGCCGGGTGCATCCCTTCAAGGCCTCAGCGCTCCTGCTGCGGCGACGCTTGTTGCGGCGGCGGCGCTGCCGGCACCTGCGCCCCCGGCGGCACCCAGATCGCCATGCCGGCGGCGCGTTTCTGCGTGGTCGGAATGCCGATGCCCAGGCCGCCGCCGACGTGGCCGCCGTAGCTGCCTGCGCCCACCGACACGCCGCCGCCCGAGCGCTGCGAGGCCACGCCCATCAACACCACGCCGTTGGCGCCGAGCTTGGCGGCGTCGCGCTTGAGCCGCGCCATCGCCGCATCGGTCTGGCCCTGGGTGCCGAAGCCGGCGGCGCTGGAGGATTCGAGCTGGGCGATGTCGACCGCGCCGAGCGGCGGGGTCGAATAGATCTGCACCAAGGCCGGGTCGATCGGCGGACGCGGCGCGCCGACCATCACCTTGGAGGAACTGGCGCAGCCGGCCAGCGCGCACAGCAGCGCCAGCGGCAACAGCGGTCGGACATTCATGGCATCACCCCCGGGAATCGGTACACGACGCGATGATAGGCCCCCCCGGTGAACCGCGGCGCACCCGCCATCGCCGCCACCGTGGCATGCCCGCCGTGAGTCCCGTGCCAAGAGTTGGCTTGCGCCGCCAGGGGCGCGCGCTATGGTGCGCACTGGCCATCAGCGAAGGGCAGCGGCATGGGCTTGATCAGTCTGTTGTGGGGCATCGTGGCGTTGCTGTGGATGATCCTGGCCTTCATCCCGCTGCTGGGCTGGGGCAACTGGTTCGTGATCCCGTTCGCCGCGGTCGGCGCGATCATCGCCGCGATCGGCCTGCTGTTCACGTCGGCCCCGAACCGCGGCCGCGCCAAGACCGGGCTGATCCTCAACGGCCTGGTGATCGTGGTCGGGGTGATTCGGCTGAGCCTGGGCGGCGGGCTGATCTGAGCGCGGCGCTGCGCAGCCGCCGGGCGTGGCGGCATGCTGTGTTGCAGCGGCCGGCGCCCAGCTGCGGCCGGCAGGGGTAAAATTCGGCACTGACGGCCGCCGCGTGGCGGCCGCTCCCGTTCGCGCCGGTGCGTGCGGCGCGGTCCGGGTCGCCGGCTGCCGCCGCCGGATCGTGCGCTGCCCGATCCGTCCTAGCAGGAGCCTGACGTGGCCCACCCCCATTACCGCCCCCGGCGCATGCGTCGCGACGACTTCTCGCGCCGGCTGATGCGCGAGCACACCCTGACCGCCGACGACCTGATCTGGCCGGTGTTCGTGCATGAACTGCCCGGCCGCGCGCCGATCACCTCGATGCCGGGCGTGGAGCGGCTGTCGATCGACGCGCTGTTGCAGGAAGCCGAAACCGCGCTGGAACTCGGCATCCCGGTGATCGACCTGTTCCCGGTGATCGACCCGTCCGGCAAGAGCCTGGACGCGGCCGAGGCCTGGAACGAGGACGGCCTGGCGCAGCGCGCAGTGCGCGCGTTGAAGGCGCGCTTCCCCGAACTGGGGGTGATGACCGACGTGGCGCTGGATCCGTACACCACCCATGGCCAGGACGGCATCATCGACGCGCGCGGCTATGTGCTCAACGACATCACTGTCGACGCGTTGGTCAAGCAGTCGCTGTCGCATGCGCAGGCCGGCGTGGACATCGTTTCGCCCTCGGACATGATGGACGGCCGGATCGGCGCGATCCGCCGCGCGCTGGATGCCGACGAGCATCTGCATGTGCGCATCATGGCCTATTCGGCCAAGTACGCCTCGGCGTTCTATGGCCCGTTCCGCGACGCGGTCGGCAGCGCCGGCAACCTCGGCAAGGCCGACAAGAGCACCTACCAGATGGACCCGGCCAATGGCGACGAAGCCCTGCGCGAGATCGCGCTGGACCTGGAGGAAGGCGCCGACATGGTCATGGTCAAGCCCGGCATGCCGTACCTGGACGTGGTGCGGCGGGTGAAGGACGAATTCCGCGTGCCGACCTTCGCCTACCAGGTCAGCGGCGAGTACGCGATGCTCAAGGCCGCCTTCGCCAACGGTTGGCTGGACGAGCGCAAGTGCGTGCTGGAATCGCTGATGGCGTTCAAGCGCGCCGGCGCCGACGGCGTGCTGACCTATTTCGCGCCGCAGGTGGCGCGCTGGCTGCGCGAGTCGCGCTGAGGCGGGAGCGGACATGCGATTTCGCCTGTTGTAGGAGCGGCTTCAGCCGCGACATGTCCTCTCCGGAGGGTGTCTGTCGCGGCTGAAGCCGCTCCCACAAGGGCATGATGCGCCGAGAAGAACAGACGGGCATAGGCGCCGCATTTACGCGGACGACGGTGTGGATGGATGCGCCATTGCCATCGCCGCCGGCAGGCAACCCAAGCCGCGCAGCGTCGCCTCGACCGCCTCGTCCAGCGGCGTGTGCGGTTCTTCGCCGAGCGTGCGCAGCAGGCGCGCGTTGCGCATGCGCAGCGGATGGCGCCACAGCGGGCGCATCTCGCGCAATTCGCGCGCCAGCGGCCAGAAGGGCGCGGCCAGGGTCATCAGCCACCACGGGAAGCGGCGGGTCCGCGGCGGCGCCATGCCGTGGCGTTGCAGCACGCGTGCGATCGCGGCGGCCATTTGCGTGCCGTCGGCGTCCCAGTGTCCGTCCATGTGCAGCCGCGCGAACGCCGGAAGCGTGGCGCGCTGCTGCAACAGGCGCAGCATGGTCCGCGCCACATCGGGAACGTACGCCCATTGATGGCCGACGCCGGGATCGCCCGGCAGCGCCACGCTGGCGGGCGGCTGCCCCGGTTTCACCAGGCCCTGCGCGAACCAGCTGTTGCCCACGCGCGGGCCGAAGAAGTCGCCGGCGCGCACCACGATGACCCGCGCGCCGTGCGCGGTGGCGGCCTGCAGGCGCCGCTCCAGCTCGACCCTAATCGCGCCCTTGCGCGTGGCCGGGCGCTGCGCGGCGTCTTCGTCCGGCGCCGGGTAGGCATCCGGGCCGTAGTTGTAGACCGTGCCCGGCAGCACGATGGTCGCGCCTTCGGCGCAGGCCGCGGCGATGGTGTTGTCGATCATCGGCAGCACCAGTTCGGCCCAGCGCCGGTAGCCGGGGGGATTGACCGCGTGCACGATCGCCGCGCAGCCGCGCGCGGCCTGCAGCACGTCGTCGCGGTGCATCGCGTCGCCGCGCAGCCAGTGGATGCCGTCGCGGGTTTCGCTGGCGGACGCGAGGCCGCGCTGCAGGGCGCGCACCTGCCAGCCGGCGTCGCGGAGCTGGCGCGCCAGTTCGCCGCCGATGCCGCCGGTGGCGCCCAGGACCAGGGCGGTGGAGGTCGTTGTCATGCGGATGCTCCGTTGCGGGGAAGATGCGCTCAGTGTGGTCGCCGCCCTCGTGCAAAGGAATTGGCGAACATCGGCCATCCGCTATACATTTATGTATGGACAACACAATCGGTTGGGAGCTGTATCGGTCCTTCCTCGCGGTGCTGGAGGAGGGCTCGCTGTCGGCGGCGGCGCGCGCGCTGGATCTGACCCAGCCCACGGTGGGCCGGCATGTGGCGGCGCTGGAGAAGGCGCTGGCGGTGCCGTTGTTCGTGCGCTCGCAGAGCGGATTGCTGCCGACCGATGCGGCCCTGGCGCTGCGCGGCCATGCCCAGGCCATGGGCAGCATCGCCGCCTCGCTGCAGCGCGCGGCCGGCCGCCACGGCGAGGCGGTGCAGGGCACGGTGCGGATCTCCGCCAGCGAGGTGATCGGCGCGGAAGTGCTGCCGCCGGTATTGGCCCGCCTGCGTCGCGCGCATCCGCAGTTGCGGCTCGAACTGGTGCTGAGCAACCGCGTACAGGACCTGCTGCACCGCGAGGCCGATGTGGCGGTGCGCATGACCCGGCCGCAACAGGATCTTCTGATCGCCCGCCGCATCGGCGAGGTCGCGCTTGGTCTCTACGCGCATCCGGACTACCTGGCCCGGAGCGGCACGCCGCAGCACCTGGACGAACTCGCGCAGCACGCATTGGTCGGCTTCGACACGGAGACGCCGTTCCTGCGAGCCGCAGGCAAGGCGCTGCCGCTGTGGCAGCGCGAGACGTTCGCGTTGCGTGCCGACAGCGACCTGGCGCAGCTGGCCTTGATCCGCGCCGGCTGCGGGATCGGCTTCTGTCAGACCGCCCTGGCCCGGCGCACGCCGCGCCTGCTGCCGGTATTGCCGCAACAGGTGCGCGTGGGCCTGGACACCTGGATCACCATGCACCAGGACCTGCGCGGCAGTGCGGCCTGCAGCGCCGTGTTCGCGGCGCTGGTGGAAGCGATGACCGTGCACGTGACCTGAAGCGACGTGCACGGCGATTTGCTGGTGATTCGATCGGCGAGCGGCCCGTCTACGAAAACGCGGCCTGCTCGCGAGTGCATCTGCGGACCACTTTCGCAACTCCACGTGCACCTGCGGAATCGCCCCCGTCTCAGCAGGCACCATAGCCACCAATCCCCAATCCCGAATCCCCAATCCCCGCTTTCAAGGCAACGTCAACGCGATCGCCGTGGACTTCATCGCCGCGGAGATCGACGGGAACGGATCGACGCTGGCCATGGTGATCACGTCGTCGATCGACACCACATCGCAGTTGATGCTGTCGTCGTTCACGCACAGATACGCGGCCGCGCCCACGCCCGGTTCGTACACGGCCTTCCACACGTATTCGGGCACTTCCACCTTGTCGGTGCCGATGGTCGTCGCCTTGTCGTCGAAGGCCGGGCCGGTCACCACATAGATCTCGCCGCGCTGCTTGGCCAGCTGCCGCACCTGCTCTTCGATGCGCGCCCATTCGCCGGTGTTGAGCTTGTGGTCCTGCGGCACCACGTTGGCCATCGAGAACGTCTCCTTCTCCGAGCTTTCCGTGGAGGCGTCGCCGGCCGGGGTCATGTGGCCGCGGTCGAAACCGGTGTTGGTGTAGTCCGAGCTCTTGGAGCGGTCGGCGGCGGGAATGGCGGTTTCCTCATGGAACGAACCGACCCGGCCGATCGCTTCGGCACCGGCGACCTGCTGGTCGGTCAGGTGCTCGGCCGAGTACAGCGGGCCCTTGGTCACGCCGGAGGCCAGAATCGCGTATTCGGTGTGGCAGACCTCGGTGGTGCGGGCGGTCAGCGAGGCATCGACGCTCGGTGGTTTGCCGCCGGCGTACAGCGTGGCGCAACTGGTGGCGGCCATCGCCGTTTGGGCGCTGAACAACGCAAGCAGGACCAGACAACCGCGCAGGGAGAAGGACATCGCGTACCTCGCTAGCCAAGGGGGAGTGAAGAAACTGGCGAGGGGCGATGTCGCTACGGTGACGGTTGGATGTGCCGCGCATGGCAAATGCGCGCGTGGTCACGCTTGGCGGTAGACGCCGCAGCCCGGCCCAACGCGGATTCGATAAGCGTTCTCATTTACAATGCGCGACCGCCTTTCGAATGTGCCCCGTGTCGTGACCAAGAAGGTGTTGTTCCAGCTGCACTGGCTGTTCGGCATCAGCGCCGGGCTGGTGCTGTCGGTGATGGGCCTGAGCGGGGCCACGCTGGCGTTCGAGGACGAGATCGTGCGCTGGGCCAACCCGCCGCTGGCCGAGGTGGCCGCGCGCCATGCGGCCGGCGAGTCGCCGCTGCCGCTGGCCGAGCTGGCGCGGCGCCTGGATCTGGGCGGCACGCACCGCACCACGCGCATGTTGATCGACCCCACCGGCACGCGTCCGTCCAACCTGCGCCTGGCCGGGCGCGACGGCGGACGCCTGTATTTCGATCCCTACACCGGCCACACGCTGCCGGAGCCGAGGCTGAGCGGCTTCTTCGCATTCGTCGAGGACCTGCATCGGCGCCTGGCCGCCGGCGAACGCGGCAAGGCGGTCACCGGTGCCTGCGCGATCGCGCTGATTTTTTTCTGCCTGTCCGGGCTGTACCTGCGCTGGCCGCGGCAGTGGTGGAGCTGGCGCGCGTGGTGGGTGGTGGAATGGAAGCGGCAGGGCCGCAGTTTCCTGTGGAGCCTGCATTCGGTGATCGGCACCTGGTGCCTGGCGATCTACCTGTCGATCGCGCTGACCGGACTGTATTGGTCCTACGACTGGTACCGGCAGGGGCTGGTGGCGCTGCTCGGCGGCGAGCGCGCGGACACCGAGGGCGGCGGCCGTGGCGGCAAGCCGCCGGCGGTGGACTATGCGCGGTTGCAGGCCACGCTGGATGCGCTGCCGGAGGTGCGCCGCGCCTATCTGGATCTGCGCCTGCCCGGCCGCCCCGGGCAGCCGCTGACCGCGCGCTATCTGGCTGCCGATCCGGTGCACAGCCGGGCCTTCGATGGCCTGGAGATCGATCCGCGCAGCGGCCGTATCCTGCGCCGGCTGGACTATCGGCAGCAGCCGCTGGGGCGGCAGTTGCTGAGCAGCGTGTTCGCTCTGCATACCGGCAGCTTCTTCGGCCTGGCCGGGCGCGTGGTGGTGATGCTGGCGAGCCTGTGCATGTCCCTGTTCTTCGTCACCGGCTGGCTGTTGTATCTGGACCGGCGGCGCAAGAAGCGTGCGTTGCACGCGGCGCGACGCGACTTGGTCCTGCCCGCGCGCGAGGCCGCCGAGCCTTGGCTGGTGGGCTTCGCCAGCCAGAGCGGATTCGCCGAACGCCTGGCCTGGCAGGCCGCCGGGCAGCTGCAGGCGGCCGGCATGCCGGTGCAGGTGCAGTCATTGGCGCAGCTGGATGCGGCGCAGTTGCGCAGCGCGCGGCGTGCGCTGTTCGTGGTCAGCACCTTCGGCGATGGCGAGGCGCCGGATCCGGCGCGCGCCTTCGAGAAGAAGGTGCTGCGCCAGGCGCAGGCCCTGCCCGAGCTCGGCTATGCGCTGCTGGCGCTGGGCGATCGCCAATACGCGCGTTTCTGCGGGTTTTCGCGGCGGCTGGAGCAATGGCTGACGGCGCAGGGCGCGCAGGCGCTGTTCCCGGCGGTGGAGGTGGACAACGCCGATCCGCAGGCGCTGGCGCACTGGCAGCGGCAGCTGTCCGCGGTCACCGGCGTGGCGGAAGCGGCGCCGCCGTTGCAGGCGCCGCCGGCGCTGGAGTGGCGCCTGGCCGGACGTACGTTGCTCAATCCCGGCAGTGCCGGCGCGCCGGTGTGGCGCATCGATCTGGCGCTGCCGGCACAGGCGCAGTGGCAGGCGGGCGACATCCTGGAAGTGCAGCCGTGTCATGCCGCCGATGCGGTGCGCGCCTGGCTGGCCGCGCATGGCCTGGCCGCGGACACGCCGCTGCGCGCCGGTGGCGCGTCGCTGCCGTTGCAGGCGGCGCTGGCCGATCGCGAACTGGCGCCGCCTGGAAATGCGCACGATCTGCAGGCCTGGTTCGATGCGCTGCCGCAGCTGCCGCTGCGCGAATATTCGATCGCCTCGGTGCCGGCCGACGGCCTGCTGCAGCTGGTGGTGCGCCTGACCCGGCGCGACGACGGCAGCGCCGGCCTGGGCTCGGGCTGGTTGTGCCTGCATGCGCCGCTGGGCAGCGCGGTGCAGGCGCGGGTGCGCGCCAATCCCGGTTTCCGCCGGCATGGCGATGCGCCGTTGCTGCTGATCGGCAACGGCACCGGCATCGCCGGCCTGCGCAGCCTGCTGCGCGAAGCCGAGCAGGCCGGTGTGCACGGGCATTGGCTGCTGTTCGGCGAACGCAATGCCGCGCACGACGCGCTGTTCGGCGCGGAATTGCGGGCATGGCAGGACAGCGGTCACCTGCAGCGGCTGGATCTCGTGTTCTCGCGCGACCAGCCCGGCAAGGTCTACGTGCAGGACCGCCTGCGCGACGCCGCCGAGCAGGTGCGCGCCTGGCTCGCCCGTGGCGCCACGCTGCACGTCTGCGGCAGCCTGGACAGCATGGCCCGCGGCGTGGATGCGGCCTTGCGCGAGATCCTGGGCGAGGAGGCGTTGGATGCGCTCAGCGCGGAGGGGCGGTATCGGCGCGACGTGTATTGAGGGCTGAGGCGGGTGCAGCGATTCGGGAGGGTGTTCGGCGCTGGATCGAAGTCGCTGCGGTGGTCTCCGTCGCTGTGCCTGTCGCGGCTGAAGCCGCTCCTACAAAGGCGGCAGGCGCGCCGCGCTTTTTGTAGGAGCGGCTTCAGCCGCGACCCACTGCATCGGCGATCCATCGCGATGGCGCGCGGAAACGCAGATGCAGCAACCGGCCTGCAGCACGCCCACGTATCGCCAGCGGAGCCTGCGCCCTCAGCGCGCGCCCGCACACTCGTTGCTGCCGATCGCAGCCGGGGCCTTCATCCGGTACACGTCGCGCTTGCCCGCCTTGGGCGCGCGCGCACTGCCGATCAGCAACAGTTCGCTCGGCTTGGAGGCATCCAGTACCGCGCCGCGGGTGTCGCTGTCGGCACTGTTGAACGACAGCGCCAGCGGCTGCGGCTGCACGTAGTGCCCACCGGCGCACTGCGCGAGCAACAGCCGCGCGCCTTGCGGCTTGCGTGCCCGTGCGAACACCAGCGCGCGGCCATCGCCCAGCCAAGCGGCATCGGTTTCGTCGTCGGCGCTGTTGATGCCGTACAGCGCCTGCAGTTGGCCGAAGACCTGGCCTTGCAGGCGCGCCACGAACAGGTCCATGCCGCCGGCACCGCCGTGGCCGTCGCTGGCGAACAGCAGCCGGGTGCCGTCCGTCGACAGGGTCGGCGCGCGCTCGTCGCCGCGCGAGTTGACCGCCGCGCCCAGGTTCTGCGGCGGGCCGTAGCGGCCGTCGGCCAGCACCGGCGCGCGGTACAGGTCGCTGCCGCCGTTGCCGCCGGCGCGGTCGGAGGCGAAGTACAGCCAGTGGCCATCGGCGCTGAAGAACGGGTCGTTGTCGGCGGCAGGCGAGTTCAGCGGCACCGGCAACGGCTGCGGCTCGACCCAGCGCCCGTCGCGCAGCGTGGCCTGCCACAGGTCGCCGCCGCCGGGCCCGCCGGCGCGGTCGGGGCTGGCCCAGACGATGCGCCGCCCGTCGGCGGAAACGCTGGCACGGGTCTCGTCGGCCTGGGTCGAGACCACGCCCATGCCCTCGATACCGAACTCGGAAAGCGCGAACGCCGACGGCGCGCAGAGTAAACTCGCGGCCAGCGCGAGCGGCAGAGCGGGGGTCCGCATGTCGGATTCCTTCGGATGTCGCGACCAGTCTAAAACAACCAACGAGCGTTCCATGCCCACATCCCGCTATGCCGTGTTCGGCCATCCCGTCACCCATTCGCTGTCGCCGCGCATCCATGCCGACTTCGCCAAGCAGACCGGCATCGCCCTGCGCTACGACGCGATCGACGCCATGCCGGACGGCTTTGCGGCGGCCCTGGCGGCGTTTGCCGCGGAAGGCGGCGTGGGCGCCAACGTGACCCTGCCGTTGAAGGAAGCCGCGTATGCGCTGAGCGTGGTCCACAGCGAGCGTGCGCAACGCGCCGGGGCGGTCAACACGCTCAGCTTCCGCGACGGGCAGTGGCACGGCGACAACACCGACGGCGCCGGCCTGGTGCGCGATCTGACCGGCCGCAACGGCCTGGACCTGCGCGGCCGCCGCGCGCTGCTGCTCGGCGCCGGCGGCGCCGCGCGCGGCGTGGCGCCGGCGCTGCTGGAGGCCGGCGTGCAGCAGTTGCTGATCGTCAACCGTTCGCCCGAGCGCGCCGATGCGCTGGTCGATGCGCTGGGCGATCCGGCGCGCGCCATCTCCCGCTACTGGGAAGACCTGCGCGAGCAGGGCGACTTCGAATTGATCGTCAACGCCACCGCCGCCGGTCGCGACGACACGGCGGGGGTCTCGCTGCCGCTGTCGCTGGTCAACAGCATGACCCTGGCGGTGGACCTGAACTACGGCGAGGTCGCGATCCCGTTCCTGGCCTGGGCGCGTGCGGCCAATTGCCGCGATACCGTCGATGGCCTGGGCATGCTGGTCGAACAGGCGGCCGAGAGCTTCGAACGCTGGCACGGCGTGCGCCCGGACACCGATCCGGTGTATGCCGCGCTGCGCGCGCGCGACGCGGTGCTGGTCAGCGCCGACTGAGCGTCGCTTCTCCAACACGGACTACTCGCATGCAAGATGGACTCTTAGGGCAACTGTTGTCGACGGTGCTTTTCCAGCTGCCCGTCTTCCTGGTCTACGTGATCGGCATGGGGCTGATGGTCACGCGCCGTGCCGGCCGCCCGCGCACCCTGGGCCTGTGGGGCCTGGGGCTGCTGTTGCTGGTGGTCGTCGTCGGCACCGCGCTGTCGCTGTTGCCCATGTGGCTGTTTGCGCAGGGCGCCAGCTTCAGCCAGTACGCGACCATGTTCGGGCTGCTGCGCGGGCTCACCGCGATGATGTCCGCGGCAGGCGTGCTGTTGATGGTGCTCGCGCTGCGGTTCGCCTTGCCGCCGCGCTAGCCTGCGCCGCGGCGGTGGCCCGGCCCATGCGGGTCCGGCCGCCACCGCGTTGCGCGCGGGCGCCCCGATGCTGGCGGCAATGCCGTCCCAACCCGCGCTTCGGCGCGTCTTTCTACCGCGACGGAGATTGCCATGGACCCCGGAATCCTGACCTCGATGTTGACCACGGTGGCGTTCCAGCTGCCGATCCTGATCGTCCTCGTCGTCGGCCTGGCGCTGGTGGCCACGCGCCGCCGCGCTCGTGCGCGCACGCTGGCCCTGTGGGGATTGAGCCTGCTGCTGTTCGGCGGGGTGTGCGGGACGCTGACGTCGCTGCTGCCGATGTGGGCCGCCTCGCATCAGGCGAATCTGCAGAACTACTCGGTGTTGCTGGGTGCCGCGTACTCGGTACTGACTCTGCTGCATGCGGTGGCGATGCTGCTGGTGGTGCTGGCGCTGCGCCTGGCGTTGCCGCGCAATTCGCCTGCTCCATGACGGTGGCCCGCTGCCGCTACGCTGCCGTGGACGCCTGCGGTGGTCGGGACGATCGCGATGCACGTTGAACAGTTCATGGATTTCTCGTTGCTGGCCGGCAGCATCGGCCTAGCCGCCAGGCTAGGCATCCTGGTGCTCGGCTTCCTGCTGCTATGGCGCTGCGCACCCGGCCGCCCGCGCAGCCTGTTGCAGTGGGGACTGGTGCTGCTGCTGGCGCACGTGCTGCTGCCGCGCCTGCTGGGAGGGATGGTGGGCGTGTGGCAGCTGGCGTCCCCGTCTCCCGGCATCGTGCTGTGGGTGCAACCGGCGATCCGGCTGCTGCAGGACCTGCTGTTCGCGATCGGCCTGGCGTTGCTGCTGCAGGCGCTGTGGTTAAGCTTGCCGCGCAAGCGCGGGATGGCGCAGGACTGAGCGGCGCAACGCATGCGCGGTCGCGGCGACTGCGACCAGACGTGAGAAAATGCCGCGATGAACGATGACGCCCCAGCGGCCGCGCCCCGCGCCGCCGACACGCCCCAGCGCCAGCTGACCGAGCCGCTGAAGCTGGCGATCCGCGACGCCTACACCAAGCTGCAGGCCAACACGCCGGGCTTCAAGGTGCGCCGTGCGCAGAGCCAGATGATCGGCGTGGTGTCGCGCGCGCTGGGCACCAGCGGCGGCGTCGGCGTGGCCGAGGCGCCGACCGGCGTCGGCAAGAGTCTGGGCTATCTCACCGCCGGGGTGCCGATCGCGCTGGCCAGCAAGAAGAAACTGGTGATCAGCACCGGCACCGTGGCGCTGCAATCGCAATTGGTGGAACGCGACATTCCCGCGTTCCTCAAGGCCACCGGCATCGAGGCGACGGTGGCGCTGGCCAAGGGCCGCACCCGCTATCTGTGCGCGCGCAACGTCGCCGAGCTGCACGGCGAAGCCGCGCAGGACAGCATGTTCGAGGACGAGGCGCCGCTGTACGACCGTCCGCTGAGCCCGGCCGAGGCCGAGCAGGCGCGCGCCCTGGCCAAGGCCTACGCCGACAAGACCTGGAACGGCGACCTGGATGCGGCGCCGGAGCCGATCCCGGCATCGCTGCGCGCGCGCATCACCACCAACGCCGCCGGCTGCGCCGGGCGCCGCTGCTCGTTCGCGGTGCAGTGCCCGGTACTGAAGGCGCGCAGCGATGTGCGCGAGGCGCAGATCGTGGTCACCAACCATGCGCTGCTGCTGTCGGCGCTGGCGCTGGGCGACAGCGACAACGGCCAGCCGTTGATCGCGCCGCCATCGGACATGCTGCTGGTGCTCGACGAAGGCCACCACATCGCCGGCGTCGCCATCGACCAGGGCGCGGCCAATCTGGCGCTGGACGACATGGCGCGGCGCACCGGCCGCCTGCAGGCGCTGGTCGGCGCCGCCTACCGGCTGGCCGACAAGGACACCATCGGCAACCAGTTGCCGAACGAGGCGATCGAACTGGCAACCCAGGTCAGCAAGGGGCTGAAAGCCTTCCGCGCCGAGATCGAACGCGCCTGGGTGCCGGATCCGGGCCAGGAAGAACCGATGTGGCGCGCGCCCAATGGACGCCTGCCCGAAGACTGGAAACCCTTCATCGACGCGCAGGCGCAGGACACCGCCGCGCTGCTCAACTGGGTGCAGGCCGCGCATCAGCTGGTGGCCAAGTCCAAGCAGGAAGACGCGGCCAAGGAACGCCTGCAGCGCAGCCTGGGCATGGCCCTGGAGATGGTCGAGCAGCAATACGCGCTGTGGCTGGGCTGGCGCCGCGAGGACCAGGACGGGCAGGCGCCGATGGCGCGCTGGATCACCCTGTCGCGCGATGCCGATCTGGTCTGCCATTGCTCGCCGGTATCGGCCGCGCAGGTGTTGCGCGCGCTGCTGTGGAGCGAAGTGGACTCGGCGGTGCTGACCTCGGCCACGCTGACCGGCGGCGGCGATTTCCAGTCGCTGGCGATCGACAACGGCCTGCCCATGCACGCGGAGATGGTGTCGCTGTCTTCGCCGTTCGATTTGCCCAACCAGGCCGAGCTGATCGTGCCGAAATTCCCGGTGGCGCCGGACGATCGCGAAGGCCATCCGCGCGAGGTCGCGCGCTATCTGGTCAGGGAACTGGACTGGGGCAAGGGCTCGATCGTGCTGTTCACCTCGCGCTGGAAGATGCTCAAGGTCGCCGACCTGTTGCCGATCGCGCAGCGCAACCGCGTGCTGGTGCAGGGCGAGGGTTCCAAGTCGCAGATGATCGGCGAGCACATGCGCCGCATCGGCGCCGGCGAAGGCTCGGTGCTGTTCGGCCTGAATTCCTTCGGCGAGGGCCTGGACCTGCCCGGCGAGGCCTGCACCACCGTGGTCATCACCCAGGTGCCGTTCGCGGTGCCGACCGATCCGCAGACCGCCACGCTCGGCGAGTGGTTCGAAAGCCGCGGTCTCAACGCCTTCAACCTGATCGCGGTGCCGCACGCGCTGCGCACGCTGACCCAGTTCGCCGGACGCCTGATCCGCAGTTCCAGCGACCACGGCCGGGTCATCATTCTCGATTCGCGCCTGCTCACCAAGCGCTACGGCAAGCGCATCATCGATGCGCTGCCGCCGTTCAAGCGGGTGATCGGCTAAGGCGGCGCTGTCTACATTTCGATGTCGATCGCCTGCGTATCGCGGCGCGTGTGCGAAGCGCCCATGGCACGAAGTGCAAAGCGCAACGCACATCTGTCAGGACCGCAATCACAGCGGCAGGCAAGGCATCCATCGCGCCTATCGCAGTCATAGCAACTAACGAATTCTCAGCCTGCAGCGTCACAGCGATGATTCAGCTCCCTCAACACGAGCTGACGCCATGCGCCCTGCAACCCTGTTGGTGCTCGCCCTGCTGTCGCAGACCCTGATCGCCCCCGCCGGGTTCGCGCAGACCACGCTCACCCGCGACAACGGTGCGCCGGTCGGCGACAACCAGAACTCGCAGACCGCCGGCGCCAACGGCCCGACCCTGCTGCAGGACGTGCAGCTGATCCAGAAGCTGCAGCGCTTCGACCGCGAGCGCATCCCCGAGCGCGTGGTGCATGCGCGCGGCACCGGCGTGCATGGCGAGTTCACCGCCAGCGCCGACATCTCCGACCTGACCAAGGCCAAGGTGTTCACTGCCGGCACGAAGACCCCGGTCTTCGTGCGCTTCTCCTCGGTGGTGCACGGCAATCATTCGCCGGAGACGCTGCGCGATCCGCACGGCTTCGCCACCAAGTTCTACACCAGCGAAGGCAACTGGGACCTGGTCGGCAACAACTTCCCGACCTTCTTCATCCGCGATGCGATCAAGTTCCCGGACATGGTGCACGCGTTCAAGCCCGATCCGCGCACCAACCTGGATGACGACGCGCGCCGCTTCGATTTCTTCTCGCACGTGCCCGAAGCCACGCGCACGCTGACCCTGCTGTACTCCAACGAAGGCACGCCGGCCGGCTACCGTTTCATGGACGGCAACGGCGTGCACGCCTACAAGCTGGTCAACGCGCAGGGCGAGGTGCACTACGTCAAGTTCCATTGGAAATCGCTGCAGGGCCTGAAGAACCTGGATCCGAAGCAGGTGGCGCAGGTGCAGGGCAAGGACTACAGCCACCTGACCAACGATCTGGTCGGCGCGATCAAGCAGGGCGACTATCCGAAGTGGGATCTGTACATCCAGGTGCTGAAGCCGGAAGACCTGGCCAAGTTCGACTTCGACCCGCTGGATGCGACCAAGATCTGGCCGGACGTGCCCGAGCGCAAGATCGGGCAGATGGTGCTCAACAGGAACGTGGACAATTTCTTCCAGGAGACCGAGCAGGTGGCGATGGCGCCGGCCAATCTGGTGCCGGGCATCGAGCCGTCCGAAGACCGCCTGCTGCAGGGGCGCATCTTCTCCTATGCCGATACCCAGCTGTACCGCGTCGGCACCAATGGCCTGAGCCTGCCGGTGAACCGGCCGCTGGCGGCGGTCAACAACGGCAACCAGGATGGGACGATGAATTACGGCGCCACGTCCAGCGGCGTCAACTACGAGCCGAGCCGGCTCAACCCGCGCCCGCAGGATCCGAACGCGCGCTACAGCCAGTTGCCGTTGTCGGGCACCACGCAGCAGGCGAAGATCGTCCGCGAACAGAACTTCAAGCAGGCGGGCGAGTTGTTCCGCAGCTACAGCAAGAAGGAACAGCAGGACCTGATCCAGAGCTTCGGCGAATCGCTGGCCGGCACCGACGACGCCAGCAAGCACATCATGCTCTCGTTCCTGTACAAGGCCGATCCGGCCTACGGCAGTGGCGTCGCCCGTGTCGCCAAGGGCGACCTGGCGCGAGTCAAGCAGCTGGCCGCGCAACTGCAGGATTGACCGTTCACCGCGCAGCGCGGCGGCGCCTCCCCCACGCCGCGCTGCGCCTCCTTTTTTGCCGGAGACCGAGCATGCGTCGCTTCCTTCTTCTCGTCCTGAGCCTGGTCGCCGTTTCGGCCACTGCCGCACCGGCTGCCGCCGACCCGGCCAAGATCCAGGCGCAACTGCGCGACTACTTCTTCGATGCCGCGCGCGAAGGGCGGCAGGACATGCTGGCCGAATTCATCCAGGCGCACTACGACCTCAATACCCGCGACGACAAGGGCTATACCGCGCTGATCCTGGCCGCCTACCACGGCCAGCAGCCGGCGGTGGAGCAATTGCTGCGCGCCGGGGCCGATCCGTGCGCGCAGGACAAGCGCGGCAACACCGCGCTGATGGGCGCGATCTTCAAGGGCGAACTGGCGATCGCCAGGCGGCTGATGCAGGCCGACTGCGCGCCCGACCAGCGCAACAACGCCGGCCAGACCGCGGCGATGTACGCGGCGCTGTTCCAGCGCGCCGAAGTGCTGAAGGAACTCGCCGCCAAGGGCGCCGACCTGCAGGCCAGGGACGCGCAAGGCAACGACGTGGCCAAGCTGCAGCGCGGCGAATTCGCACAGGCGCCGGCGCGCTGAGCCAGCCGCAGGAAGCGCGGTGCCCCGGCATGGATCGCCACGAGCCATCGCCCGGCTTCGCCGCTGCAAGATCTCGTTTGAGATGTCGGCCAAGGCGAGGCGGGGCAGGGCGCCCTGCTGGCCGATAGCGCCGGCCGGCACCGAATGCAACGAAAGCCGACCAGGACGCACGGCCGCCAGCGTTGCCGCACCGCGGTGTGCACCCACCTGTCCAGCGGCACGCGCATCGGTGGCGGCGATGGGACGCAAGGTCGAGATGCCCGCCGATGGAGCGCGAACGTGCGTGCCGGCAAGGTGACGCCCGCGCCTGTTTTCAAGGAAATGCACGCGTCGCCGCATGGTTCAGCGGCGACATGGCGCCCAAGCCACAGGATCGGCGAAAATACCCGACCTGCCGGCCCGTGACGGCTCCCTTCAACACATTGCGCGCTGCGCCGCCCTTCGCTGCGATACCGGGCACGGCCATCGCTGTCATCGCTGTCATCGCTGTCGGCCGCCGCCGCGCTGTCGTGCCTTCGCTTCTTCCTGGATCCGTCTTGAACACCACCGCCTCGCCCCCTGCCACCGACGACCTGCCCCTGACCGAGCGCCTGCGCGTCGCCCTGGACCTGCTCGAAGCCATCGATGCCGACCGCAGCGTGCTCGACGCGCTGCCCGAGGCCGACCGCGTGCGCCTGCATCAGGTCGTCGCCAAGGTCTACCACCCCGAGCCCAAGGCGCGCCGGCAACTGCTCAAGCAGCAGGCGCGCGAACGCCATCAGGAAAAGGTGCGCAAGGCCGAAGCGTTGCTCGAGCAGACCGGCATCCGCGCGCTGCGGCGCAAGCCGGTGTTCAGCACGCCGAACTACTTCCCGCCGCATGCCGCCGGCCTGCACGACGGCCGCAATGCCGCTGCCGAGGAACCCGCGGCGGCGCACTCGCCGGAGCTGCGCCACTGCTACGTGTGCAAGCAGAAGTTCACCCAGTTGCACCACTTCTACGACCAGATGTGCCCGGCCTGCGCCGAGCTGAACTACTTCAAGCGCACCGAGACCGCCGACCTGCGCGGGCGTGTGGCGCTGCTGACCGGCGGCCGGGTCAAGATCGGCTACCAGGCCGGGTTGAAGCTGCTGCGCGCCGGCGCCGAGCTGATCGTGACCACGCGCTTCCCGCGCGATTCGGCTTCGCGTTACGCGCAGGAACCGGATTTCGCCGAGTGGGGCCACCGCCTGCAGGTGTTCGGCCTGGACCTGCGCCACACGCCCAGTGTCGAAGCGTTCTGCAGCCAGCTGCTGGCCACGCGCGAGCGGCTGGACTTCATCGTCAACAACGCCTGCCAGACCGTGCGCCGGCCGCCGCAGTTCTACGCGCACATGATGGCCGGCGAGACCGCCGCGCTGCACGAACTGCCCGAGCACGTGCGCCGCCTGGTCGGCCACTACGAAGGCCTGCGCAGCCCGGAGCTGCTGCCGGCGGCGTCGGCGACCACGCTGTCGGTGGGCCAGGGCCACGGCATCAGCGGTGCCGACGGCCTGACCCGCGCCGCCGAGCTGTCGCAGGTGCCGTTGCTGGCCGACGAACTGCTCGGCCAGCAGCACCTGTTTCCCGAAGGCCGGCTGGACCAGGACCTGCAGCAGGTGGACCTGCGCGGGCGCAACTCGTGGCGGCTGCTGATGGCCGAAGTGCCGTCGGTGGAATTGCTGGAGACGCAGCTGGTCAATGCCATCGCCCCGTTCATCATCAACGCGCGGCTCAAGCCGCTGATGCTGCGCACGCCCGAGCGCGACAAGCACATCGTCAACGTGTCGGCGATGGAGGGGCAGTTCTACCGCAACTTCAAGACCACCCGGCATCCGCACACCAATATGGCCAAGGCCGCGTTGAACATGATGACCCGGACTTCGGCGGCCGATTACCAGAACGACGGCATCCACATGAACAGCGTGGACACCGGCTGGGTCACCGACGAGGATCCGGCCGAGATCGCCGCGCGCAAGGTGCAGGAAGAACGCTTCCATCCGCCGTTGGACATCGTCGACGGCGCCGCGCGCATCGTCGACCCGATCATCCACGGCTTCAACACCGGCGAGCACGTGTGGGGACAGTTCCTGAAGGACTACGCGCCGACGGATTGGTGAGCGGCGGCGTGGCCCTGCGTCACCCGCGCGCTTTGGAAACCGGTGCGGACATCAGTCCGGCCGGCGCAGCCGGTTGGCCTTGAAGCGGTTCGCAAGCGAAGAACCCAGATCAAGCAGCCGGCCGGCCATCCACCCCAGGCCGAGAAACCATAGGCAAACCGGCCATACCAGCAAGGCGATGGCGAGCGTCAACAGTTGGAGGTCGAACGCCGTCATCGTGCCGGCCACATAGCAATCGCCGTGCGGCGGACAGCCCAGCTCGGCGTACAGGCGCTCGATCCTGTCGGAGAGCGCCAACGGCACATAGGCGAGCGCAAGCCACCACAGGGATTGGATGATCCGCCGCAGGATCGCCATATCCGCCTCAGCTGGAGCGGTCGGAGGCGGCGGTGGCGCTGCCTTGGGCGCTTTCGCGCCCCCAGAATTCCACCATGATGGTCATCAAGGTCCACACGATCAGCGTGGGTTGCACCTTGTCGGGCAGCAGATCGTGGCCCCTGAGCATGATGTCGATCATCTTCGGCAGGGTCAGCGCCAGCAGCAGCGTGTAGATCGCGTACGCGACCCGGTGCCGGCTGCTGGAGATGAACAGAATGGAGATGACCGTGCTGGCGAGGATGCCCAGCACGATGCCGAACCGCCAGCCGTCGAGCCGTTCCGTGCCGGTGAGGACCAGGCCCAGCACGGCGCCGAAGAACGTGTTGATGCCGCTCAGATTCGCCTCGTATTCGCCCTTGGACATCTTTCCAAGGCCGGCCTTGCCGAACAGACCGCCGAACTTCTTCCACATGAGACATCCCCTTGTCTGCTACGACGTATGTCGTCTATTTTCCCTTGCACCGTGCGTTCGACGATGCCTGCGCCCCCGCGCCGCATCGGCCATGTTCCCCTTCCCGGACCATGGCGGCCTGCCCTGCGTGCAGCCCAACTTTAGCGGAGATTGGCGATGACCAGCGCACGACCGCTGCACGGACCGCCGCAGGCGCCGCGGGACCAGCGCTGCCATTTGCGCCCGGGCATCCTCGGCGCCGCAATGCAATGCGCATCGTCGAGCGGATCATCTATCGCCGCAAAGCCAGGGAGTAAGTGCAGAGCAGTTGCCGAGGACGACACACGGAAGGACGGCAGGCGCGCATCGCCATCGCGCAGCGCGGTCATGATCGCGCCGCGCAACGCGTCCTCCGGCCGTACCGGTGCCGCGGCGGCGCCGATCCGTGCATGGCAGACGGCCCCTGCCGGCGTCGGCGTGGCGAAGGATGCCTGCGCATGTATGGCCCACTGCGGCGCCGGCGCTTGCGCTTTGCGGCCGCGGTGCAGAATCCGGCATCGACCCAAGCGCAGAGCGATGCCATGGCCTCCGACGCCAGCTATGTGGATTACGTTATGGAGCAGGCGGCGCTCGGCGCTGCGCTGACCTGCAAGAAGATGTTCGGCGAATACGCGCTGTACCTGGACGGCAAGGTGGTAGCGTTCGTCTGCGACAACCAGGTCTTCGTCAAGCCGACCGCCGCCGGGCGCGCGCTGCTCGACGAGGTGATCGAACAGGCACCGTATCCGGGCGGCAAGCCGCACTACCTGATCGACGAAGGGTTGGAGGACCGGAGCCTGTTGCAGCGGCTGTTGCGCGCCACGGCCCAGGCATTGCCCGCCCCCAAACCGGCCAAGGCCGGCAAGCGCGCGAGCCCGCCGCCGACGCCGCGTTAGATCGCGTGGCGTCTCCCGGAATCCTGTAGCGCCGCTTCAGGTCAGCGCGTGCAGCTCGCCGCGGACGCCGCCCGCCTGCAGATGCAGATAGCCCACCCCGATCGGCAGGCTGAAACGGCGCGGTCCGGCGCTGCCGGGATTGACGTACAACACGCCGTCGCGGGTCTGCAACAGCGGTTTGTGCGAATGCCCGCTGACCACCACGTCCACGGAGGCGGAATCGCGCGCCAGCGTCTTCAGATCGTGCAGCACGTGCACACGGATGCCCGCGATGTCGATGTCCAGGGTGTCGGGCAGCGCCTGCGCCCACGGTGCGGTATCGATGTTGCCGCGGATCGCGTGCAGCGGCGCGATGGCGCGCAGCGCATCGAGGATCTCCGGCTTGCCGATGTCGCCGGCATGCACGATGGCGACGCAACCGCGCATCGCCGCCAGCGCCTGTGGCCGCAACAGGCTGTGGGTGTCGGAGATCAGGCCGATTCGCAGCGGTGGGACGGAAGGCATCGGAAAGTTCTGGCAACGGGATGGAGTGCTAGCCTAACCCCCACGTTCGCAAGGCCGTGTGCCGGTCCACGCGGACGGCTTCCTTCACCCTGTCGCGAGAACCACATGTCGTCTGCAGCGCTTCATCGGGAACCGGCGGCCTACGTGGAAACGGCCGACGCCGCCGCGATCCGGGTCCGCGCGATGCGTGGCGAACATGATGCCGCGCTGCGTACGCTGGGTTTCGCCGCTACCGGCGAGGCCGGCGTCTATGCCATGGCGGTGCGCGACGATGCGGAAAAGGCCGAGGCGTTCCACGCGCTGCGCGAACTGGGCCTGGCCTTTGCCGCCGGAAGGGAATGGTGCCCGGCAGAGGTCTTCGGCTATCTGCGCGACAAAGGACTGCTGAGCGGGCCGTTCCTGCGCATCGCCTGGACCCAGCCTGGCCGCTACCGATTGCAGGAGGCGTAATCGCGCGCCACGCGGACCGCCGCCAACGCATAGGGCCGCAGCAGGCTGGGAGATCATGCCGATCCCCAACGGCGGGACGGATGGCATCGGCGGCCTGTCGGGGGAGACGATAGCCAGCTGCGCCGGCGGCCACCGTTCTTCCCTGGCTTCGACTCCGGCTCAGCCGAAGTGCAGCGCGGCGGTCAGGTCGCCCGGCACCACGCTGCTGGCGGCCTGCATCGCACGTTCCCGTTCGGCCAGGCCCGGCAGCGTCTCCAGCCCGAAGCGGCGGGTGATGAAGCGCAGGATCGAGCCGGTGTCGTAGACGCTGTGGTCGACGTGCCCGCGCTTGGCGTGCGGCGACACCACCAGCGCCGGGATGCGCGAGCCCGGCCCCCAGCGATCGGCCTTGGGCGGGGCCACGTGGTCCCACCAGCCGCCGTTCTCGTCGAAGGTGATGAACACGACGGTCTTGTCCCACAGCGGGCCGTTACGCAGCGCGTCCACCACCATGGCGATGTGACGATCGCCGGCGGCCACGTCGGAATAGCCGGCGTGCATGTTGAGGTTGCCCTGCGGCTTGTAGAACGCCACCGGCGGCAGCGTGCCGGCCTGCACGTCGGCGATGAAGCGGTTGTCCGGGGCACTGTCGCCCAGCCCGCCATCGCGCAGGCGTCGCGCGCGCGCGGCCGTGCCAGGAGCGAGATTGGCGAAATAGTTCAGCGGCTGGTGGTGGATCTGGAAATTGGGGCTGGTCGGAAACTCGGCGGTGTCGCCGGTATCGCCCTTGCCCTGCACCGCCAGGCCCCAGCCGCCGGCATACCACGCCCAGTCCACGCCCTTGGCATCGAGCGCGTCGCCGATGTGGCGGTGGGTCTGCGCTGGCAGGACATCGGGGCTATCGGGGGCGGCGTAGTCGGGTCGCGCCGGGTCCTGGCTGGTGCTGGGCTGGAACGGCGGACTCAGGGTGTTGACCGCCCAGAAGTCCGGGGTCAGCGCGCCGTTGCGCACGAAGCGCGGCTTGCCGTTGAGCGCGGTGTCCGGCGAGTCTTCCTGCACGGCCAGGCGGATCTCGTCGTGCCGGTCGCTGGCCATGGCGCTGATCTGCAGCCGCGCCGGACTGGTGTCCGCATGCGGGTAGTACGGCGCCTGCGCGGCGACCAGGTATTGGTGGTTGAGGAACGAGCCGCCGAACGCGCCCATGAAGAAGTTGTCGCACAGCGTGTACTCGCGGGCCAGGCTCCACAGCCGCAACGTGGCTGGGGCGTCGGCGTAATGGCCCATCACCAGTCCGCCAGCATCGCTCCAGGCGGCGAAGCCGTCGTTGCGGCCGCCGTTGATCTGCATCTGGTTCTCGTAGAAGCGGTGCACCAGATCGCGGGTCACCACGCCGTGCGGCAGCGGTTTGCCGTCGGCCGTGCGCAGCGGGAACGGCGCATTGGGCAGCGGGCCGATCGCGTCTTCGCCGATCTTGTAGCGGCGGTGGTCCACCACCTGCTCGTCCGGCGCCAGCCCGCCCCAGATCGGCGGCAGGATGTCGAGCACGCTGCCGTCGCGATCGACCTGCCGCGCCTGCGCCGGCGTCACCGCCGACAGTGGCCGCTGCAGTCCGGGGAACTCCGGGAACAGATTGTTGAAGCTGCGGTTCTCGGCGTAGATCACCACCACGTGGTCGATCTTCTCGCGCAGTTGCCGGTCCAGAGCGCTGGCCGACAGCGGACTGCGCGGCGCGCGTTTGGCCGCTTCGGCGATGGCGTCGGCGGGACCGATGGCGAGCGCGCCGCCGGCCAGCGCCAGGCCGCCTAGCAGGCGCCGACGCTGTGGGTTTTCGGGGGTGGCATCGGTGTCGGCGGACGCAGGGTCCTGAGGCGGCTTCTTCACGTGGTCATGGGCATCGGGGGAAAGACGTCGGCCAGTGTGGGCCGCGCAAATGACAAGTCAAAGCCGGCGGGACGGCAGCCCGGCGCGGCGTTCAGCGGCCGTATCGCAGCCGACGCCGATGCCGCCGGATCAGGAGGGACCAAAAGCCCCTCTCCCTCCGGGAGAGGGGTTGGGGTGAGGGTACGGCGCGCGCGGTCGGCAGCGTCCGCTCAGCGGCGCCGCGTGGCGACGCCGAGCACGTGTTCGCACAGCTCGGCGTAGCGCCCCGAGTCGTCGCGCGCCGCCGCGCCGCTCTCGATGGCCTGGCCGAGCCGCATGTGCCCGACGCGTACAGCCAGCTCGCTCAGTTGCGCCTGAAAACCGCGCTGCATGGCCGCGATCTGCTTCGCATCGTGCCCAAGCCAGGCATACCCCTTGTCGTTGTACATCGCCGCGCCGTGTAGCACTTCGGCCAGAGCGTACGACGGGTCCTGCTGATCGGTCGGCATCGTGGCGTTCCTGGCGGGTCGCCTGATCGCCGCCGTGTCCGGGTGCGATCCGACAGAATGAGGGCGCCGATCAGCCGATCCAGTCGGTTCGGCGGCGGAGGTTTCCCGCAAGACCTTGCGTTGCGGGCAGCGCCTCATGCGAGCGGTCGACGGTATGGCCAAGATTACGCCGGCAGCGATCGGAACGCAGGCGGGAACCTGCCAACCGACGCGGCGTCGCCATGCTGCAGTGCCCGATCGCAGGGGCATCTGCCGCGTAGCCTAGGCGCCATTGAGCGGCTCGTGGCGCGCCCATGCGTGCTCGAATTCGGCGCGATCGATGCGAAACGGCTCGAACTCGTCCGCATCGAGCGGCGCATCACTGAGGCCGCCATACGCATCCTCGAGCCGGCCGCGGTGGTAGAACAGCACCTGGCCGGCGTCATAGATTTCGATCTGCCGGCTCGGCCAGAAGGCATCGTCGGTTTCGAAGAACCACCAGGAGTGACCCCACGCGTCGTAGCGATCGGCGCGGGACGCGTTCCAACGGCGTTTGTAGTAATGAGGCATGGAGTAGGCCAACCCACGTGTGCGTCGGCCACGAGCGGCCGCGACCGCATCTGCGTCAGGAAACCTTGCCCCCCGCAGCCAGGACCCGGGTGCGGATGAATTCCGCGGCCTCCGGGGTGAGGTCGGCGAGAGGCAAGGTGACGAACTGCGACTTCGAAAGCAGCAACAGCCAACAGGCGTCGAATCGCCATACCTCCGAGACGGCCGCCCAGGGCATGGTCGCGGTGCCGGCACCGGAGGAAAGCGACAGCGAGGTTTCGGACGCCTCTAGCGTGCCGAGAGGAGCGCCCATTGCGTCGAGCCTGCGCAGCGCATTGCGATAATGGGTGGCGTAGAGCGCTAAGGGAAAGGCAATGCCGAGCGCCAGTACGGTGGCCAGGACGCCGACCAACCAGGAGGCATTGCCGATGCGAACGAGGAAGATAAGCGGCCCCGCCACCAGCGCCAGGGCGACCACGTAGCGCAGGCCGAGCACGCGCCAGCAGTAGCTCGCCACGGCCTGCCGGATCAGCGTCCTGTCGTAGCTCAGCGTGGCGCGATGCATCGGATAACGTCCGCATTGGCGCCGCCGTGTGGCGGCATCGGGGATGAAGCTCCGGAGTCTACGCGCTATCCGACCGGATCAATCCGCCGGTACGGCATCGTCCGCGTCGTCCAGGGCCTGGTGGACGTACAGGTGCTTGACCAGGACGTAGAGCACCACGGTCAGCGGTGCCGCCAATACCACGCCCATCGGTCCGAACAGCGCGCCGATGCCGAACAGCGAGAACAGCAGCAAGGCCGGCGGCAGGTTCACCGCACGCGCCTGGATCAACGGTTGCAGCACATGGCCCTCGATCTGCTGCAGCACCACGAACACCAGCAGCGCGCCCAGCGCCACCTGCGGGCTGACGGTGAAGCCGAGCAGCACCGCCGGAATCGCCGCCACGATCGGGCCGACGATCGGAATGAAGTCCAGCAGCGCGGTCAACAGGCCGATGCCCAGCGCAACCGGAACGCCCAGCAGCCACAGCCCCAGGCCGGTCAACGTCCCCACGACCGCCATCGCCAGCAACTGCCCGGTCAACCACGCGCGCAGCGCCTGGCCGCTGGCGGCCAGTGCGTGATCGGCGACGGCACGCCGGTCCAGCGGCAGCAACCGCAGCAGTCCGCGCCGGTACAGGCTTGGCTGCGCGGCGAGATAGATGCCGCCCACCATCATCAGCACCGCATCGGTCACGCCGCCGCCGGCCGACAGCACGATCGATCCGGCGTGCGTGGCCAGGGTCGAGGCGCCGTCGCGCAACTGGTCGGGCAACTGCTCGATCTGCGGTCCCAGCGGACCGGACTGCAGCCACGCATGGAACTTGTTCCAGGCCGCGGGCAGCGTGGTGCGGAAGGCGTCGATCTGGGCGGCGACTTCCGCGCCGAACAGGAACACGATCGATGCCAGGATCAGCACCAACAGCAGGATCACCAGACCGAGCGCCGCCCAGTCCGGCACCGGCAGCCACTTGCGCAGCAGCATCGCCAGCCCATGCAGCAGCACGCCCACCACGACCGCGCCGAACACGATCAGCAGCAGTTCGGAGAGCTGCCAGGCCAGCAGGGCCAAGCCGCCCAGGGCCATGACGACCAGCACGCGCGCCACGAACGGCCGCAGCGGGGATGGAGAACTAGGGGCGGTGGAAAGCATCTGGCACATCCCGGCAAAACGTCGGTGTGCGGACGATACGGGCAGCACAGTGCAAAGCGAGCGAAGAACGCGCCGCGCCCCGGTTGCCTGACCATGCCGGTCCTTTACGCGGGTTCGGCGCGAATGACTGGCGCGCGTGCAGTTCTAGCATTGGAAGAAGAAGTACACGAACGCCAACGCCAGGCCGCCCACCCACACGGCGATCATTCCGCAAAATCCCAGGCCGATGACGGCGCAGCGGGAAAACCGGCGCATGCCGCGCGTACGCCGGACCAGGTAAGCGAACAGCAGCCCGCCCACGACGACGCCAAGGGCGACCACGAGCCATCCCAGCAGATTGACGATCGGAGGCTTCGGGCCGAATTCGGACGGGCACTGGCTGCTCGCGTAGGCGGGAAAGGCGAGCGCAAGCAGCGTTACGAGCGCAGTGCCAGACGAAAGTCGCGGGCACGTCGTCGTCTTCCCTGGCGCAGCGGTCGAACGACGACCGCGCGGGCGCGGAACGATGCCAAGACCACGACGGGCGAAACCGCTGGCACGGGGCGTAGGGCGCATCGCTATCTGAGCTCGTTGCCAATGACCAACGTCAAGCCCGACCAAGCTGCGTTCAGAACCATGGCGCCAAAGGATTTCCGTGTGGGCGGAAGCCTGCTGCCGTGGCGACCGAGGCTCGGCGCAGCTTGGTACGCAAGCAGGTTCAACAGGTTGAATGCGGCAGGCATCATGAGTTGCATCCATTGTCGGCGGCGCAGCGCGGTCTGCAACTTTTCCTAGCAGCCGTCGCGCACCTGCATGAGGGCGAAGCCAAGGAGATTGAGGCCGGGCCAGAGGTTCGGATTGCTTGCCCGCGCGTCATCGTGGGCCAGACCAATGCCCCAGATGGCGTCGACGGGACTCGCCTCGACGAGAATGCGGGAGCCTGTTTGCTTGAGGAACAGGCCCAGTTCCGCGTTCTGAGAAAACTTGGCCTCGTTGGCGCGGATGACGACCGAGAACCGGTTCTCCAGCCACGTCGCCTCGTCGAAGCCGCGCACCTGCCGACCCAAGGCTTTTGCTGCCGCGGGAGTGGGCGCTTTCAGCACCGATGCTCTTGTCGATTCATCTCCGAACAGCGCGGCCTTCTCCGCCATCATGAAATGCTCGGCGGTGGGATAGCGCTGCCCCGCAACGACGAACGGAGCTTCGAACCATTGGCTGAAGCAGGATGCGGTCACTTTGCCTTGGCTGGCTTGGTGGCCCCAGAAGAAGAGGTAGTTCAGCGCCTCACCCGCGTCGAAGCGGGAGCGGAGGGCTTCCAGGAGGTGTGCATCATGCATTGTGGATCATTGCCTCTGCACACGAATCAAACTGCAGCGCAAAGCGACATACGCTGGAACAGGACCGCCAGAGCGCATCAGTCCCACCAACAGGCAACGGGGTGTGTCCCGTTGGAAACCTGATACGGCTCGTAGGGCTGGTCCACGAAGCCCGCCCATGTCTCGTCGGGCTTTAGGTACTGGGGAAACCATGTCTCCACCTCCTCGGGTGTAGCGGAGGTCATGATATAGACGGTATCCGAAAACGGCCACTCGGGAACGTCGAACGCGGCGATCTGAACCCGGATGTCTTCGACATCGGGACGCGGCGCAATGGCGTTCAAGACGGCGCGGAATGCATCGGGTCCTGGAGCGCCGTCGAGGTTGCAACCGGTGCTCCCGACCTCGACGTCCTCTTCGAAGAACTCGTCGATGGTCAGCAGTGGCCGCGGAGTGCCGGGCGCGTCGGGATGGCCCAGCCGGCTGACGCGTTCGGTGATGCGGTCGAGAGGGTCATGTTGGCTCTAACGTTCGAATTGAGCTGTGGCGCGAGGAATCGCCATGGCTTGGTCTCATTCACGTCCCCGCATGTTGCTCACCTTGATCAGCCTCGTCACGCTAAAGACGCGTTTGCATACGCCAAGATTGCCATAGCTCCCTTGCGGCCCTAGTGTGCCTTGCACGGTGACATGTGATGTGCCCCAGCGCTCCGGTAACTCTGCCCTGGACATGTCGCCATTGATGCACCACTGCTCGTTCTTCTTAGCAGGGACCAGGTAGGCGAACTCAAAGTTGTAGAAGTACTCGCCTGAGTACGTGCGTGTGCCATTCGAAGTCGTGGCGCAGCCTGCGCAAAGTGTCATGAGAAGTGCTATCAGACCCGCTCGACGTTTCATGTTGCGCTCCAGCGTCTGGATTGATGACCCGCGTAGCGAAGCGGGCTTTGCTTGACTGAACCGTCAGGACTTTATGGCAGCATTACCCTGCTCTGAGAAGGCGCCGAGCAGCGTTTGTTCGAAGCCGACAATGCTCACGGTTTTGTAGTCGATCATCCGGATGCGAGAGACGGCAAGCTCGACAAGCGAGGGCTCTGCATCGACCAGGCGGTCTTTGACGCCGAGATCTAGGTTCAAGAGCGGAAAGATCCAGCGAGGATCACCAACCTCCAGAAAGTCGTGAAGAGGCAGCGTGCTTGAGCACTCGTAAACGGTAATCCAGTGGCTTCGGAAGTCACCGACTTCACGAAGCTCCAGCCCGCAGTGACTGCAATATCTGGACATCGGCCTGGCGTATGGGTTGAGCCGAGCCGCGGGCGACTTCGGCTTGAAGGAGTTGTTGGCGACCGCCTATGGTTGCATAGAGATGACGCTCTCAATCCACTCGCTGTAATGACTCAGACGAACATTGCAGGTGATCTGACCGTACCGTCCAGGCGTCCTGACAGTGCTTTGAGGATCCGACCATGACGTCAGTCCCGCCAACAGCCAATCCTTTCCAGTCTGGACAAGGACCGGCCCGCCACTGTCGCCACTTCCCGTCCCGCCCTCGAGCGGGAGGGCGTCCGACGGCTTGTCGAACGTATAGCAGAGCCAGCGGCCATCGGCGCTGGTGACTTTGTTGTAGGCGCGGCGAAGCTCGGTGCGGTGAGCGCTGCTGAACTCGTAGCCAACGATCCCGTTACCCGTAGCGCCCTTCCCTAGGACCTTGACGGTATGGCCGAACTCATCGCCGCTGTTGTCGATCGCGCCTGGACTGACATCAGTCACGGGCTGCGCCAATTTGAGAAGCGCGATGTCATCCGAGGAAGAAAGCGCGACCCTGAAAAGTGTCCAATCCCAAGTGGCCAGTGCTTGGTCAAGTAGCTTTTGCGTAGGCTTCTTGTACCCAGGGTGTACCACGAGACGTTCCACATCCCTGGGTACTCCATTGATGGTGACCTGCTTGATTTCAGATTGCCACGTGACCGCATGGGCAGCGGTCACCACCCATTGCGGTGCAATCAGCACGCCATGCCCCTCGCCAGGCATATCGACCAGAGCGGGAAATTCGGACGCAGGAACCCGATACTTCGAGTCATCGACGTCATCCCGGATGACGATCGCGCTTGCACTGAAAGAGACGACGACCAGTGCGAGCAACAAGAGTCGGGTCATATGCGATTCCTTTGGGCGGATCTCCGAGCGGCTTGCGCCTGGAACGAGTCGAATCATGAAGTGCATCGAGCATGAGCGGCAATGCTAAGCGGATGCCTCGCGCTCAATGAGCACGAAATCCTCGGCTGTCTCTGTCGTGTAGTGCACGAGCCCGGCGAAATCGGTATCGACCATGATGCCTTCGCCAAGATATGCCCAGCTCTCCTCGCCCGGCAGGTACTCGTTCGTGTCCATCGAGGCAATGACGCGGCCCCGGTAGGCTCCATCGATCCGAATGATGTCGCCAACTTTCATGTCTGTCCCATCCGCGTACTTCATGCTTCCGCCTGATGTTTGAGCCAAGTTCCGCTGCGGACCACCCCCGACTGGATGGGTGCTAGGCCGCCGCTGCGTGTCCTGGCCGCCAACCGAGGAGGCGCGCTGGCAGGAACAGGATGGCCTGCAGCAGCGCGAACACGGCGGAGAACGTGATCCCTACGAGGCGGAAGGGCAGGGTCAGCAACCAGACAATCGGCCACAGGACCAGGACCAGCAGGGCCAGCGGCCAGCACAGGACAAGGAGAAGGCACCAGGCGACTGTCGCAATCAGCGTTTTCACGATGCGGCTCCTTTGGCCCGTGAGCGGAAGCGGAAGGATTGCAGCTCCGGGGGAGATGCGGCAACCGGCCTGCGACGAACCGGCCAAAGCACCTGATGGAACGCCAGATAAGGCGACGGACACTTCCCGCAACCTAGCGCCTGAGCAAGCAGAGCCGCGAATCGGCGCCGGCCTGGATGATTTGCTAGGGGACAGGCTTGCGGATCCCTAAGAGCTCAAAATCGCTGAGCATGCCGACGACCTCGCCGCCCTCGAGCGTGCATCCGGCGACTCTGTCGCCTGAATTACGCCGATCCGTCAATGGGTTCGGCCTGAAGCCTGGTCAGCGCCCATGCTGGGACACTTGGGCAACGCTTGCAAGGTGCCTTCGTACGGCCGAGATGTCCGGGAAGCGCGAGTTATCGCTGATCTGCCCGATGCTCCTCAGGCACTCCCCTAGAGTGCTCGGACCTGATGCCGGGACAAGCCGGTACGAGCCACTGGCAACTGTGACGCCGCTGCGAATGTTTGTAGTGAGGAATTGCGCAGCTAGAGGATTCCCGGCCATGTCCCAAAAGCGCCAGCCGCCGTCCTCCACATCGATACCTTCACAGGACGCAATTGCATCGGTTGCGGCTGCGAAGACGAACAAGGTGTTCTCGTCAGTTGCCAAGGCAAAGATCATGGGTCCCAATACCTGAATTAAGCCGACCCGAGAAGCGGTTTCGGCTTGAACGAATTGTCAGGCCTCATTGCGGCACGTGTGGCAGACGAATTTCGCTGAATCTCATGCGGTGCAAGTTGCCTTGTGCCTGCAGGCGCCCTGCAGAAACCAAGACCCGAACGCGGTGTACGTAAAAGACGTCGGGAATATCCAGGTACAAGTCTGGGTGCGCGTCCATGGCCATCCCCACCACTAATGACACTTTGCGCCAGCTCGTATGGCTGGAGGCAAGAAGCGCTTGGTCGATAGCCTTGAGGTCATCAGTAGTCAGAACTTCCACTGCTCGCAGCTCGTGGATATCGGGAGGTGGATCATCTGGGTTGTCTGTTGGGTTCATGATGATGGTTCTTATGAGGCCTAGCACCTGAACTAAGCTGAACCGCGAAGCGTCGTCAGCTCGAATGAATCGTTAGAGCCCGGCCCATGCATACGCGAAGACCACGGTCTCACGAAATGCAGGATCAAGTCTGACATAGTCTGCCACCCGCTCCGCGAAATGGTTGCCGAGGTTCGTGGCAGTGTCATAAACGGAGCGCGCAGCGGTGATCTTGGGGTGGCGAGTTTAATGGATGGTCTCAACTATTTGCGCCAAGCTGAAATGATCATGCCGACGACGTAAAAAATGACCCCGGTCAGGCTCAAGCCAGCGACCAGGAAAATTCTAATGCCGTCGCTGGGCGCGGGACCCTTGGCAAGCCCCGTCAGAAAAAGGAGTGCTGCTACCGCAACCAGTACGAGGCCGGCTTTGCAATAAACGTTGAGCGACTTACCGAAGGAGATATTCATGCTTATTGATCGTCCGTGAAATTTAACAAAGGGACTAACGCCTGAATTAAGCCTAGCGTGAAACGGCTTCGGCTTAAAAGAATTTTCAGAACTCAATTGCGACATCTGCAAACCCAGCGGCCCGAAGCACCTGCACCACCTTATCCACTATTGGATCTCCGGCCGAGGTCTTGTTCTGTCCGAGGAGCTTTTGCGCGAAGCTGCGGTGGCGCTCAAGCATCACATGCCACTCCCCGAAGTTGGGGCAGCTCGGATCTTCCTCCGAACTGCCCGCCACGCACATGAGGTAGGAAACGCCTTGGTATTCCGCCTGATTGGCCCAGCCAAAGTCCTCCATGCAAATGACATCCGCGTCAACGCCCGACTCGGACAGCGCCGAGACAAGCCACTTTGAGAAGTCCTCGCCGAAGCAACAGTCATTGATGAAGTCGGGCCCGACGACAGACAAGTTGAAGCGGTCAGTTTTGCAGGTGATGTCTATGACCACGAGGCTTTCCGCATTGAGCCATAACGACTGAATTAAGTCGATCCGCGAAGTGGGCTCGACTTGAACGAATTGTTTGAGGGCGTATTACTCTTCTGGGCCCACCCATTTTGAGGCATCTGTTACATCATCGATAATCTTGGATAGGAGATCGATTTTCGAAGCGAGTGCAAAGCCGCGGCATCCGTAGTAGTAAGAGACGTGCTTCTTGCCTGTCTGCGTGGCGACAACAATGTCAACAGATGGATTGTCGGTCCATACGGATTTGCAGCCATCTTTCTCAAAATGGTACTGGTCATTCCAAGTCGAGAACTGAAGCCGCTTTATGGAGAGCGCTAAGTAGTCATAGTCACTCTTGGCTATTGACCCTTGGGATTTCCCTTTGACCTTCACATCTCGCTCGCCATCAAACGAAACGGAGCCGTCGGACTTTGCGGTGACCGTATAGACAGGGCATGTCCCGAAACATGCGGAGCGATGCATAGTTACAGACAAGATTTCTGTTTCATGGGCAGTGTTCGTATCAGGTGCTTCTTGGTGCTGTGCTGAAGTCCTTGAGCAGGCCACGGAAAGCAAGGCTACGATGAAAAAATTGATCTTGGCGCGGAGACCTTTCATAAGCCCTCTAACACCTGAATTAAGCCGCGCCGCGGAACGGCGTCGGATTGAATGACTTGTTAGGCCGCTGGCCCGGATAGGCCAAGCCCAGCGACCACGAATGCAACGGCCTGCTCAACGCTGCTCGCCGTGAGGCGGCTAGAAGAGACTGAACTTTCAAACAAGAATGGGCAAGTGCCGGTACTGGACTCGAGTTGTACCTCAAGGTCACTAGCCGGATGCCGAAAGAACCACAAGCCGTCGTCGTCAGTGCCGGGATGCAAGACGCTCTGTTGCGTTGCGGATATGTCTGGATCAAGCAGGTGTAGCTGATCAATTATTTCGTCAACATCCCGCACTTCAGCTCCTGCGGCCTGACGCCTGAGTTATGTCGCGCTGCGAAGCGGCGTCGGCTTGAACGAATTATTAGGCAGTAGATTACCCCGCGGCCGGGTCCCACGCTTTGATGGTACTTGGTAAGGGCAGCGGTGACGGATCGTCCGAGTAGCTGAAGATCTCCAAGCCGACGAACTGACCTCCGTGCGCCCACACAAGCACGCCCACGCTTTCGCCCGACGGAGTCTCGGCGATTGCGTCCGCAACAAGCTCGGCGATCTCCCCTTGGGGCAAGTGCGCGAAATCCACGGAGGCACACCCGCAACCGCAACGGCCGATGACCTGCAGGTTGGGCAGGGTTTCCATAGGGGGCATTTCGACGTCATCTCTCGGAGCGAGCGCTATAGCGCGCTCGACGACGGCCCGCTCATCATCGGAAATCGGTCTTACGGCAAGTGGTGCTTTCCCATGCGGCTTAATGCCTGAATTAGGCCGATCTGCGAAGCGGACTCGGCTTGAATGAATTGTTAGGCATCGTTGGTGAACTCAACCGAGGAGGCCGTAACTGAAATAAGGCCGCGTGCCAAATAGATATAGCTAGTTCCTGCACTCTCACCAAAAATCCCTTGACTGACATTGCCAAACTTGGCGTGCTGCTCAAGTAGCTCAAGATCGCTAAGTTGGTTGAAATGGGTGACTCCTGAGAATTGTAGCGTGCCAGCGACACGCTCAGGCGAGTCGCCGCTAGGGTAGTAAGCAAGCTTTACAATCACTGTTCTCGCCACGGGATCAAGTGCGACTGCGAGGAGACTGGCATCATGTAGTTCGAGCTGCGAGAGATCCATTTGCAGTGCCTAACCCCAGAATTAAGCCGACCCGCGAAGCGGATTCGGCTTGAATGAATTGTTAGGCGCCAACCCGGGCGCCATGCCACGTATCCAATAACTTATTTGCGACGTGCGTTTGGATTTCGCAGATGTCATGAAGATGCCAGATGAGATGGACGGCTAGCAACTGCAAGTTGCCATGCTGAATCGTGTCAAATCCTTGGGTGCTGGCCGAGAGCACTTGAGTGATAGTGCCGCGTAGGTCCGGCTCATGTGATCGAACAGCTGGCTCAAATGACACATTTGCCGCCTCACAGAGCTGCTGGACTACAAGTGCCTCGCCTGCACTATTGCTCTCGATCTCGAAGATCGCGACGTCTCCGGAAATATGGCTGCCCGCGACTTTGACCTCTGGGAGGGCATCAAGTAGCCGGCGAACGTCACTGAAAATTTGAACGACCGAAGACATGTGCTGTGGCGCCTAACACCTGAGTTAAGTCGCGCCGCTAAGCGGCATCGGCTTGAATGAATCGTTAGGGCGCATCTTACAGGCCTGGTGGGTTGCGAGCGCCACAGCCAAGCCCGTTGCGACACCCGCGACTCCGGCCATAGCGCTAAAACAAAGCATTGCCATGCCAGGAGCGACACCGATGGCCGCGGCAGTGGCATATGACGCCCGGCCAGCTCGCAGAAGCAATACGTAAGCCGGTGCAGCGAACACGACTAGAATCGGGAGCGCCACAAGGAGGCCGTAAAACACGACCACGCCCGCGAGGACCAGCAGCAACGGCCAGTCCAGTCGCGGCCAAGTTGACGCCGCACCCGAAATGACTAAGCCCACGTACCAAACGAAAGCGCACGCCACCAATGAAATGAGGCTGGCGAAGCACATCACCGAAACCGCAAAGTTGCTTCATGCGCGCCCTAACACCTGAATTAAGCCGCGCCGCGAGGCGGTGTCGGCTTGAATGAATTGTTAGGCAGTGAGTGGCCGAACGGATTGGGACAAGAACCGTGCTCCCCAGCACTGCTGCCTAGGCTGAGTGTGCCACAGCTCGCGGGGCGAAGCTTGCGCCGCCAAGGATGTGGTTACCACGCAGATCTATGCGCATGTGCTGGGGTGCGGGGCATCGGCGGTGCGCAGTCCGCTGGATGGGCTGGGCGACGGCGGCGAGCGACGCTAGCGTCAGGAAAAACAATCCAACTGTGGGCGTTTATGGTCCCGCGTCGGGACTGAAGTCCCTCCCACAGTGCGATGCGAGGGTGTCATGAAGACCGTGGGAATCAGCGGTCTTCATGGCAGCACCTCAATCGTCTAACTCAGCACCTCAACCGTCCAGCATCGCCTTGTCGCGCACCGCACCCTTGTCGGCACTCGTCGCCAGCAGCGCATACGCCTTCAGCGCGGTGGTGACCTTGCGCGGGCGTACTTCCACCGGCTTCCAGCCCCGCGCGTCCTGCGCGGCGCGGCGGGCGGCCAGTTCGGCGTCGTCGACCAGCAGGTTGATGCTGCGGTTGGGGATGTCGATCAGAATCCTGTCGCCGTCGCGGACCAGGCCGATGGCGCCGCCGGCGGCCGCTTCCGGGGAGGCGTGGCCGATCGACAGGCCGGAGGTGCCGCCGGAGAAGCGGCCGTCGGTGAGCAGGGCGCATTGTTTGCCCAGGCCCTTGGACTTCAGATACGAGGTGGGGTAGAGCATCTCCTGCATACCGGGGCCGCCCTTGGGGCCTTCGTAGCGGATCACCACCACGTCGCCGGCCTGCACTTCGTCGCCGAGGATGCCCTTGACCGCGGCGTCCTGGCTCTCGAACACCTTGGCATTGCCCTCGAACACGTGGATCGATTCGTCCACGCCGGCGGTCTTGACCACGCAGCCGTCGAGGGCGATGTTGCCGTACAGCACGGCCAGCCCGCCTTCCTGCGAATAGGCATGGGCGACGTCGCGGATGCAGCCCGCTTCTCGATCGGCGTCCAGCGTCGGCCAGCGCGTGGCCTGGCTGAAGGCGACCTGCGTCGGGATGCCGGCCGGGCCGGCCCTGTAGAAGGTGTGCACGGCGTCGGCATCGGTCTGGGTGATGTCCCATTGCGCGATGGCATCGGCGAGGGTGCGGCTGTGCACGGTGGCCTGGTCGGTATGCAGCAAGCCGCCGCGCGCCAGTTCGCCGAGGATGGCGACGATGCCGCCGGCACGGTGCACGTCCTCGATGTGGTACTTCTGGATGTTCGGCGCGACCTTGCACAGCTGCGGCACGCGCCGCGACAGGCGGTCGATGTCGCGCAGGGTGAACGGCACTTCGCCTTCCTGCGCGGCGGCGAGCAGGTGCAGGATGGTGTTGGTGGAGCCGCCCATCGCGATGTCCAGGGTCATCGCGTTCTCGAACGCTGCGAAGGTGGCGATGCCGCGCGGCAGTGCGGTCGGGTCTTCTGCGCCGTACCAGCGGTGGCACAGTTCCACCGCGGTGCGTCCGGCCTTCAGGAACAGTTGCTCGCGGTCGGCGTGGGTGGCGACCACGGTGCCGTTGCCGGGCAGGGCCAGGCCCAGCGCTTCGGTCAGGCAGTTCATCGAGTTGGCGGTGAACATGCCCGAGCACGAGCCGCAGGTGGGGCAGGCGCTGCGTTCGAACGCGGCGACCTTTTCGTCGGAGGCGGTGGGATCGGCGGCGATCACCATCGCGTCGATCAGGTCCAGGTTGTGGTCGGCGAGCTTGGTCTTGCCCGCTTCCATCGGCCCGCCGGACACGAACACGGTGGGGATGTTGAGGCGCAGGGCGGCCATCAGCATGCCGGGGGTGATCTTGTCGCAGTTGGAGATGCACACCAGCGCGTCGGCGCAGTGCGCGTTGACCATGTACTCCACCGAGTCGGCGATGATCTCGCGGCTGGGCAGCGAGTACAGCATGCCGTCGTGGCCCATGGCGATGCCGTCGTCCACGGCGATGGTGTCGAATTCCTTGGCCACGCCGCCGACGCGCTCGATCTCGCGCGCGACCAGCTGGCCGAGATCCTTCAGGTGCACGTGGCCGGGCACGAACTGGGTGAAGGAGTTGGCGATGGCGATGATCGGCTTGTGGAAGTCGGCGTCCTGCATGCCGGTGGCGCGCCACAGCGCGCGGGCGCCGGCCATGTTGCGGCCGTGGGTGGAGGTCTTGGAGCGATAGTCGGGCATGGGGCAGCGAACGTGCGGGCGGGGAGGCTGGCGATGGTGGCGCGATCGGATCGTTGCTGCTGCAACCGTCCTGGCGCTTACCGGTGGGCCGACCACGTTAGCACGCGGGCTGGCGCCGCCGCGCGCCGGGCGGGACTGGGAGGCGGGTCGCAGACCGGCCTGCCTGCGCTTGGCAGACTGCGCAGGCCGGTGCGTCAGGGGGCGTAGGCCCGGCTCGCCCACCATGACCACAGGAGGTGTCCATGCCCCGGCATGTGCGTTCGTCGTCTTCCGCTGTTTCCTTCCCCGCTCCGTCCCTTGCCTCCACGCCACCCGATCCGGGCCGCCGCAGCGTGCTGCGCGCCGGTGTCGGCCTTGCCGCCGGCGCTGCGCTGTGGGGCCTCGGCGGCCACGCCCGCGCCGCCGGCACGCTGCCGTTCGCCGGCCTCAACCTGTCCGGGCTGGCGTCCAACAACTTCGTGGACAACGCCATCATCGACAGGCACTACCGCGACATCCGCGACCAGCACATCGCTGCCGCCGGTGCCTGCCCGCTGTTCCGCCTGCCCACCACCGCCGCACGCTTCAGCAGCGGCCAGGGCATGCCGCTCAATGCCACGTATTGCGATCAGGTCGAGCAGGTGCTGGACCGGCTCGCGCTGCGCGGCAAGCTGGCGATCCTGGAATTGCACGATTACATGCGCCTGCCGATCAAGGTCGCGAGCAAGTCCGGTTACCGGCGCGATGGGGCCGGCCAGTTGATCGGGCCGGACGGACGCGCGGTCGCCGATCCCGCCGCCGATGCGGTCTGGGCCGGCACCTACCGCAAGGGCAACTTCCTGTATCTGGGCTACCACGATCCCGCCGACAGCCTGCTCAAGCTCTACGAATACCGCGTGATCGGCACGCCGGGCTGCACGCTGTACAACGCCGCCGGCCTGCCGGATCTTTGGAGCCGCATCGTGCAGCGCTTCCGCTCGCATCCGGCGATCTTCGGCTGGGGTCTGATGAACGAGCCCTACGAGGGACCGGAGTACAACGCCGACGGCAGCAAGCTGGTGATGGCCGACCACTGGCTGCGCACCGCTACCGCCACGGTGGCGCGCATCTTCGACTTCGACCGCGCGCATTACGTGTTCGTCTGCGGCAACGAATACGCCAGCGCCCGCCGCTGGGAGGATCTGTCCGAAGGTCTGTATGCGATCCCGGATCCGTACGGCCGCATCGTCTATGAGGCGCACAACTATCTGGACGAAGAAGGCCGCGGCGGCGGCGCCTGGCGCAACCCTAACGAGAGCGTCGCACCGGACACCGGCATCGAGATGGTCGCGCCGTTCCTGCGTTCGCTGGGCCGCGCCGGCAAGCGCGGCTTCCTCGGCGAGCACGGCTATCCGGCGGGCAACGCCAGCGCCGAACTGGCGACAACGCGCATGCTCGCGCATCTGCAGGCCAACAACATTCCCAGTACGCAATGGTGCTTCGGCCCCGGCTGGCCCGACGGCGACGTACTGGGCATGAGCCGCGACGTCGGCATGGACATCCAGGTCAAGTCCAACATCGCCGCAGTGCAGCCGTATTTCACCGCGCGTTTGTCCAGTTACGTACCGCCGCCACCGCCGCGTTGATCGCGTCGGCGTTTACGTTTGCGAACGCAGCGTGGCCGGTCGCGGGTTCCCGTGGCCGGCCGAACCGGGCATCATCGGGGCTGGACTCAGGAAGACGTTGCCATGAAAAGGTCGAAGACGACCGCCCTGTTGCTGCTGGGCGCCGCGCCGCTGCTGTTCACCGCCTGCGAGCGCGAGCCCGAAAACAAGACCCAGCAAGGCCTGTACACCTCGGTGGAGGCCTGCGCAGAGCAGACCCACGACATCACCACCTGCCGCGAGGCGTTCAAGCAGGCGCAGCAGCAGTCGGCCGAGCAGGGACCCAAGTACGCCAGCCGCGAGCAATGTGCGCAGGACTATTCGGCCGAACGCTGCGTGGAGCAGCGCGACCGCCAGGGGCATTCGTTCATCGGCCCGCTGATGACCGGCTTCTTCCTGTCGCAGATGCTCAACGGCAATCGCATGGCCGGTTTCAACGCCGCGCCGGCGTTCCAGGACCGGCAGAACCAGTGGCAGCGGCCTGCCGCGGCCGGGGCCGGCGCGGCCGCCGCCACCAGCCTGCGCGGCAACCAGACCATGACCCATATCGGCGCCACGCCGAACCGGGCGGTCACGGTGAGCCGTGGCGGCTTCGGCAGCTCCAGCGGCGCGCGCGGCAGCGTCGGCGGCTGATCGCCGCGCCGCTCCACGCCGCATCAACCAAGGCAAGTACATGCAACGCATCGCGATCGTCGAACGCGGCGACTGGCGCGCGCAGGCCGCCGAGTGCGGCTTTCGTTTCCACACCATCGGCGGCGAACGCTACTGGGACGAACGCGCCTATTACGCGTTCACCCTACGCCAGATCGAACGCGACCTCGAGGATCCCAGCGCCGAGCTGCATCAGATGGCGATGGGTTTGGTGGACGAGATCGTCGCCAGCGAGGAATTGATGCAGCGCTTGGCGATTCCGCCGGCGTTCCGCGACTGGATCGCCGAGAGCTGGCGGCGCCGCGATCCGCATCTGTATGGGCGCCTGGACCTGGCCTATGACGGCACCGGCCCGGCCAAGCTGTACGAACTGAACTACGACACGCCGACGTCGCTGTTCGAGTCGTCGTTCTTCCAGTGGCAATGGCTGGAAGACCAGCGCGCGCAGGGGCGCCTGACATACGACGCGGACCAGTTCAATTCGATCCACGAAAAGCTGGTGGCGCGCTTCGCCGAACTGGCGGCGCAGTTGCCGCCGCCGCTGTATTTCGCCGCGGTGCGCGAGTCGGAAGAAGACCAGGGCACGGTCGCCTATCTGCGCGACTGCGCGGCGCAGGCCGGGCTGTTCGGCGAGGCGATCGCGATCGAGGACATCGGCCTGTCCGCGGACGGGCGCTACACCGATCTGGACGACGTGGTGATCGGCGCGTTGTTCAAGCTGTACCCGCTGGAGGATCTGTTCGCCGAGCGTTTCGGCCAGGCCTTGCCGGGATCGGGCCTGCGCCTGCTGGAGCCGCCGTGGAAGGCGGTGCTGAGCAACAAGGGCCTGCTGCCGCTGCTGTGGTCGCGCCATCGCGGCCATCCCAACCTGTTGCCGGCCGCGTTCGACGACGGCGCCGCGCTGCCGCCTGGGTGGGTGCGCAAGCCGCTGCATTCGCGCGAGGGCGCCAACATCGCCTTGCATCTGGCCGACGGCCGCATGTTCGAGAGCGATGGCCCCTACCAGGGGCCGTGCATCGTGCAGCAGGCGCATCCGCTGCCGGCGTTCGACGGCCGCTACCCGATGGTCGGCAGCTGGATCGTCGGCGACGCCGCCTGCGGCATCGGTATCCGCGAGGACGACGGCCCGATCACCCGCGACAGCGCGCGCTTCGTGCCGCATGCGATCGTCGAGGCGGGGCAGGCCGGCGTGCTGTATGCCTGAGCGTGGGCCGTCGCCGATCATGCCGCGGCGGCATCGCAACGACGGTACGCCGCTCGCGGCCTATGCGGACCGGGTGGTGGTGCGCTGCCATCGCTGCGACGCGCCGGGCTGGGTGCTGGCGCAGTGGCAGCCGTACCGCTGGCAGGCGCGCTTTCGCTGCGGCCAGTGCAGCGCGGCGCTGGACAGCGGCAACGGCGACTGGGTGGGCGCGCTGCGGCTGTCGGGCCGCCGTGCCTGCGGCCATTGCGGCCACCAGTGGGTCCAGGTCTGTGCGGTCTCGACCGCGGCGGTTGCGCCGCCCGGGACTTTGCCCGGGCGCTGCGCGCATTGCGGCCAGCAGAGCGCGGTGGCGGTGCAACCGCAGCGCGTGCGCGACGCGCTGCCCTGCGATCCGCATTTCGGCATGCGCCTGGCGCTGGTGGCGCCGACCCGCGCCGGTGTGCTGTGGGCCTACAACGCGCGCCATCTGCAGGAGTTGCAGGACTACGTCACGGCCACGCTGCGCGAGCGGCGCGGCCTGTTCGGGCGCTCGATGGTGGCGCGCCTGCCGGCGTGGATGAAGCTGGCGCGGCACCGGCCGCTGATGGTCCGTGCGCTGCAGCGGCTGCAGCATGCCTGCGCGCAGTTGCCGCCGGCGCCCACTGTCGCGCCGTGACCCGGCCGCGATATGGCGGAGTGCCGGATTCGTGACGGCGCCGCGCGCTTGTCGTCCGCGATGTGGCGTGGGCGCGCTGCACGCCGTTCGCGCTGGCATGCAGCGCAAGCGCGGCGCCAAGTTAGCGGTGCCGCATACGGCGCAGATGCCGCGGGCGTCCAGTGCGCGCGTCCCTGCGATGCGGGGAAGCTTACGAGCGCAGCGGAGCAATGAAGACGGACGACGAAGCGGCAAGCGATCCGATGCACGGTGACGAGAGGGCCGCGCACCGGAGCCGACGGCTGACGCGCAAGCGCTGTTGCCGAAGACGAAAGCCGCACCGCACTTGCAGCACTACCGCCTAACACCTGAGTTAAGCCGCGCCGCAAAGCGGCGTCGGCTTGGACGAATTGTTAGGTGCTGGACCGGAGGGCGCGCACGCGCTGCCACATGTGCCGACACCACCCGGGCGCAACAAGCAGAGAGTAAACCAGCCATACAGTGCCGCTGCCAAACCCGCCAATGAAGAACGCGAAGATCGCGACCTCTGCGGCAGTGCCCCAATGGAGGAGCCCGCAGGCAACCGAAATTGCCCAAAAGGCAAAGCCGACGCCCACGCTCCACGAGGAGACGTGCCGCAGCAGGGCTAGGTTTCTGGTCTCGTACGCTCGGATTCTCACCAGGCGGCACCTAACACCTAAGTTAAGCCGGCCCGCGAAGCGGGTTCGGCTTGAATGAATTGTTAGGCCGCATGCTAGCGCAGTTGCGGCCGCCAACTAAAAGACTGACATCCAGTCGTTCGCCTCAAGTAGAGCTAAGAAAGGTCAATTGAATCGACCGATAGGTCAAACGTGGTGCGGTACCCGCCCTTTGGATGGACTCCAACAATCTCAACGTTATCCACCCCAGGCGCGCTTTGGAGCAACGCGAGAAGTTGCATCCTTTCATCGTCCGTATGAGTTGTTACGCCTTTCCGACGCATTAACCGTTGGTACTGATGCATGCTATACGGCCAACGTTTGAGATGAGAGGCGTGACCCGGCCTGCCGAGGCACGTCCTCTCGATTGAAGGGTTAGGCGCCAAGTCGCACCTCAAAGTATGGACACATCTCGACTGATGGATCGTATGAAAGCAAGAGAAATGCTCGCTTGATGTGCTGGACTTTCGCAACAAACCCTTCAAGAAAGACAGCCACAACTTCTTTTCGAAGTTCCGATTCGTCGGTGTGGACAAGCACGAAATAGCCATCCGGGTACGGCGCGTCTTTCAGATGAGGGAATCGCTTGTCCTTCTCGTCCAGCCTGCTGGAGAGTTGAGCTAAGAACTTTTCTTGACTCCACTCAGCCCATTCAGGAGCAACGCCAGCCGCTATGGACTTCTTGTGGTGATGTATTGCCAAGCCATCGACCAGTTCAGTCACTTCGATTGCGACGCGCTTTGCTTCGGCGTCCTTTGCCTCGCAGTCGGGTGGATCGCTTTGACGTCCCCGGCTCTTGATATCAGAAAGGGACGGCTCCCCGCGAACGCTCATGGATTCGGCGAGAGCTGTGGTGACTCCCCACTCTTCGAGGTCTCGATCTGTGGACCAGAGAAAGAAGTCGGCATATCCTCGACTTCGAGCTTGAGCTTCACGGATCAATCTGACGATCTCGGCTTGTTGCTCGGAGTTCATTGGCCTCTAACGCCTGAGTTAAGCCGCGCCGCAAAGCGGTGTCGGCTTGGACGAATTGTTAGGCAGCGTACTGGACACGGGCTAACCCTTAAAGATTGCCGCTTGGAACTCTTGGAGATGTTGAGCCCCAGTGAGCTCATCACTTGCCGATAACTTTCTAGGGATTGCTCTAATAGCGCGGTAAGGCCTCGCTCTTGGTCTGCGCCCGGAAAGTCTTCCTCTACGAGGCCGACGCCGTTGCGAAGCTCAGCAAAGGCGCGCTCCAGATCAATCTGTGCCTCCGGCGGGAGATAGCCCCGGACCGGGAAGTTGCTCGGCGCACATAGGACGACATAGCCCGATGAAGTCGTAGAGGCTGCTGACACTTTGGATGCGACGTTGTGACATTAGCTGCCTAGCTACTATTGGACCGCCTAAAAGCGGTGTTGCACCAAGTATCGACTAACGCCGGAGGCCTGGAAAGGGGGCGAATTCCTAACCCGTAACAATGACTTGCCCGATGGTAGTCACCGGTGCTGGCGTCGATGCTGGTTGCGTTATCCGACGTTTGAGCGGGCGTATGAGTTACACCCGTGACGATGCGGGCGTAATGGCGCGTCTGTCCCTCAAGCTGCTGGATCAGGTCCGTGGTCGGCTGCGGCTTCGCCATTACAGCCCGCGCACCGAGCAGGCCTATGTGGGCCGCATACGGCGTTTCATTCTGTCCAACGGCAAGCGACATTCGATGTCGGGAGGGGGGCGACATCGCCATGGGCCGCGGCGTCGCGCTACAGCAACCCGTCGCGTTTCACCGCGAGATAGCGCTGCACCAGCGCGCCCGGCAGCTCCTCGCCGGTGACGTCGAGCACCATCACGCCGTGGCTGCGCAACGCGTCGTGGGCGTCGCCGCGCTGTTGCAGATACCGCGCGACCGCGCCGGCCTGCACCGCTTGCTGCAGGTCCTGCACGTCCTGGCTCAGCGCCTGGTCCAGCGCCTGCTCGCGCAGGCTGGCCACGCACACCAGATGCCGGCGCTGCAGCAGCCGCACCGCCGCCAGCAGGTCTTCGATGTCTTCGTCGCGCACGTTGCTGATCAGCATCACCAGCGAACGGCGGCGCTGGCGCAGCGACAGTTCGGTCGCCGCCGCCAGGTAATCGGTGGCCACCGCCTGCGGCTGCAGGTCGTAGCTGGCGCGCAGCAACGCATCGACCGTGCCCATGCCGCGCTGCGGCGCGACCCAGCGCGCGTCGCCGCCGCTGGCCATCAGCCCCACCGCATCGCCCTGGCGCAGCGCCAGGTACGACACCACCAATGCGGCATTGAGCACGTTGTCGAAATGCGCCAGGCCGCTCTCGCTGGCCATCATCCGCCGCCCGGTGTCGATCAGCATCAGCAGCTGCTGGTTCTTCTCGTCCTGGTACTCGCGCGAGATCAGCTTGCGCGCGCGCGAGGTGGCCTTCCAGTCGATCTGGCGCAGGCTGTCGCCGACGCGGTATTCGCGCATCTGGTGGAAGTCGGTGCCTTCGCCGCGGCGCCGCTTCAGGTGCGCGCCGACCAGCCGCGACGCCTGTTCGGCGCTGAACAGGGCGAAGCGGGTCAGCGGCGCGAAGTTCGGATACACGCGCACGGTCTGCACCGCGCCGGCCACGCGCCGCTGCCGCCACAGGCGCCAGGCCGAGTGCAGGCGCAGGTGGGTGCCGGCAAAGTCGAAGCGGCCGCGCGCGGTCGGGCGCAATCGGTAGGTGAGGTGGGTCTCGGTGGCCGCGCGCAGCGTCACGCGCCGCGGCAGGCCCTGCATCCACCAGCCGCTGGGCACCAGATCGAATACGTCCAGTGTCTGCCGCTGCGCGCTGTCGATGCGCAGCCCGGCCTCGCGCTCCAGCCCCAGCGGCAAGGCTTCGGGCAGTTCGCGGCGCAGCTGCGGAGTGGGGCTGCGCCACAGCCGCCACGCATCGACCGCCGCAATCACGCCGATCGCCGCGCCCAGCGCCTGCCACGGCCACAGCGCGATGAGCTGCAGCGCCGACGCCAGGCCGCACAGTGCCCAGAGGCCGAGCAGGGCTAGCAGGAGCGGGGCGGGTCTCATGGGTGGAGGGCCGGGATTCGGAATTCGGGATTGGGGATTCGCAAAAGCGCGGTACGTGCGCTCAAGGCCGCACTGGCAGCTGCTCGGATGCGAGCAGGGAAAGCCGGCGTGGCGGCCGGCGCGGGCTTTGCCGAATCCCCACTCCCCAATCCCAAATCCCGGCTCATTTGCGCGGCGCCTCCACCTTCGCCAGCAGCGCGCCCAGCGCGTCGTCGGCGCTTTGGCCTTCGATCTGCAGTTCCGGGGCCAGTGCGATGCGGTGGCGTAGCGCCGGCTTGGCGATGTCGCGGATGTCGTCGGGGGTGACGAAGTCGCGGCCGGATAGCACCGCCTGCGCGCGCGCGGCGCGGATCAGCGCGATGCTGCCGCGCGGGCCGGCGCCGAGCGCGATGCCCGGCCAGCTGCGGGTGGCGGCGACGATGCGCACCGCGTAGTCGATCACCTGCGGGTCGACCACGATCGCGGCGGTGCCGAGCTGCATCGCCACCACATCCGCGGCGCTGAGCACGCGCGGCACCTGCGACAGGTCGAAGTCGCCGGCGCTGCGCCCGGTGGTGACCGCTTCCACCATGCGCTTTTCGTCCTCGAGTTGCGGATAGTCGATGAGAACCTTCAGCAGGAAGCGGTCCAGCTGCGCTTCCGGCAGCGGATAGGTGCCTTCCTGCTCGACCGGGTTCTGCGTGGCCAGGGCCAGGAACGGCGGCGCCAGCGGGAAGGGTTTTCCCTCGATGGTGACCTGGCCTTCCTGCATCACTTCCAGCAGCGCCGACTGGGTCTTGGCCGGGGCGCGGTTGATCTCGTCGGCCAGCAGCAGGTGGGTGAACACCGGGCCGCGGCGGATCTTGAAACTCTCGGTCTTGGGGTCGTACACGGCATGGCCGCTGACGTCGCTGGGCATCAGGTCCGGCGTGAACTGCACCCGCGCGTAGTTCAGTTCCATCGCCTGCGCCAGCGCGCGCACCAGCAGGGTCTTGCCGAGTCCGGGCACGCCTTCGATCAGCACGTGGCCGCCGGCCAGCAGCGCGATCAGGATCTGCTCGAGCACTTCCGGCTGGCCGATGAAGGCCTGGCCGACCGCGTCGCGGATCGCCTCGACACGTTCGATCAGGGCGGGGCCGGTGAGGGGGGCGACGGAGTCGGCGGGGGCGGTGGTCATAACTGGTTTCTCATCTGGACGAGGAGGCGAATGCGATCGCGGAAGGCGGCGTGTTGTTTGGGTGCTGGCGCCTGCAGCGCCTGTTCGACCTGTGCCGGCGCCAGGTTCAGGCGCTCGGCGATGGCCGCGGCCTGCGCGGGGCCCTGCAGCGCTGCGGCGAGCGGCGCGCGGCGTCGCAGCCGGGTCAGGAACGCCTGGCGCGTCGCCGCATACAGCAGTTCGGACTTGCCGTAGCGGAACAGGTGCTCGCCGCTGGCGCGCACGTGTTCCAGCAACGAGCGGCGGTCGCCGGCCGGCGAGGCGCGCAGCGGGCCGAAGCGCTGCATGCGCCACCACAGCCAGGCCAGCAGCATCAGCAGCGCCGGCACCCAGGCCGGCCAGCCGTTGACGAACAGCGTGCGCCACAGCGATGGCAGCTCGGCGGAATAGATGAGGTAAATGGTGCCGTCGCCGTAGTTGGGCGCCAGGATCTGCCGCGCCAGCAGGCGATGCGGCACGTCGCGCAGGCCGCCGCTCGGCGGAGCGGGCGGCGTGGCCAGTGGGTCGTCGCTCAAGCGGTTGCCGCCGCTGCTGCCGTTCTGCAGAAAATCCATTTCCGCCAGCAGGTCCACGCTGCCGTCGCCGTACGGCAGCCGAGCGTAGGCGTAGTCCTCGTCGCTGCCCCACAGGTTGCTCGCCGCGTCATAGTCGACCTGGAAACGCCGGCCGTTGCAGAACTCGCTGTGTTCGGGCTGCCCGGGAATGGCCAGTTTCAGGCAATGGCCGGGCTTGCCCTTTTCCAGTGCGACATCGAGCGCGTCGAAGATCGGCAGCTTGACCGTATCGTCGTCCTCGTCGGCGGCCGGCGTGCGCAGGATCAGGTGGCCGCCGCGCTCGACCCAGGCCAGCAGCGCATCGCCGTCGGGCTTGCTCAGCGCGCGCGGGTCGCCGAACAGCAGCACGCTGTCGTGCGGCTGCAGCCGCATCGCCGCCAGGTCCAGGCGCTGCCGCGATTCGGCGCGCACGCCGTCCGCGCGCAGGGTCTGGCGCAATGCGTACAGCGGGTTGTAGGCGGCCTCGCCGCGCGGCGGCAGCGCCAGCTCGCGTTCGGCGCGCTCGTAGCGGCCCAGGAACCAGACCACGAGCACGCTGGTCACCAGCAGCCCGAGCAGGAAGATCAGCGCATTGCGGGTTCCGCTGTTCATGCGCGCCACCGGTACTGCTGCTGCAGTTCGTCGAGCAAGCCGGCGAAGGCGTCGTCGTCGGGCAGGCGACCGGCGTAGGCGGCGTATTGCCAGGTGCGCACCATGCGCGCGAACAGGCTGCGGTCGGCGTCGTCCGGCAGGCGTCTGGAGGCGCGCAGGCATTGCGCTTCGGTGGCGCCCGGGGGCAGCGTCAGGTCGGCGCGTTCGCACACGGTCGCCACGCTGGCGCGGTACAGCAGCGCCAGCGCGTCGCGCTGCCGGCCCTCGCGCCACAGCCGGCGCGCGATGGTGGCCACATCGTCGGGCAGCGGCTCGGCGCTCAACACCGGCGCATGCGCCACCGGCGTCTCGGCCGCGGCACGCTTGCGCCCGCTGCCGCGCATCCACGGCAGCCAATGCTTGGCGGTCAGCAGCAGGACCAGCACCAGCATGCCGGCCAGCAACCACATGCCCCATTCGCCGATGAACGCGAACACGGCCGCCACGCTGGCCAGCAGGCCCTTGCCGAAGCGCGGATCGAGCTTGTCCGCATCGGGCTTCTTCTCGTCGTCTTCGTTGCGGTCGCGCTTCTTCCAGTAGCGGATGCTGCGTTTGCCCGACAGCAGCGGGTCTTTGTAGGCGCGGTCGGCGGCACGGTCGAAGCGCGCGTCGGCGGCGGGCACGGTATTGAAGATCTCGTCGAGCGCGGCCGGCGCGTCGTCGTCGCTGTCGCTGTCGCTGCCGCTGCCGTTGTCCTTCTCCGGATCATGGATGTCGTCACTGTCGCTGGCGTCGGTACCGTCGTCGGAGTTTTGCGAAGATGCGGTCGCCGGCGCCGAGGGCAGCGCATGCGGGTCGGCTGCGACCGGGGCGTCGCTGCCCGGCGCCGCGTTTTGCGCGCGCAGCGCAGCGCCGGGAGCGCCGAGCAGGACCAGGGCCAGCAGCAACGGCGCGGCGCCGCCCAGCCGATCGCGCAGCCGGCGTAGCGCCATCTCCACGTCCCAGGCTTCGAGTTCGGTGCGGCGGTTGAGGTACAGGCCAAAACCGGCGCCGACGAAGAACGGTTCGATCAGCGTCGTCGCCAACCAGGCGAAGGCGTTCAGGCCGACGTCGGCCCATACCGGATTCTCATCGCCGATCAGCGCCCACGCCGCGCGCACCGTTTCCGGCAGCAGGTCCACCGGCACGAACATCAGGATCGCGGCGATGCAGGCCACGAGCAGCATCGCCTCGAAATGCCAGCACACGCTGGCCAGCAGCAGCGCATGCCCGTACACCGCACCGCCCAGGGTGCGGCGGCGCTGCCGCTGCTGTTCGGGGCTGGCCCCCTCCAGCAACTCCAGCGGCAGGAACACGGTGCGCGCCGGACTCAGTCGGCGCCAGGTCAGGTAGCCGAACATCGGGCGCCAGCCCCACTTCAACTGCGCGCGCAGCGTGTCGCGCACGCTAGGCACGTCGCCGAACACGCCGCGCGAGATCACGAACAGCGGGATCCGGTCCAGCACCGGTTTCAGCCACCACAGCGCCAGGCTGGCCAGCCAGAGCTCGTCGATCGCCCAGGCGCCGAGATTGAGCAACGCGAACAGCGGCACGGTGAACAGCAGCCACGGTTTCCAGATCGCGCCGGCATGGCGGCGCACCAGCGCGCTGCCCAGCTCCATCGCCTCCCAGGCCGAGCGCGCACGCAGCACCACGTCCAGGCGTTCAATCCGCATCGTCGGCCTCCGCGATGCCGCGTCCGCCGCGCCACAGCCAGACCAGCACCAGCGTCCACAGCAGGCCCGACACGCCGTACTTCACCGCCGCCGGCAGCGAGCCGATCGAGGACCAGAAGGCCTCGATGAAGGCGGCGACCAGCAGCATGAACGCCACGCCCAGGCATAGCTTGGCGCCGATCGTGCCGCCTTCGACCAGCGCATCGATGCGCCGGCGCCGGCCAGGCGCCAGCAGCTTCAGGCCCAGCTGCAGACCGGCGCCGCCGGCGATCACGATCGCGGTCAGTTCGAACGGCGCATGTCCGGCGACGAAGCGCCAGAACGTCACGCCGTAGCCGATCTGGTGCAGATGCCCGGCCACCGCGCCGATGGTGACGCCGTTGAACAGCAGCACCAGCACCGTGCCGAGCCCGGCCAGCAGGCCGCTGGCGAAGGTGCGCAGGCCGATGCTGATGTTGTTCATGATGTAGTGGCCGAACATCTGCCAGTCGTCGCCGCTGTCGCGGCCGAGCTTGTGCGCGGCGCTGGCCGGGTCGTACATGCGTTCGATCTGCGCGACCTGCATCGGATCCATCAAGCCGTGGATCAGTTCCGGCCGGAACTGCAGCAGCACGAAGATGGTGACCAGCGGCACCACGAACAGCGCGGTGGCCGCGGCCATGCAGCCGGCCTGGCTGCGTACCAGTTGCGGAAACTCGGCGAACAGGAATTCGGCCGCGCGCCGCAGGCGCGGCCGCGGCGGCCGGTACAGCTCGGTGTGGCCCTGCTGCATCAACTGCTGCAGGCGCGCGGTGACTAGCGGGCTGTAGCCGCGCTTGCGCGCCAGCGCCAGCTGCTGGCACAGCCGCCGGTAGCGCGCCGGCATGTCTTCGTCGGCCAGGCGCCATGCGTCCGCGGCGCTGTCGGGCGCGTTGGTGACTGCGGTGGCGGGGCGCTTGCGTCCGCGCGTGTGCAGCCAGGTCTCGAAGGCCTCCCACTCGTGCTGGTGGCGGGCGATGAACTGCTCCTGCCTCATCGCCGCCCCAACAGCCAGTTGGCCATCGCATACAGCCGCAGCACGCCGGCCTGGCCGGGCGCGTGCGTCAACGGCAGCGCCAGCGTGGCCAGTTCCAGCTGCCGCGCCGGCGCCAGCCGCGGCGCGCGCTCGGCGAAGGCGATCAACGCCGCCTGCTCGGCCGGCAGCAACACCAGCGGCGGCGGCGTTGCGCTGGCGATCGGCGGCAGCCCGGCCTCGTGGCGCGGCGGCTGGTGAATGACCAGGGTGCCGGCGACCATGTCGCCCAGGCGCCGCGCGTGCACATCGAACAGGCAGGCGATCAGGCCGACGGCATAGCCGAACGGCAGCATGTCCACGGTGCGCAGCAGGTTGCGGGTGATCGCCGCCATCCATCCGGCCGGCGCGCCGTCGCGCGAGACCACGCGCAGGCCCAGCGCCTTCTTGCCCAGGGTCTGCCCGAACCAGCCTTCGAGCACGATCGGATAGGCCCAGAACACCAGGAACATCGCCACCAGGTACAGGCCCTGGCCGAAGCCGCCGAGTGCGCCGAGCAGCAGGCCCATCAGGGTCAGCATGCCGAAGCGCACCGCCAGGTCGATCAGCCAGGCCAGCGCGCGCGGCACCGCGCCGGCGGCCGGCAGGTGCAACGGCACGCCTTCGGGCGTGATCACTTCACGGTAGGTGTCGAGCATGCCACTCACCGCCGGGTTGCGGCGTGGCGCGCATGCGTGCCTGCGATGTGAGGCCGTTGTTCTGTCCGGCCGGCTGCCTGTGGCGGCATGCGTGATCTCGACTGCGTCCTGCTCCGAGCCGCGACTTTAGCCGGCGCGGCGCCAATTGCCCAGCCGGGCGCCATGGTCGGCGCCGGACGATCCTCACGCGATGGCGACGATGGCGCGGCAAACGTGCCGCACAGGCCGCTCAACGCACCGTGCCGCCGTCGCGCTTGCGCCCGGAGAACAGCTTGCCGATCCCGCCGACCAGCGCCATCAGCCCCAGCGCCACCAGCTTCCAGGCCTTGGCCAGGATCAGGCCGAGCTTGGCGAACAGGCCGGCCTTGGCCGCCAGGCCGCCGCCGATCAGCGTGGCCAGGCCGTAGCTGGCGATCTTGTCGGTGGATGGATTGTGGTCGGCGTAGCGCGCGCCGCTGTCGAACTCGGCCATCGGCAGCAACTGCTGCATGCCTGCACGCACCTGCGGCAACTCGTCCATGCTGGCGATCGCGTTCAGGCTCAGGTAGCCGTGGCGGCCGAGCACGCGGATGTCGTAGTTGAGGGTGTGGCCGTCGTTGCCCTGGAACGCCAGTTCGCGCGCCCAGTACAGCTTCTTGTTCGCGGCGTCGTAGCGCGGCGGTACCGCCCAGCCGACCAGGTCCACGCTCTCGTAGCCGGCTTCCTTGCGCTGCGCGTTCTCCTCGCGGGTTTCCTTCTGCATGTCCGCGAGCATGTCGTTGTAATCGATCTTGCTGGCGTCCTCGTCGGACACGTAGCCGTCGTCGGCATAGGTGACCACCACCGCCCAGCTGCCCTGCGCGTCGAGCGCGGGCTGGCGCGGCACGATCAGGCCGAGCACGGTGTCGTCCGGCGGGTTGCCCCAGTACGCCTCCAGCACCTGCCGCGCATCGTCCTTGCCGAGATAGCGGAAGTCGTGGCTCAGGTCGAAATGCACCTTGGCCTGCGGCACTTCGATGTGCCCATCCTGGAAATGCAGCGAGGCGACGAACTGCTCGGCGGTCATGCCGTCGTTGCCATGCGCTTCTTGAGCGTGCTCTTCTTCGGCCACGGCCGATCCGGTACCGGCGCCCAGCGCAAGCAGGAAAGCGGCCAGCAGGCCGCGCAACGGAAGTGTCTTGGTCATCGCGAATCCATTCGATGGCGTCCCCACGCCAGAGGCGCGCAGTGTCGCGCAAAAGCACCACCGCGCGCCAGTCGCCGCGGCTATTGCGGTGCCGGCGACACCATGTCCAGGTAGCGATCCTTCAGCCGCACGTAGTGCTGCGCGGAGTAGTGCAGGCTTTCGACCTCCTTGTCGCTGAGCATGCGCGCCAGCCGCGCCGGATTGCCCAGCCACAGTTCGCGCTCGCCGACGGTCTTGCCCGGCCCGACCACCGCGCCGGCGCCGACGAAGCCGTAGCGCTTCACCGTGGCGCCGTCGAGGATGCACGCGCCCATGCCGATCAGGCACAGGTCCTCGATGGTGCAGGCATGGATGATGCAGCCGTGGCCCACGGTCACGTCGGTGCCGATCAGGGTCGGGTAGCCAGCGGTGTTGAACGGGCTGTGGTGGCTGACGTGGATGATGGTGCCGTCCTGGATGTTGCTGCGCGCGCCGATGCGCACGTGGTTGACGTCGCCGCGGATCACCGTGCCCGGCCACACCGACACGTCCTCGTCCAGCACCACGTCGCCGATGAGGGTGCAGGCCGGGTCCACGTAGACGCGTGCGCCCAGCTGCGGCGTCTTGTCCAGGAACGGGCGGATCGGGTTCACGGCGTTCTCCGCGGAGCGGGGGGGGGGGGCAGGCGCCGGCACCGGGCAGCGGCGCGGCTGTCCATGATAGCGCCTGGCGGGAAAGCGCTTCTGGCGCATGGCTGGGAGATGCCCGCAATGGCGCGGTCGATCGGGAGGGTGCGTGCGGCCCTGGACGATGGCGACCGCCAGGCAGGCCCATGGCCGGCGGTGTGCCGCCGGCCCGCAGCGCTGGAGGCGCCCCGACCCGACACAGCCGCGGCCTGGACAGACGCTGGCCGGCGCGTTCGCAGCGGCTGCCGAGCGGGATGTGCCCAGGCACGGCGCAGCGACCGGCGAACGACGGCATCGCCGGACCCGAACGGCACGTGGGGGGCTTCGCTAGGCAGGCACGGACCGCGGCATCTGCGTGCAGGTCGGGCTGGTGAGGGGGCGAATCGCCCTGGGCGTAGGCGCGGCACGGTTGCCTAAGTGTCAGGAGCGCACGGGACACGGGATGCAGGATGCGGCAGCGCCGCCGGGCCGGGCCAGGGACGCCGCTCCGGCCGCAGTCCGGCGAGCCCGTCGCGCGAGCTCGCCGGAGGCGCTTGCTACTTCTTCTTTTCCTTCTTGGCCGCGCGCTTTTCCTTCAGCGTCTTGGTCGGCTGCTTCTTCTCGCTCTTCTTCTGATCCATGCCCTTGCTCATGACACCCTCTGGACGATTGCACTGTGGATTGCCGACTGCGGCCGCCGTGGCGGCGATCGCGGCTGCCACTTTACTCCGCACGCGGCCGGCCATGCCGCAGTTGTCGACCGGCCCGCACGCAAGGTTGGGCATAATCGGACTTTCCCCATCAAGGCCCCCCGCGTCCGATGAAAACCCCCCAGGGCCTGCAGCCGCTGATCGAGGACGGTGTCATCGACAGCGTGCTGCGCCCGCTCAAGAGTGGCAAGGAGGCCGCCGTGTACGTGGTCCAGGCCGGCGACGAGGTGCTGTGCGCCAAGGTCTACAAGGACATGGCGCAGCGCAGCTTCCAGGCGCGCGTGCAGTACCAGGAAGGCCGCAAGGTGCGCGGCAGCCGCCAGGCGCGGGCGATGGGCAAGGCGACCAAGTTCGGCCGCCGCGAGCAGGAAGCCGCGTGGAAGGACACCGAGGCCAACACGCTGTACCAGCTGGTGGATGCCGGCGTACACGTGCCGCAGCCGCGCGGCTACTTCCACGGCGTGCTGCTGATGGATCTGGTCACCGATGCCGACGGGCAGAGCGCGCCGCGGCTGGGCGAGGTGGAACTGGAGCCCGAACAGGCGCGCGCGTTCCATGCGCAGTTGGTCGGCGACGTGGTGAAGATGCTGTGCCTGGGCCTGGTGCACGGCGACCTGTCCGAATACAACGTGCTGGTCGCCGCCGAGGGCCCGGTGGTGATCGACTTCCCGCAGGTGGTCAGCGCCGCCGGCAACAACGCCGCGCGCGACATGCTGCTGCGCGACGTGCACAACCTGCGCGATTGCCTGGGCCGTTTCGCCCCCGAGCTCAACCAGACCCACTACGGCGAAGAAATGTGGGCGCTGTACGAGAAGGGCGAACTGCGCCCGGACAGCGCGCTCAGCGGCCGCTTCGTGTTCGACACCCGCCGTGCCGACGTGCGCGCGGTGCGCGATTCGATCGAGGACGCGCGGCAGGAAGCGATCATCCGCCAGCAGGGCCGCGAGGCCGCGGCGGACGAAGACTGAGTCGTGCGGCAGCGCGTCCTGTACGACGCGCTGCCGGCAACGCATTCCCTCGCCGATGCGCGTCGAGCGCATCGGCACGCGGCCGATCGCAGCGGCCGCCGTCTCTGCGAATCCTCCATCGCCGGCACCGATTCCGTGGCCGCGCGATGAGGCTGCGAGCGCGGCATGAGGCAGTGCCGGAACGCAATCCGCAAGCGCCCGCGATCGCGCATTTCATATTGAAATATTCGTATCCCGATGCGATACGAAGGTATCGCTCCAATACCAATCTTTCGCCAATCTTTCTGCGCGCGCACGAAAGTTGTAGTGGCAGCTGACTGCGGTTTTCGCCGCGATATATCGCGGGAATACATTTGGTGTAGCGTTGCGCGCTTCGATCTTCCCACCCCCTCGATCTGACCCCCATGCTCGACGCTTTCGCCGCGCCTCGCTGTTTCATTCTCTGTGGTTCCGTTGTCGCGCTCGCGATGGCGACGGGGTGTTCGTCGGCGCCGCAACCGCCACCGCCGATCAAGGTCGGCACGCTCGCGCTGACCGCGCACAGCCTGCCGGTGGAGCAGTCGCTGCCCGGGCGCACCGTGGCCTACGAAGTCTCCGATGTGCGGCCGCAGGTCAACGGTCTGCTGCGGCAACGGCTGTTCACCGAGGGCCAGGAAGTCCAGGCCGGGCAGGTGCTGTACCGGATCGATCCTGCGCCGTACCGGGCGGCCTACGACACGGCACGCGGGCAGCTCGCGCAGGCGCAGGCCGCCGTGGTCGCGGCGCGTCCCAAGGCCTCGCGCTACCGCACCCTGGTCGAGCAGGACGCGGCCAGCAAACAGGATGCCGACGACGCGCAGGCCGCGTTGCAGGAGGCCGAAGCCAACGTGGTGGCGGCGCAGGCGTCGTTGCAGGCGGCGCGCATCAATCTCGACTACACCCGGGTGACGGCGCCTATCTCCGGCACCATCGGCAGCTCGGCCTATACCGCCGGCGCGCTGGTGACCGCGCAGCAGGATGCGGCGCTGGCCAAGATCCAGCGGCTGGATCCGATCTACCTGGACGTGAACCAGTCCAGCACGCAGCTGCTGGCCTTGCGCAAGCGGCTCGACGCCGGGCAGATCAAGGCCACCGACGGCAAGATTCCGGTGCGGGTACGCCTGGAGGACGGCAGCTTCTATCCGCTTGCGGGCACGCTGGAGTTCGTCGGCAGCTCGGTCGATCCCGGCACCGGCGCGGTCACCCTGCGCGTGGTCGTGCCCAATCCGCAGCATCTGCTGCTGCCCGGCATGTACCTGCGCGCGCTGCTGCCGCTGGCCAGCGATCCGGGCGCGATCCTGGTGCCGCAACAGGCGGTGAGCCGCGATGCCAAGGGCGAGCCGATGGTGAAGCTGCTCGGCGCACACAACCGGGTCGAGGAACGGCGCATCCGCACCGGCGACACGGTCGGCCACGCGTGGGTGGTGGAGGCCGGGCTCAAGCCGGGCGAACGGCTGATCGTGGTCAACGGCAGCCGCGCCGAGATCGGCAAGACGGTCGTGCCGTATGCGGTCAGCGCCGCGCAGCTCGCCGCCGCGCCCGCGGTGCCGGGCGACGCCCAGGCCGACTGAGGAGCTGCCATGTCGCGTTTCTTCGTCAACCACCCGGTGGTGGCCTGGGTCATGGCCATCGTCGTCGTCCTGGTCGGCATGCTGGCCATCCACGCGCTGCCGATCGAGCGCTATCCGCAGATGGCGCCGCCGACCATCACCGTGCGCGCCACCTACACCGGCGCCTCGGCGCAGACCGTGGAGAACACCGTTACCCAGCTGATCGAGCAGTCGCAGCAGAGCCTGGACCACCTGCTGTACATGACCTCGACCAGCGCCTCGGACGGCACCGCGCAGGTCAACCTGGTGTTCGAGACCGGCACCAACGCCGACACCGCGCAGGTGCAGGTGCAGAACCAGCTGCAGTCGGTGATGTCGGTGCTGCCGCAGGACGTGCAGCAGAACGGCATCGTCATCACCAAGTCCAGCGGCTCGCTGTTCGAGGTGGTGGCGTTCACTTCCGACGACGGCAGCATGGACAACTTCGATGTCGCCAACTACATGGAATCGAACATCGACGACCAGATCAGCCGGGTCAGCGGCGTGGGCAACATCCAGCCGATGGGCTCGGAATACGCCATGCGCATCTGGCTGGACCCGGAGAAACTGCGCAAGTACGCGCTGATGCCCTCGGACGTGGAGAACGCGCTGCAGGCGCAGAACACCGACGTGTCGGCCGGCGAGATCGGCGGCCAGCCGGCGCCGCGCGGGCAGCGCCTGGATGCGACGGTGACCACGCGCAGCCGCCTGCACACGCCGGCGCAGTTCGGCGCGATCGTGCTCAAGAGCGGCGCCGGCGGCGCCGCGGTGCACCTGTCCGACGTGGCCCGGATCGGCCTGGGCCCGGAAACCTACGACAGCATCAGCCGCTTCAACGGCAAGCCCTCGGCCTCGCTCGGCATCGAGTTGAACGCCGACGCCAACGCGGTGGAAACGTCCAGGGCGATCGACGCGCGGCTGCAGGAACTCAAGCAGTACTGGCCGCACGGCTACAACTACCACATCGCGTTCAGCACCACGCCGTTCGTGACCACCTCGATCAAGGAAGTGGTCATCACCCTGATCGAAGCGGTGCTGCTGGTGGTGGCGGTGATGTATCTGTTCCTGCAGAACTGGCGCGCCACGCTGATCCCGACCATCGCCGTGCCGGTGGTGCTGATGGGCACCTTCGGCGTGCTGGCCGCGTTCGGCTACTCGATCAACACCCTGACCATGTTCGCGATGGTACTGGCGATCGGCCTGCTGGTGGACGACGCCATCGTGGTGGTGGAGAACGTGGAGCGGGTCATGAGCCAGGAAGGGCTGCCGCCGAAGGAGGCGACGCTGCGCTCGATGCAGCAGATCGGCGGCGCGCTGGTCGGCATCGTGCTGGTGCTGACCGCGGTGTTCGTGCCGATGGCGTTCTTCAACGGCGTCACCGGGGTCATCTACCGGCAGTTCTCGATCACCATCGCCGCGGCGATGATCCTGTCGGTACTGGTGGCGATGACCCTGACCCCGGCGCTGTGCGTGACCATCCTCAAGCCGCTGCACCAGGGCGAGGCGGCGATCGGCTCGCACGGCCGCCTCGGCCGGTTCTTCGCCTGGTTCAACACCCGCTTCGGCCAGCTGTCCGAGCGCTACCGCGCGCGGGTCGAGCGGGTGCTGGGCCGGCGCGCGCTGAGCCTGCTCGCCTATGCGCTGCTGCTGGTGGTCACCGGCGTGCTGCTGTGGCGCCTGCCCGGCGCGTTCCTGCCCGACGAGGACGAGGGCATGCTCAACGTACTGGTCAAGCTGCCGGCCGGTTCCACCCTGGAGCAGACCCTGGCGGTGACCGACCGCCTGACCAAGGCCGCACTGCACGAGCCGGGCGTGCGCTCGGTGTTGTCCTCGGCCGGCTTCAGCGTCACCGGCGCCGGCCAGAACGTCGGCATGGCCTTCGTCCGGCTCAAGGACTGGGACGAGCGCGACGACGATGCCGACACCATCGCCGCGCATCTCAACAGCGCCCTGGCCGACGTGCCCGACGCGGAGCTGTTCGTGACCTCGCCGCCGGCCATCACCGGCCTCGGCGACGCGTCAGGTTTCACCTTCGAGCTGATGGACTACGAAGGCGCCGGCCACGCCGCACTGGTGAACGCACGCGACAAACTGCTGCGCCTGGCCGGGCGCGATCCCAAGCTGCGCGACGTGCGCTACGCCAGCCTGGAGGACGCGCCGGTCTACGCGGTCAAGATCGACGACGACAAGGCGCAGGCGCAGGGCGTGGACCCGGGCGACATCAACGCCACGCTCAACAGCGCGCTCGGCGGCGACTTCGTCAACAACTTCATCTACAAGGGCCGTATCAAGAAGGTGTTCGTGCAGGGCGACGCGCAAGCGCGCATGGCGCCGCAGGATCTGCAGCGCTGGACGGTGCGCAACGCCAATGGCGACATGGTGCCGATGTCCGCGTTCACCACCGCGCACTGGACCAGCGCGCCGGCCGCGCTGGAACGCTACAACGGCGTGTCGGCGATGGAACTCACCGGCCAGGCGGTGCCGGGCGTCAGTTCCGGCGCGGCGATGGACGCCATGGCCGAACTCAGCAAGCAGTTGCCGCACGGTTTCGGCTATGCGTGGTCGGACATGGCCTACCAGGAAAAGCTGTCGGCCAACCAGGCCCCGGCGCTGTACGCGATCTCGCTGCTGTTCGTGTTCCTGTGCCTGGTGGCGCTGTACGAAAGCTGGACGATCCCGTTCGCGGTGATGCTGGCGGTGCCGGTGGGCGTGTTCGGCGCGGCGCTGCTAATGACCGTGCGCGGCCTGCAGAACGACGTGTATTTCCAGGTCGGCCTGCTGACCACGGTGGGTCTGGCGGCCAAGAACGGCATTTTGATCGTCGAGTTCGCGCGCGAACTCGAGCGCCACGGCGAAGGCCTGCTGGCCGCCACCCTGCACGCGGTGCAGATGCGCCTGCGGCCGATCCTGATGACCTCGCTGGCGTTCCTGCTCGGCGTGCTGCCGCTGGTGTTCAGCCACGGCGCCGGCTCGGCGGCGCGCCATTCGCTGGGCACCGGCGTCACCGGCGGCACCCTGGCCTCGATCACCCTGGGCCTGTTCTTCGTGCCGCTGTTCTACGTCATCGTGCGCAGCGTATTTCCCGGCGGCAAGCAATCGCTGCAGGAGGCCACGCCATGAGCGCGCGTTCGCCGCACCTGCTCGCATTGGCCTGCTGCGCGGCGCTGGCCGCGTGCAGCATGGCCCCGCACTACGAACGGCCGGCGGCGCCGGTGCCGCTGCAGTTCGACACGGCCGGCACCGCCGCGCCCGCGGCCGGCGCCGCGCTGGCGATGCCGGATTGGCGCGAGGTGTTCCTCGATCCGCGCCTGCGCCAGGTCATCGCCCTGGGCCTGGACAACAATCGCGACCTGCGCGTGGCGATGCTCGACATCGACAAGGCGCGCGCGCAGTACCGGATCCAGCGCGCCGCGCTGGCGCCGTCGCTGGATGCCAATGCCAGCAGCAGCCGCCAGCGGACCAGCGCCAGTGCCAGCGATACCGGGCAGGCGCAGATCGACAGCAGCGACACGCTGCAGGTCGGCATCAGCAGCTGGGAACTGGACCTGTTCGGGCGCGTGCGCAGCCTGAAGGACGAGGCGCTGGAGAACTGGTTGGCCACGGCCGAAACGCAGCGCAGCGTGCGTTTGAGCCTGATCGGCCAGATCGCCGACGCCTGGCTCACGGTCGGCGCCGACCAGCAACTGCTGGCGCTGGCGCAGCAGACTTTGGAAAGCCAGGAGCAGACGCTCAAGCGCAGCCGCATCCAGCACGACAACGGCATCGGCTCCGGGCTGGACCTGGCGCAGATCCAGAGCAGCGTGGAAGCGGCCCGCGTCGATGCGGCGCGCGCTGCCGCCCAGCTCGCCCAGGCCCGCGACGCGCTGCAACTGCTGGTCGGCGTGCCGGTGGACGCATCGCTGCTCGCCGGCACCGATGCGTTCGACGGCAGCGTGGCCCTGGCGCCGGTGCCGGCGGGCCTGGATGCCACGGTGCTGTTGCAGCGCCCCGACGTGCTCGCCGCCGAGCACGCGCTGAAGGCGGCCAATGCCGACATCGGCGCGGCGCGCGCGGCGTTCTTCCCGACCGTCACGCTGACCGCCTCCACCGGGCGCAGCAGCGACGCGCTGTCCACGCTGTTCGCGGCGGGTTCGCGCACCTGGTCGTTCGTGCCCAGCATTGTGCTGCCGATCTTCCATGCCGGCGCGCTGAAGGCCTCGCTGGACGTCTCGAAGATCAGCAAGAACATCGCCGTGGCGCAATACGAGAAGGCGATCCAGAGCGCCTTCAGCGACGTCGCCGACGCGTTGGCGCAGCGCGACCACCTCGACGCCCAGCTGAGCGCACAACGGGCGCTGGTGGACGCGGTGCGGCGCAGCCACACGCTGGCCGAAGCGCGCTACCGCGCCGGCGTGGACGACTACCTGCAGGTCCTGGACGCGCAACGTTCGCTGTACGCCGCGCAGCAGGACCTGATCGCGCTGCGCCTGCAGGACGACAGCAACCGAGTGGCGCTGTACACGGTCCTGGGCGGCGGCGCGGATGCGAGCGCGGCAGCGCCTGCCACGGCGAGCCGGTGAGCGCGTCGCGACGCGACGTGTCGACGTTCGCCCCGGCCCGAGAGATGCTCCCTGTAGGAGCGGCTTCAGCCGCGACGGGCATTACCGATAATTCCGGTCGCGGCTGAAGCCGCTCCTACAGAGCCGGCATGGACACCAAGGACGCGCAGCAGTCGTCCACGGAAAATACCTGTGCCGCCTTGCCACCGCTTACGCCACCTGGCTGCGCCGCGCGCGCTCCAGGTGCACCAGCAGCAGCGAGATCGCCGCCGGGGTCATGCCGGGAATGCGCTGCGCCTGGCCCACGCTCTGCGGGCGCACGCGCTGCAGCTTCTGCTGCACTTCGGCCGACAGCCCGCGCACCTGCGCGTAGTCGAAGGCCTCGGGAATCGGCGTGTCCTCGTGGCGCTGCTGGCGCGCGATCTCGTCGCGCTGGCGGTCCAGGTAGCCGGCGTACTTGATGCCGATCTCGACCTGCTCGGCGACCTGCGCATCGTCCACGCCCGGGCCCAGCGACGGCACCCGCATCAGCGCGGCATAGTCCAGCTCCGGGCGCTTGATCAGGTCGAGCACGGTGGTCTCGCGGCTCACCGCCACCCCCAGCGTCGCGGCGACCTCGCGGCCCAGCGCATTGCCCGGCGTGGCCCACAGCGCGCGCAGGCGTTCGTTCTCGCGCGCCACCGCCTCCTGCTTGGCCTGGAAGCGCGCCCAGCGCGCCTCGCCGACCAGGCCCAGGTCGCGGCCGATGCCGGTCAGGCGCGCGTCGGCGTTGTCTTCGCGCAGCTGCAGCCGGTATTCGGCGCGGCTGGTGAACATGCGGTACGGCTCGGTGGTGCCGTGGGTGATCAGGTCGTCGATCAGCACGCCGATGTAGGCCTGGTCGCGGCGTGGCGACCACGGCTCCAGCCCGCGCACCTGGCGCGCCGCATTGAGCCCGGCGATCAGGCCCTGCGCGGCGGCTTCCTCGTAGCCGGTGGTGCCGTTGATCTGGCCGGCGAAGAACAACCCCGGCATCGCCTTGGTCTCCAGCGAGGCCTTCAGTCCGCGCGGGTCGAAGAAGTCGTATTCGATCGCGTAGCCGGGGCGGGTGATGTGGGCGTGCTCGAAGCCGCGGATCGACCGCACCAGCTCCAGCTGCACGTCGAACGGCAGCGAGGTGGAGATGCCGTTGGGATAGATCTCGGCCACGTCCAGGCCTTCGGGCTCGACGAAGATCTGGTGGCTGGCCTTCTCGGCGAAGCGCACCACCTTGTCCTCGATCGACGGGCAGTAGCGCGGGCCGATGCCCTCGATCTGGCCGGTGTACAGCGGCGAGCGGTCCAGCGCGCCGCGGATGATGGCGTGGGTGCGCTCGGTGGTATGGGTGATCCAGCACGAGACCTGGCGCGGATGCTGGGCGCGTTCGCCCATGAACGACATCACCGGCAGCGGATCGTCGCCGGGCTGTTCTTCCATCGCCGCGTAGTCCAGGCTGCGCCCGTCGATGCGCGGCGGGGTGCCGGTCTTGAGCCGGTCCACGCCGAAGCGGCCGTCGCGCAGCGTCTGTGCCAGCGCGGTGGCCGGCGGGTCGCCGGCGCGGCCGCCGGCATACTGGGTCTGGCCGATGTGGATCTTGCCGGCCAGGAAGGTGCCGGCGGTCAGCACCACCGCCGCCGCCTCGAAGCGCAGGCCGGTCTGGGTGACGGCGCCGCGCACCCGCTCGCCTTCCACGATCAGGTCGTCGACTGCGGCCTGGAACAGGGTCAGGTTCGGCTGTGCCTCGACCAGGCGCCGGATCGCGCCGCGGTACAGATTGCGGTCGGCCTGGCAGCGGGTGGCGCGTACCGCCGGGCCCTTGGACGCATTGAGCGTGCGCCACTGGATGCCGGCCAGATCGGCGGCGTGCGCCATCGCTCCGCCCAGCGCATCGATTTCCTTGACCAGATGGCCCTTGCCGATGCCGCCGATGGCCGGATTGCAGCTCATCGCGCCCACCGTCTCCACGTTGTGGGTCAGCAGCAGGGTACGCGCGCCGGCGCGCGCGGAAGCCAGCGCGGCCTCGGTGCCGGCGTGGCCGCCGCCGATCACGATGACGTCGTAGCGGTAGAAGGAATCGCTCATCGGGGACTCATCAGCGCGGTCGCGCGGACCGGAATGGGGGCGTTTGCGCAGCCGCGCATGCCGGGAAACGGAAATTTTGGATTTCTCATCACAGTTTACGGATTCGACCCTAAAGTTGGCACGCCCTCTGCAGATATCCCTACTGCACCCAACGTGGCATTGCGTCAGGGGCGTACGACTGGAATTGGAACAGGGGCCAGTCACGCGCACGTTGGGGGAGCTGGGGGCCGGTAGTCGGGGGACTGCCGGCCCTTTTTTATGCCTGCGCTTCGGGTCGCACGCCAGCAACCGCAAGGCCCGAACGCGAAAAGCCCCGGCGAACCGGGGCTTTTCGTTTTTAGGCGCCGACGCCCGACAGGGCCGGAACAGGGGGGATCCAGATTTCCCTGTCGGACATCGACATAGACGGTGGGGCGATCCCTTCGGGTCATAAAGCGACGCAGGCGGTCACCCCGTACGACGTAGAGTGCGTCTTGTGGCCGCGTGAAATCAAGCCTTTTCTTAGGGCTCTAGTGTGCGCTTTGTCCCATTGCTACGACCCAGATTGCCAGGCCGGGGCGCGGCCGGCCGTGGCTGGGCCGCCGGGCGTGGCGCGCTGGCCGGACGCGGCTGCATCGACTGCGGCCGCGGCTGCATGGACTGGGGGCGTGGGCCGGCGTTGGCGGCATCGGGACGGCGCAGCCGGTCCAGGTCGCGCCACGGCGACTTGACCCGGCCGCCGCCGCCACCGATCACCGGCGGCGGCCGGTCCGGCGGGCGGCCGTTGTCGTCGGGCCGTGGACGCGGCGGCGGACGGTGCCGCGGCGGACCGTAGTAGTCGCGGTAGTAGTACGGGCCGCCATAGCCGTAGTAGCCGTAGCCGTAATAGCCCGCGCCATAGCCATACGGCGCTACGCCGTAGCTGTAGGGTGCGTAGTAGCCATCGGAGTAGCCGTCCGGATAGCGGTACTCCACCGAGGGGGTGCCGCGGTAATAACCGCCGCCGTTGTCGGCGTAGTCGTAGGTGGCGCAGCCGCTCAGCGTGGCCAGCAATCCAGCGGCCCAGATCAGGCGCATGTTCATGGCGAATCCTCTCCCTGAGGCTGACCGACAGGTTCGGCGTGTTGCATTGAATGCCCCCTTAACTCGCTTCGTCGTTGATTGAACGCTTAAGTCGCGTGCAACGGCTGTGTTGCCTAGCAACCCGCGCCACCGCGAACTTGGGACGATACGCTAACCTTTCGCGCATGGTCTCATCTTCACTGCCTGTTTTCGCCGACGTGATGGCCGCCGCCGCGCGGATCGCGCCGCATGCCCAGGTCACCCCGGTCCTGCGCTCGCGGGCGCTGGACGCCTCGACCGGCGCGACGTTGTTTTTCAAGGCCGAACACCTGCAGCGTGGCGGCGCCTTCAAGTTCCGCGGCGCCTGCAACGCGGTGTGGGCGCTGGGCGAGGCCCAGGCCGCGCGCGGCGTGGTCACCCATTCTTCGGGCAACCACGGTGCGGCGCTGGCGCAGGCCGCGCGTAGCCGTGGCATCGGTTGCCACGTGGTGGTGCCGGAGGGCGCGGTGGCGGCCAAGCTGGCCAATATCGCCCGCGACGGCGCCACCCTGTGGCGCTGCGGTGCCGGCATCGCGGCGCGCGAGGCGATGTGTGCGCAGGTGCAGCAGCAGACCGGCGCGACCCTGGTGCATCCGTATACCGATCCGGCGGTGATCGCCGGCCAGGGCACCGCGGCCCTGGAGCTGCTCGGCGCCAGTGGCCCGCTCGACCTGCTGGTGGTGCCGGTCGGTGGCGGCGGCCTGGCTGCCGGCAGCCGCCTGGCGCTGTCGGCGCTGGCGCCGCAGGCGCGCCTGGTATTGGCCGAGCCCGCCGGCGCCGCCGACACCGCACGCTCGCTGGCCGCCGGCGCGCTGCACGTGGACTTCGTGCCGGACACGGTCTGCGACGGCCTGCGCGGCATCCTCGGCGCGCCCAACTTCGCGCTGCTGCACGGCCAGGCCGAGACGATCGTGGTCGAGGACGCCGCCACCGTGGCGGCGATGCGGCTGCTGTGGCAGGTGCTCAAGCAGGTGGTGGAACCCTCGTCGGCGATCGCGCTGGCGGCGGTGCTGGCGCAGCCTGAGCGCTTCGCCGGGCGCCGGGTCGGGCTGATCCTGTCCGGCGGCAACGTGGATCTCGACGCCTTGCCGTGGGGCACGGCTTGAAGCCGCGGCGACGACGCGGCTGGCTGGGCTGGCTCGGGCGGCTGGCCGCGCTGCTGGGCCTGTGGCTGCTGGGCGTGGCGATCTACATCGTCTGGGTCGGCGACCGCGACCAGGCGGCGCCGGCCGACGCGATCATCGTGCTCGGTGCGGCCGCCTACGACGCCAAGCCCTCACCGGTGTTCGAAGAGCGTATCCGCCACGGCCTGGACCTGTACCAGCGCGGCTATGCGCCGACCCTGATCTTCACCGGCGGCTTCGGCGGCAACGGCGCGCGCTTCGCCGAGTCGCAGGTGGCGCGCCGCTACGCGCTGCGCCACGACGTGCCCGCCGACGCGATCCTGATCGAGACGGTCTCGCGCACCACCCGCCAGAACCTGCTCGAGGCCCGCGCGCTGATGCGCAGCCACGGCCTGCACCGGGCGATCATCGTCAGCGATCCGCTGCACATGGCGCGGGCGCTGCGCCTGTGCCGCGAGCTGCAGATCGACGCGCTGGCGTCCTCGACCCCGAGCACCCGCTTCCGCAGCTTCCAGACCCGCTGGCGCTTCCTGCTGCAGGAGGTCTACTTTTTCCACCGAGACCTGCTGGTGCCGGGCGCCTGAGCGGGCCCGGCCGCCGTATCATGGGCGCCCCGCATGGCATGAGGTGGTGGCGATGAAGATCGACGGAACCCGCGAGCAAGACCGCGCCATCGAACTGGTGCTGTCCTATTACGACGCGTTCAACCGCGGCGACTGGGCGGCGATGCTCGACAAGCTGACCGACGATGTCGCCCACGACCTCAACCAGGGCGCGCGCGAAATCGGCAAGGACACCTTCGCCGCGTTCCTGCAGCGGATGAACGCCAGCTACCGCGAACAGCTGCGCGACATCGTGGTGCTGGGCGGGCAGGACGGCCGCCGCGCCGCCGCCGAATACGTGGTGCACGGCGAATACCATCACACCGACGAAGGCCTGCCGCCGGCGCGCGGGCAGACCTATGTGCTGCCGGGCGGGGCGTTCTTCGACATCCGCGACGGCAAGATCGCCCGGGTCAGCAACTACTACAACCTGCAGGACTGGATCGATCAGGTATCGGTCTGAGCGGTAGTCGAACGCAGGCGTGCGTGCCGCGGTAGAGCTGCGGCTGTACCTGTCGAAGGCACGCCTTGGCGTGGCCGAAGCGCGTTTGCAATTGGCGAAATCCTGTAGGAGCGGCTTCAGCCGCGACAGGCCCCATCCGGAGGGTGTCTGTCGCGGCTGAAGCCGCTCCTACAAAATGACGGTATCCGGAACGAAGCGCATGCCTCACTCGCCGCGGCGGCGGATCGGAATCGCCGACACCGGCACCGCGGCGATCTCGCTGCCGCCTTCGCGGATCGGTGCGCCCGGCGGCGGCGCCCAGGCGTGCGCGTAGATCACTTCCCAACTGCTCGGCAGCTTGCCCTCGGCGTTGCGCAGCGGCTCGTAGGCGGCGCTGGCGGCGGCGAAACGGCCGCGCCCGGTCAGGGTGTGGCGGCGCGCATGCAGCGCGTTGGTCGCGCCGATCGCGCGCAGTTCGCGCATCAGCGCGGCCAGGTCGGGATAGGTGAGGGTGAACAGGTCGCGGTCCAGCACCGGGTCGCGGAAGCCGGCGTGCATCAGCGCATCGCCGAACTGCGCGATCGGCGCGAAGCGGCTCACGTGCGGCGCTTCGCGGTCGGCCTGCGCGAACGCGTCGCGCAGTTCGATCAGCGTGTCCGGGCCGAAGCTGGAACACAGCAGCAGGCCGCCCGGCTTGAGCACGCGGCGGAAGCCGGCGAACACCGCCGGCAGGTCCTCGACCCACTGCAGGCACAGGTTGCTGAAGATCACATCCACGCTGTGCTCGGCCAGCGGCAGCGCGCGCGCATCGGCGCAGACGCGGCCGAACGGTTTCCACCAGCCGGCCTGGCGCTTGGCCTGCTGCAGCATCGGCAGCGCCTGATCGAGCGCGATCACCTGCGCGCGCGGCCAGCGCTTCTTCATCGTCGCGGCGGCATGCGCCGGGCCGCTGCCCACGTCCAGCACCACCTGCGGCACGTGGTCGCCAAGGTAGTCCAACGATTCCAGCAGGCGCTTTTCGACCTCGTGCTGCAGGGCGGCGGCGGCATCGTAGCTGGCGGCGGCGCGCGAGAACGCGCGGCGGATGTGGTGGGCGTCGAACGAAGAGGAATTCATTGGCGCATTATCGCCGGCCGGCGAAAGGCCGGGAATGGGGAATGGGGAATCGGAACAGCCGCGGCGGCGAAGCCGTCGCCCGCTTCGCCCATTCCCGTTTCTCCATTCCCCATTCCCGGCCCTTCAAAACGTCCCGGGATAGGCACCGCCATCGAGCAACAGGTTCTGTCCGCTGATGTAGCCGGCCTGCGCGCTGCACAGGAACGCACAGGCCGCGCCGAATTCCTCCGCCGTGCCGAAACGTCCGGCCGGGATCTGCTCGCGCTTCTGCGCCGCCACGGTGTCCACATCGGTGCCGTTGCGCTGTGCGGCATGGGCGAAGTTGCCGCGCAGCCGGTCGGTGTCGAACTGGCCAGGCAACAGGTTGTTGATGGTGACGTTGTGCGCGACGGTGCGCCGCGCCAGCCCGGCGACGAAGCCGGTCAGGCCGGCGCGCGCGCCGTTGGACAGGCCTAGGCTGTCGATCGGCGCCTTCACCGCCGCCGAGGTGATGTTGACGATGCGGCCGAAGCCGCGCGCCTGCATCGCATCGACGGTGGCGCGGATCAGCGCGATCGGCGCCAGCATGTTGGCGTCCAGCGCGCGCAGCCAGTCGGCGCGCTCCCAGTCGCGGAAATCGCCGGGCGGCGGGCCGCCGGCGTTGTTGACCAGGATGTCGACCTGCGGGCAGGCCGCCAGTGCGGCGGCGCGTCCGTCCTCGGTCGCGATGTCGGCGGCGACCGCGAGCACCGCGCCGGCGCCTGGCAGCGCACGCAGGCCATCCGCCGCCGCATCGAGCGCTGCCTGGCCGCGCGCCACGATCACCACGTTGACGCCTTCGCCGGCCAGCGCCCGCGCGCAGCCCAGGCCCAGGCCCTTGCTCGCGGCGCAGACCAGCGCCCATTTGCCGGCGATGCCCAGATCCATGCGTGCGCTCCGCTCGTTTCGAAACCGCGATGATGGTGCATCGCCGTCGCCGCTGCCAGCCGCGCGACGCGTCGGGCCGTGTTCGGCGGCGCGGGCAGGTGAGCGGCGCGATACCAGCGCGTCGGCGGGCACGATCGGCAAGTGACCGGCCGCCGTCGCGCAGAGTGCGGGTTTGCGGCGATAAGGCGCTGCGTCGCGTGCTGCGGCAAGCTCTGCCGCGGTTTGCCTGCTCCGGGCGTCCGCGACCGCGCACGTGTGCAGGATCCTGCAGTGCGTGTGGCAGCGACGTCGCAAGCGGTCGGGCCGACCGCCAAGGGTTCCCCGTTGCGCTCATGCTTCCCGATCGGGATGGGGTATCGAGATGCTGCGCTACCGGTAGGCAGCCATCGGTCTGACACCCAGTGGCACAACCTGCGCTGTGCGCGCTACTCCGCGCGGCTGTCGTCGATGCGCCGCGCAAGCGCGGTGTAGTAGTCGGCGGATGCCCGATTGCCTTGCTGGCGCAGGCGCGCGGCGGTTTCCAGCGCCGCAGCGCGCGCCTGCGCGAACACGCGGTCGTCCTCGTCGGGATGCAACCCGTCGCTGCTCACGGCGCGCAAGGCCGCATCGAAGCGCACGGCCGCCATCAGCCCGCCTTCGTGCAGAAGAAGGACGCCTTGCGCGGGACGGCCATCCTGCATGCGTCCGGCGAAGAAGGCATACGGCTCGGCGGTGCCGGCGCGGACGATGCCGAGCCCGTCGGCCGCCCCCTGCTGGCAGTCACCGAGCCACCGCGCGGGAGCGGCGTCCAGGTCCGCCGGCGCCTCGAACCGGCACGGCGCCGGCGGCGGCGGGGTCGCCAGCGCCGGCAGGCTGGCGCATGCCGCGATCAGGCACGCCACCGTCCTGGCAGTGTTGCTCTGTATCGCGGTCATGGTCGGTTCTCCTCGGTCCTGCCCCACAGCGCGGTTGCGCGCCGGTGCCATCGTAGCGCGACGATGGTGGCACCTGCGGCGGCGTCGATCCTAGCCGATGGGCGTGAGGGTTGGTCGCCGTCGGCGAAGAGCGACGTCAGTGGCAAGAGGTTCTCGTCGGCCCGCATCGCATCGCCTCAGCGACGCCGCAGTCGGCGTCGCGTGCAGCGCGACAGCATCGGTGGACGGTCGCCTGCAGACCGGCAACGCGCAGCATCGGGTGGCCTCCGTCCGTCGTCGATTCGCCGGCATCTGCCGCATGGCATGGCGCCGGCGTGATGCGCCTTCGCGTCGGCCGGCTGCGAGCATGTCGAGCTTGCGAGACCGCGAGGCGAGCGTCTTGCGTACGCGCTAAGGCAACGCAGCGAGAAACGCCTGCAGCGTGGCGGCGACCTCGTCGGCATGGCCAAGGAACGGCGCGTGCCCGCCGCTGGCGACGATGTGCGACTGCGCCTGCGGCGCAATGGCGGCCGCAGCCTGCATGCCGGCGGCCGGCACCAGGCGGTCGCGCTGGCCGCCCAGCCACAGGCTGGGCACGCGCAACGCCGGCAACGCGCGCCGCAGGTCGGTGCGCTCGAGCAGTGCCAGCCCATCCTGCAGCGCTTGCGCATCGGGTTCGCCGCGTGCGCTCAGCGTCTCGCGCAGCGTGCGCAGTTCGCTGCGGGCATGCGCCGACCCCAGCGTGTCCAGCGCCAGGAAGCGGTCCAGCGTGCCGCGGTAGTCGTCGGCCAGGTCGTGGCCGAACTGCGCGAACACCTGCGGTTCCACCGCATGCGGCCAGTCGCTGCCACGCACGAACCGCGGCGTCGCCGCCAGCATCGCCAGGCCGCGCACCTGCGGCTGGGTCGCCGCGGCATGCAGCGCGAACAGCCCGCCCAGCGACCAGCCCAGCCACGCCGCCGGCGGCGTCGCCGCGGCGATCGCGCTGACCACGTGCGGCAGCGCCAGTGGGGTGTCGTCGCCGCGGCTGTGGCCATGCCCGGGCAGATCCACCAGGTGCATGCGGAACTGCGCCGACAGGCGCTCGACCAAGGGCGCGAAGATGCCGCCGTGCAGCGCCCAGCCGTGGATCAGGACCAGATCGGGGCCGTGCCCCAGGGTTTCGATGTGCATCGTCGATGGTGTGCCAAATGGAAAAGAGAACCGGGCGACGCCGCGCTCAGCGATGCGCGCGCAAGGCCTGCAGCCGCGGCAGCAGCAGGCGCCATTGTTCGCGTGGATAGGCGCGCGTGCGCCACGCCGGCCAGCGCCGCACGCCTTCGCCGCGCTGGATCGCCGTACTCAGCCAGGCCTGGTCGAAACCCTCCCAGACGCCGGCCACGCTCAGCAGGTTCGGCGCCAGGCGCGGATGCACGTCGTGCAGCAGCATGCGCCGCAGCGTCTGCGCTGTGTATGGCGAGGCCGCGAGCACGGCGGCGATGTGCGCGTGCCGCGCGGCGACGTCGTCGTCCAGGTACAGCTCGGACAGCGCGGCCCAGACCGCGTGGCGCGCCGCGAGGTCGCCGTGGTTCACCGCGGGCCGCTCACATCGGCCGGCTCACGCCGGCAGGCCGACCGGATGCGCGGCCAGCCGGTCGCGCGCCAGCGCCAGCGCGTCCAGCAGCGCCTGCACCTGCGCCGGCGTGTGCAACGCCGACAGCGTCACCCGCAGCCGCGACTTGCCTTCGGACACGGTCGGCGGGCGGATCGCCGAGACCAGGAAGCCGGCCTGCTCCAGCGCCGCCGACAACGCCAGCGCGCTGGCCTCGTCGCCGCACAGCAATGGTTGGATCGGCGTGTCCGAGGCCATCAGTTCCAGGCCATGGCGGCGCGCGCCGCCGCGGAACGCGGCGATGGTCTCGGCCAGGCGCTCGCGCCGCCACTGGTCGCGCCGCGCCAGTTTCACCGCGGCCAGCGAGGCGGCCGCCTGCGCCGGCGGCAGCGCGGTCGTGTACAGATAGGGGCGCGCGGTTTCGGCCAGATGCCGGATCAGCGCTTCGTCGCCGACCACCAGCGCGCCGTAGCCGCCCAGCGCCTTGCCCAGGGTCACCAGCTGCAGCGGCACATCGTCCACGCCCAGCCCGGCCTCGGCCACGCAGCCGCGGCCATGCGGCCCGACCACGCCGACGCCGTGCGCGTCGTCCACGTACATCAGCGCCTGCTGCATGCGCGCCACCAGGGTCAGCGAGCGCAGCGGGGCGATGTCGCCATCCATGCTGAACACGCCATCGGTGGCCAGCATCGCGGCGCCGTCGGCGGCGTGCTTGAGCTGGCGCATCGCGCCTTCGGTATCCAGGTGCGGATAGCGGCGCAGGCGGCAGCCGGCCAGGCGGGTGGCGTCGAGCAGGCTGGCGTGGTTGAGCCGGTCCTGCACGCACACGTCTTCTTCTTCGCTCAGCAGCGCCTGCTGCACTGCCAGGTTGGCGAGGAAGCCGCTGCCGAACAGCAGCGCGCGCGGATAGCCGAGCCAGTCGGCGACCTCGCGTTCCAGGCTCTCGTGCAGCGCATGGTGGCCGCAGACCAGATGCGAGGCGGTGGCGCCGACGCCCTCGCGCGCGGCCGCGTCCTGCAGCGCGGCGAGCACTTCGAACTGTTGCGCCAGGCCCAGGTAGTCGTTGCTGCAGAAGCCGGTCAGCCAGCGCCCGTCCAGCTCCAGGCGCACGCCGTCGCGGCGGCCCACGCTGCGGCGCACGCGGATACGGCCCTGCGCCTCGCGCAACTTGCGCAAGGACTGGATGCGGTCGTGCAGGTCGGGACGGGCCATGGGCGGCGGGGCCTGGGGTGGCGGGCTAGCGTAGCGCGTCCCCGGGCGGGCCGGGCGCCGCCGGCGATGGACGGCCGGATCGGCGGATGAACGCGCGCGCGCCGGCGCGGTGCGCTGCCGTCAGACCAGTGCCGCGGCGATCGCCGGCCGCTCCGCTGCCGGCGCCGGAGCGGTGATGTCCGCATGCACGGTGCCGGGATGGTCGTGCGCATCGGCATCCACGTGCACCTGCATCGGCGTCAGCCCCAGCCGCGCGAACAGTGCCTGGTCGCGTTCAGTGTCCGGGTTGCCGGTGGTCAGCAGTTTTTCGCCGTAGAAGATCGAGTTGGCGCCGGCGCAGAAGCACAGCGCCTGCAGTTCGTCGCTCATGCTCTCGCGCCCGGCCGACAGTCGCACCATCGCCTGCGGCATCGCGATGCGGGCGACGGCAATCGTGCGCACGAACTCGAACGGATCCAGCTCGACCGTGCCGTGCAGCGGCGTGCCGGCGACCTGCACCAGGCGGTTGATCGGCACCGAATCCGGATGCACCGGCAGGTTGGCCAGCGCCTGCAGCAGGCCGGCGCGCTGGTCGCGCGATTCGCCCATGCCGACGATGCCGCCGCAGCAGGTCTTCATGCCGGCATCGCGCACGTGCGCCAGCGTGTCCAGGCGGTCCTGGTACTGGCGGGTGTGGATGATCGTGTCGTAGAAGTCCGGCGCGGTGTCCAGATTGTGGTTGTAGTAGTCCAGCCCGGCCGCCTTCAGCGCCTGCGCCTGGTGCCCGTCGAGCATGCCCAGGGTGGCGCAGGTTTCCAGGCCCAGCGCCTTCACCTCGCGGATCATCGCCGCGACCTTGGGGATGTCGCGGTCCTTCGGCGAGCGCCACGCCGCGCCCATGCAGAACCGCGAGGCGCCGGCCGCCTTGGCCTGGCGCGCCTTGGCCAGCACCGCCTCGGTGCTCATCAGCTTCTGCGCGTCCACGCCGGTGTCGTAGCGCTGCGCCTGCGGGCAGTACGCGCAATCCTCCGGGCAGCCGCCGGTCTTCACCGACAGCAGCGTGGAGACCTGCACCTGCGCCGGATCGAAGTGTTCGCGATGCACCGCGGCGGCGCGGTGCAGCAGCTCCGGGAACGGCAGATCGAACAGGGCGAGCAGTTCCTGGCGTTGCCAGTCGTGTCGGACGACAGCGGACATGGGGGTTTCCTGACGGTCAGCGGCTGGGAAAGCGGGCAGTCTGGTGAGCATGGATATCCCTGTCAACTTCAATGGGTCGAGCCTGGTTGACGGTTGCTGGCGGCGGCTGCAGCGCTTGCTGCTGCCGGAGCGCTGCCTGGTGTGTAGCGAATCCGGCGTCGCCGGCCTGGACCTGTGCCCGGCCTGCCGCGACGCGCTGCCCTGGAATGCCGGCGCCTGCCGGATGTGCGCGCTGCCGCTGCCCGCGCTGGACGCCGCGCAGCTGTGCGGCGCCTGCCAACGCAAACCGCCGCCGTTGGCCCTGGTCGCCAGCGCCTGCGTCTACGCCGCGCCGGTGGACGGGCTGCTGCGCCGCTTCAAGTTCCACCAGGACCTGGCCGCCGGGCGGTTGCTGGCGGCGTTGCTGCAGGCGCGCTGCACAGGCTTGCCGCGTCCGCAGGCGGTACTGCCGGTGCCGCTGCATCGCGCACGGCTGCGCCGGCGCGGCTACGACCAGGCGCTGGAACTGGCGCGGCCGTTGGCCCGCGCGCTCGACCTGCCGCTATGCACCGGGCTGCAGCGCGTGCGTGCCACGGCGCCGCAGTCCGAACTCGATGCGCAGGCGCGGCGCCGCAACCTGCGCCATGCGTTCGCGGTGCAGGCGCCGCTGCCGCCGCACGTGGCGCTGGTCGACGACGTGATGACCACCGGCGCGACCCTGCATGCGGCGGCACAGGCGCTGCGCCGCGCCGGTGTGGCACGGGTCGATGCCTGGGTGGTGGCGCGGGTGCCGTGAGGTGTGCCTGACGCCCGTCCTTACTATGATGCCCGGCAGACAGAGTGTTGGAGGAACGCGATGCGCCGGATGGCACTGGGAATGACGATGGCGGTATGCATGTTCGCCACGAGCGGATGCCAGTTCCGCAACGTGGCGGCCGACGCAGATGCGAGTGCGGTGCAGGCCTCGCTCGAATGGCGCCTGGCCAGTTATGCGCCGCGCGACGGCTACACCGAAGCCGATTATCGCGGGCAACCGGTCTATCTGGCGGCCGCGCCGATGTTGCGTGTCGATCGGGCCGCGACGGTGAAGCAGGCCGAGGGTGGCGACGACCGGCCTGCGCTCGATCTGCGGTTCCCCGGGCACGGTGCGCAGCTGACCCGTGCGACGGAACAGAACGTCGGCAAGCCGGTTGCGCTGCTGGCCGACGGCAAGGTGCTGACGGTGGCGACGATCATGGCGCCACTGCCCGGCGACAGCCTGCAGATCAGCGGTCTGCAAGACGTGCAGGAGCAGCAGCGGGTATTCGCGTTGTTGACGCATGCGCCGGCCGCACGCGACGACAAGCAGTAGCGCAGGCCGCATCCGGCCCACGTGGACCGCCGCCCCGGGAGCGGTGGCGAGGCGCTGCTTCCTGTGGGTTACGCCGTACGCAGCGCCAACGCCGCGACGATGCCGGCGAAGATCGCCAGGCCGACCCAGTTGTTGTGCATGAAGGCGCGGAAGCAGGGCGCGCGTTCGCGGGTGCGCGCGATGCGGAATTCGTAGGCGACCAGTAGCACGGCCACGCCCAGACCCACCCAGTACCAAGTCCCCAGCGCGCCACGCGTGCCGACGAAGCCCAGGGCGACGAACATCAGCGCATACAGGATGCCCTGCGCGACCAGGTCCAGGTCGCCGAACAGGATCGCGGTGGACTTGGAGCCGGCGCGCAGGTCGTCCTCGCGGTCGACCATCGCGTACCAGGTGTCGTAGGCGGTGGCCCACAGGATGTTGGCGGCGTACAGCAGCCAGCCCAGCGCCGGCACTTCGCCGCGGATCGCCGCGAACGCCATCGGGATGCCCCAGCCGAAGGCCATGCCGAGATAGACCTGCGGCAGGTAGGTGTAGCGTTTCAGGTAGGGATAGCTGGCGGCCAGGAACAAGCCGACCACGCTCAGGCCGATGGTCAGCGCGTTCATCGTCAGCACCAGCGCGAAGGCGACGATCATCAGCAGCGCGAACACCGCCAGCGCCTCGCGGCCGCTGACCGCGCCGGTGGCCAGCGGCCGGCCGCGGGTGCGTTCGACCTGCGGGTCCAGCCAGCGGTCGGCGTAGTCGTTGATCACGCAACCGGCCGAACGGGTCAGCCAGACCCCGGCGGTGAACACGAACAGCGTCCACAATGGCGGCATCCCGTCGGCGGCCAGCCACAGCGCCCACCAGGTCGGCCACAGCAGCAGCAGCGCGCCGATCGGACGGTCGCCGCGCAGCAGTTTCCAGTACTGGCCCAGGCGCGCGCGCGGCGGCAGCGCGGCGGGCGTTTCGTAGCGTTCGTAACCCATCGTGCAAGGGTAGCAGCCGGGCTGCCGGGCGGCACGACACGGACGACCGCCGCGGCGGTGTCCACGGTCCGTGCATCCGCGGTGGGCGAGGCCCCCGCTGTGGCAACTGTGTGCATGCGATGCGCCTTGGCCCGACTCCGGGAGCTCGCGGGATGCCGCACCCAACCGAGCCGCTGCGTTACCGGTCAGGCGCCCGCCGGGCCGGCCGTGGCGGCAATCGGGCATGGGGGAGACGCGGCGCGCGGTTTGCCGTTAGAATGCGCGTCCGTTGCGCCCGTAGCTCAGCCGGATAGAGTAGTGGCTTCCGAAGCCATTGGTCGGGGGTTCGAATCCCTCCGGGCGCACCACATCATCCCCCAGCCTGCATGGCCTCTTCGACCGCGACTCCTGCCGGTGGTGGACATCGCATTCGGTGCTGTGGCGATCGACGGCCTGTGGCGTACGACGCCGTTGCCCGTCCTCGGACTACTCTGGATGCCGTGCTGGCACCGTCTGTATCGAAAGGCCGGCGCGCTCCGCCTCACCGTCCATCGTGCAGGGAATTCCTTCTGCCGCTGACTTGCATCGCCTTCGCCGATGCGGCGACGACCGGCGGTCGGAAGCCTTTCGGTGCCGTCGCCGCTGCACGGGATTGCGCTGGGTTGCATCGCCAGCGCGTGCGTCGCGCACAACACGGCGGCCTCCGTCGTGCCGGCACCGCCGCCGGCAGCCGCGCGGCCGAGGTTGCTTCGCTCGCGGCGCGCGAGTGCCGGGCCACTCCTTCGCATCCTCTCCAGTGCCTTGTCATCGAGCTCGCTATGCATGGCGTGGTGCGGGCTCCGTCGCGGCGCCGTGCCGGAGGCGGCGAGTGATCAGTGCGCGCACGCCCCTCGGCAAGCCTGCGGTCCACCTGCTGGGCGACGACGATGCGCTGGCCTACCTGCGGCTCGGCGCGGGCACCCCGGTGGTGCTGGTGCACGGCGCGCTGTGCGACTACCGCTATTGGGCGCCGCAACTGCGCGGCCTGGCCGAGCGCTTCGAGGTCGCCGCACTGAGCCTGGGCCAGTATTTCCCGCAGTTGCCATCGTCGCTGCGGCATCGCTTCGGCTGGCGTTGGCATGCGCAGCAGGTCGTCGGGTTCCTCGCCAGCTACGGACAACCGGTGCATCTGGTCGGTCACTCGCGCGGCGCCGCGGTGGCCTGGCAGGTCGCGCTGCAGCGGCCTGCCGCGATCGCCAGCCTGAGCCTGTTCGATCCGGGTGGGCCGCAGCCGCAGGGCCTGCCGGAGGAGGTGGTGGCGATCCGCGCACGGGCCATCGCATTGCTGCGCGACGGACAGGTCGAGGCCGGCCTGGAATGCTTCGTCGATTCGGTCAGCCAGCCCGGCGCCTGGGCGCGCAGCAGTGCGACGTTCCGGCAGATGGTGCGCGACAACGCGCAGACCCTGGTGCCGCAGATCGGCGATGCGCTGCCGGCCTACGACCGCGAGCAGGCCGCGGGCCTGGCGGTACCGGTGCTGCTGGTCAGCGGCGAGCTGAGCCCGGCGCAGTACCGCGACAACGCCACAGCGCTCGCCCAGTGGTTGCCCGACGCGCGCCACCACGTGCTCGCCGGTGCCTCGCATGGCATGACCTTCACCCATGCGCGGCGTTGCAATGCCTTGCTGGCCGAGTTCGTGACATCGGTAGCGGTGGGGTGAGGCCACGCATGCGTCCGCTGCGGCGGGGCCGTCGCTCGTCGCGCGGGATGCATCAGTAGGCACTGGCCGGCAGGGCTGCAACGTGCAGCCAGCAACCATGGTCGGCGGCAGGCGGGATGGCGCTGTCGCACAACTGCGGCGCTTTATACCCGGCGCGCCCTGTTGCGTCGCCGCCGCATTCGCTTGCTGTGCGAGTTGCGGTATGCGAAGCCGCCGCGGTTCCATGCGATGCGCGCCTGCGGACCAGGCGGTTGCCGCGCCACGCGGTCGGTGCGCTACCGCGCCGCGCGCCGCGCTGCGCCGGCGCGCACAACGGAGTCCGCTTGCGGCGATGCGGGCTCGCCGCGATCCAGTTGCCGATAGCCGATCGCTTCGGTCAGATGCGCGGTGGCGATCGTGTCGCTGCCAGCCAGATCGGCGATGGTGCGCGCCACGCGCAGGATGCGGTGCAAGGAGCGCGCCGACAGGCGCAGGCGGTCGATGGCGTGCTCCAGCAGCGCTTCGTCGCGCGGTTGCAGGCGGCAGTCACGCAGGGTCTCGCTGTGACCGAGCTGGCCGTTGGGGCAGCCGCCGCGCGCCAGCTGGCGTTGCCGCGCCTGTTCCACTCGCGCACGCACGGTGGCGCTGCTTTCGCCGGGAGCGGCGTCGGCGCGCAGCGCCTGCGGCGGCAGCCGCGGCACGTCCACGTGCAGGTCGATGCGGTCCAGCAACGGACCGGAGATGCGCGCGCGGTAGCGGCGGATGCTGTCGTCGCTGCAGCGGCAACGGCCGCTGGCGTCGCCGGCCCAGCCGCAGGGGCAGGGGTTCATCGCGGCGACCAGTTGGAACCGGGCCGGGAACTCTGCGCTGCGCGCGGCCCGCGACACCGTGACCGTGCCCGATTCCAGCGGCTCGCGCAGCACTTCCAGTGCGTGCCGGTTCCACTCGGGCAATTCGTCCAGGAACAACACACCGCGATGCGCCAGAGAGATCTCGCCGGGGCGCGGATGGGTGCCGCCGCCGACCAGCGACACCGCGCTGGCGGTGTGGTGCGGAGATCGGTACGGCCGTTGCCGCCAGCGCGCCGGATCCAGGCCGCGGCCGCTGACCGAGGCGATCGCCGCCGCTTCCAGCGCCTCGGCCTCGCTGGCCTCGGGCAGGATGCCGGGCAGGCGCGAGGCCAGCAGGGTCTTGCCGCAGCCCGGGCTGCCGATCAACAGCAGATGGTGATGACCGGCCGCCGCGATCTCCAGCGCACGCCGCGCCTGGGCTTGCCCGCGCACGTCGCTCAGGTCGGGAAACGGCGTGGCCGCGGCCGGCAGCGCTTCGGCGGCGGGCAGGGTCTTGGCGCCGTTCAACAGCGCGCAGACTTCGAGCAGGGTGCGCGCGGTGAACGCCTGCACGTGCTGCGCCAGCGCCGCTTCGGGGCCGTTGCCGGCCGGCACGATCAGCGTGCGCCCGGCCTGGGCGGCGGCCAGCGCCGCCGGCAGCACCCCGTCCACGGCGCGCAGCTCGCCGGTCAAGGCCAGTTCGCCGAGGAATTCGTAATTGCCCAGCGCCTGCGGGTCGAGTTGCCCGGCGGCGGCGAGGATGCCCAGCGCGATCGGCAGGTCGAAGCGGCCGCCTTCCTTGGGCAGGTCGGCCGGGGCCAGGTTGACGGTGATGCGCCGCGCCGGGAATTCGTATTGCGCGCACAGGATGGCGGCGCGCACGCGATCGCGCGATTCGCGCACCGCGGCCTCGGGCAGGCCGACGATCTGCGTGGCCGGCAGTCCGCCGGACAGATGGACCTCGACCCGAACCGGAGGCGCAAGCACCCCCGCGCGGGCACGGCTGTGCACCAGCGCCAGGCTCATGGTGGCGGGTGGATCAGGCTTGCGCGGACGGCGCGTCGCCGCTGCGCGCGGCTTCCAGCGCGGCGACGCTGCGCTCCAGCGCTTCCAGCTTCTCGCGGGTGCGCAGCAGCACCGCGCGCTGCACGTCGAATTCCTCGCGGGTGACCAGGTCGAGCTTGCCCAGGCCGGCCTGCAGCGCGCTCTTGAAGGTGCTCTGCAGTTCGTCGCGGGATTCGCGCAGGCCGGGCGGTACCAAGTCGCTGAGGCGGCGGGCGAGGTCGTCGAGGTGATTGAGGTCGATCATGGCGATGCTCCGGCAGGGAGCGCCAGACTGCGGCACCCTGCGGTTCGGGGCCATCGGTATCGGGCGCGGCGCGCTGTCGGAAAATTCCGGCGATGGGGCGCGCGATCATTTGAACCCGGCGGCCGGGCATCGCGCAACCGCGCTATCCTGACGCCATTGTGATTGGAGAAAGCCGCATGAAGATGATCATGGCCGTCATCAAGCCGTTCAAGCTCGACGACGTGCGCGAAGCGCTCGCCGCGCAGGGCGTGGCCGGCATCACCGTCACCGAGGTCAAGGGCTTCGGCCGGCAGAAGGGCCACACCGAGCTGTACCGCGGCGCCGAATACGTGGTCGATTTCCTGCCGAAAGTGAAGCTGGAAGTGGCGGTCACCGAGGACCAGGTCGAACGCGTGCTCGAGGCGATCGTCAAGGCGGCCGGCACCGGCAAGATCGGCGACGGCAAGGTGTTCGTGTACGACCTGGGCACGGTGGTGCGGATCCGCACCGGCGAACTGGATGCGGATGCGCTGTAAGACCTCTCGGTACGTTCTCGGTTTCCGATGACAGGCTGCATCACCAGGTTTCAGCACCCAGCAGCTTGCCGCAAGCTCCAAGCTCTGTAGGAGCGGCTTCAGCTGCGACAAGCGAAGCCACGACCCTGGCGGTTTCGCTTTTCTGTCGCGGCTGAAGCCGCTCCTACAGCGCGCCGCGCGCGCAAGCCGCAAGCTTTTGTGGGAGCGACTTCAGTCGCGACGAGCGAAGCGGTGGTGGTGCCGCGACCGGATCGCGTCGGGACTGAAGTCCCTCCCACAGTGCACCCAGCAGCTTGCCGCAAGCTCCAAGCTCTCTGTAAGAGTGGCTTCGGGTGGCCTCGGGCCATCGGCCGCGACGAACGGAGCCCGGAGCCGCACCGGCCTCGGTGAACATCCGAACTGAAGCCCTTCTTGGTCTTCAACCCAACCGGGCAGCGATTGGTCAGTGCGACCTGTTCGCCTTGCCGCTCATACCATTTGCATACCGGATCAGGCATGCGGAGGTACGCCCGCCTTTCGCATCACGCGAGCCAAGCCGAAATTCGACGAACGCGCAGCACGTCCAAACTCATCTCCCACCTCGCAGTTCGTAGCCGCACAGCTTGTCGCCGCCTCGCGACTTGCCTACTCTGTGCCGTAATACCATTCCAATACCGGAGATCCGGAATGACGCGACGCGCTACACGGGCGGGCCTGAGTCTGCTCTCGATGACGGTGGCGCTGGGTCTGGCGCTGGCGGTCCCGGCCACGGCGCAACCGGTCACGCGGCCAGCGCTGTTTCCCAGTCCGATGTCGATCCGGCTCGAGGCCGGCACCGTCGCGCTCGGCCGGAAGGTGGTACTGGTCGCCGCGCCGGGCGCAGACCCTGCATCGGTCGCGCTGGTCCGCCGCATCCTGGTCTCCGCCGGGGTCGAACACGTCGCCACCGCATCGCGCCTGCCGGCCACGCTCGAGCGAACGTATATCGTCGTCGGTACTGGCGAGGCGGCGGTCGTGCGCGAGGCATTGGCGCGCAGCAAGGCCGTGCAGGAGACCCGCAAGGAGGGCTATACCCTCGCCAGCGTCGCGGCCGGCAACGGCAGCCTGATCACGCTCGCCGGCCACGACGCCGACGGCCTGTTCCATGCCGCGCAGACCTTGCGTCAGCTTGCCGAACGCCCGGCCATCCCGACGCTGGTCATCCAGGACTACCCGGCGATGGCCATCCGCGGCACGATCGAGGGCTTCTACGGCGCGCCATGGTCGATGGCCGATCGCGCCAAGCACATCGATTTCCTCGCCCGCGGCAAGGCGAACACCTACATCTACAGCCCGAAGGACGATCCGTATGCGCGCGATCGCTGGCGCGAAGCGTATCCGGCGGCCACGCTGAAGGCACTGGGCGGCCTGGCGGCGACCGCCAGGCGCAATCACGTCGATTTCGTCTACGCGATCTCGCCCGGGCCGTCGGTCTGCTTCTCCGATCCGGCCGATGCCAAGGCGCTGCTGCGCAAGTTCGATGCCTTTCGCGCGCTGGGCGTGCGCAGCTTCTATGTGGCGCTCGACGATATCGAATACACCAAGTGGAATTGCGAGCGCGACAAGACCGTGTTCGGCCCGTCGGGCGCGGAGGCGGCGGGCGTCGCGCAGTCGCACCTGCTCAATCTGGTGCAGGCGGACCTAGTGGCCCGACACGATGCGGCGTCGGAGCTGATCATGGTGCCGACCGAGTACTACGACGCCAAGGACAGCCCGTACAAGGCTGCGTTGCGTAAGCATCTGGATCCGAAGATCGTCGTGCAATGGACCGGCACCGACGTCGTGCCGCCGGCCATTTCCATCCCCGATGCGCGCGCGGCGACCAAGGCGTTCGGGCGCAAGACGCTGTTGTGGGACAACTACCCGGTCAACGATTACGAAACCTCGGCCGGGCGCTTGCTGCTGGCGCCGTACGCGCGGCGCGAAGCCGGCCTGTCTGCCGAGTTGGAAGGCATCGTCGCCAACCCGATGAACCAGGAGGTGCCCAGCCGCGTCGCGGTGATGGGGCTGACTGCGTTCGCATGGAACGACAAGGACTACGACGCCGAGCGCACCTGGCATGCGGCGGCGCGCGATCTGGCCGCGGGCGATGCACGGGTGACCGCGGCGCTACTCGTCTTCTTCGATACCCAGCATCTGGCACCGACCTTCGGCAGCCAGCCGTGGCAGGAGCAGGCGCCGCAGTTGAAGGCCGTGCTCGACCGGGTCCGCGAAGCACTCGCCGCGGGCGACGCCGCCGCGCGCGATCAGGCGCTCGCCGAGCTTGCGCGCCGCGCAGACGAGATCGCGGCCGCGCCCGCCATCATCCGCGCGGGCGTGGCCGATCCCGGGTTCGCCGAACAGTCGCGCCCCTGGCTGGACGCGATGCAAGGCTGGGGTCGCGCGCTGCAGGCGACGGCCGCCGGTCTGCAGGCCGCCGATCGCGGCGATGCCGCGGCGTCGGGCTTGTTCGCCGAGGCGACGCGGCTCGCTGCCGAGGCCGCGGCGATCCAGTCGATTCCCGGCGCGACGCGTTTCGGCGGGCCGGTCAAGATTGCCGATGGCGTGCTGGATCGCTTCATCGCCGATGCGCCGACGTTGATCGCGCTCGGCGAACCGGCGGGCACCGCTCCAGCGACTGCGCGCTGACGGTTTGGCGCGCCTACAGGGCGCGCGCAGCCGTGCTGGGCGATGCGACCGCTTTCAGCCTGGCGTAAAGGTCTTGTCGAACACAGCGTTGGCCGGAGGAAAAATCATCATCCCGGGCATGTCGGTCGGGCCGCGCGCTATCGTCGGCATGCGCGACCTCGACCATGCATCACGCAGCGGCATAGCCGCGGCCAAGGGTCAGCCAAAAGGCGAGCACGACGATCGCGCCGGCGAGCACGATGATTCGGCTGGAGGCGGGCGGCAACACCGGCGACGCGCGCCGGGAGAGCGCGACGAACAGCAGGCCGAGCGGCGCCAGCAGGCTTTCCTGCGCGGCGTCCTTGAGCGCGGGCAACACCGCGCCGGGATAGAACAGCACGCTGGCGCACGCCACGCCGCCCGCCGCGCAATACGCGGCGAGCAGTGGTCTGCCTTTCGGCAGGCAGGGGGCGACGCTGCGCAGGACGATGCCGTAGAGCAAGAGGCCGGCCAGGCCCATGCCCAGGCGCCATACCCATGCTGGCCGCAGCGCGAGATCGCGCACGACGAACGCCAGGTCGCCGGTGTCGGTGAGTGCGGAGAAGATCAGGTAGCCCGCGCCCCACAGGCCGTTGAATGCGGCGACCAGCGCGCATACCGTACGCGCCGTGGCGTGCCGGCTGCGGTGCGCGGCGGCGCCGAACACCGCGGCGACGCAGAGATTGCTCACCGGGCCGGCGGCATCGACGAACGGATGACCCGGCTGGCAGTGGAAGTACACGGAGCTGAGCAAGGTGACGGTGCCGCCCGTGCCGAGGCAGGTCAGGCCGTGGCCGACCGCCTCGTGCGCGATGCAGGCGGCGACGAAGGCCATCGCCGCCAACGCGCACAGGGTCCAGAGGCGGGAGAGATTGGCAGGCATGTTCGCGGCGCTGCATGTGAGCGAGCGGACAGACAGTATGCGCCGGCGTCGCGGCTTGCCGGCCACCGCGTCCCTTGTGCGCGGGCACGACCGGCGCCGACCTCGTCGGCGCCGGCCTGGTACTTACCCGCCCAGCGCCTCGGCCACGAACGGCGGCAGCACCTGGGTGCCGGTGTGCAGGTGCGCGCTGTAGTAGCGCGTAGCGAACGGCTTGGCCGCGGCATCGGCTTGGCGGAAGTCGAAGCCGCCGGACTTGCGCGCCAGGGTCACGCTCCACCAGCCGGTCGGATAGCACGGCTGCGGGAACGGCACGGTGTGGAAGCTGGCGAAGCCGGCCTTGCCCATCTCGGTGCGCATTTCCTTGATCAGATCCAGCAATGCCAGCGGCGATTCGGACTGCTGCACCAAGATGCCGTCGTCCTTCAGCGCCTTGAAGCAGCTGGCGTAGAACGCCTTGTTGAACAGGCCTTCGGCCGGGCCGACCGGATCGGTGGAATCGACGATGACGATGTCCACGCTGCCCGCCGGGCAGTTGGCCATGTAGGCGATGCCGTCGTCGAACAGCAGTTCGGCGCGCGGATCGGCATTGGATTCGCACAGCTCCGGGAAGTACTTCTCGGCCATGCGCGTGACCTGCTCGTCGATGTCGCACTGGGTGGCGCTCTCCACGCCCGGGTGCTTGAGCACTTCGCGCAGGGTGCCGCAGTCGCCGCCGCCGATGATCACCACGCGCTTGGGCGCGGCATGGGTGAACAGCGCCGGGTGGCTGATCATCTCGTGGTAGAAGAAGTTGTCGCGCGTGGTCAGCATCACCGCGCCGTCGATCACCATCAGCTTGCCCCAGTCGGTGGTGTCGTAGATCTCGATCTTCTGGAACGGCGACTGCACCTCGTCCAGCTTGCCGGTGATGCGATAGCCGATGGCCGAGCCGGTGGGCTGGAAGTGTTCGATGTACCAGTTGTCGTTGGCGCTCATGCAGATGTCCTAGGAAAGCAAGAAAGAAGCAGCGTTTCCTTCTCCCTCCGGGAGAAGGTGGCGCGAAGCGCCGGATGAGGGTCGGGCGCAGCCCCGTGCAGCCGAGCCGCGCGATGCTGTCACCACACCCTCTCCGGATGAGGGTAGGGCGCAGCCTCGTGCAGCCAGACCGCGCCAGGCGCCCGCAAGCCCGGCCTGGCTCCACAGGAGCCAAGGGCGTCGGAACGGCGCGGATTGTAACGGAGCCCACGCGTAGCAGGCGTTACAATCCACGCCCCTTTTCCCCGCCGAGCCGCCACGATGAGCGATTGGTCCCTCGACCAAGCCCGCAAGACCTATTCGATCCCGCACTGGGCCGATGGGTATTTCGACGTGGATCCGGCCGGGCGGGTGGTGGTGCGCCCGCAAGGCGCCGACGGCGTGGCGATCGCGCTGCCGGAGGTGGTGGATGCCGCGCGCGCGGCCGGCGCCAAGCTGCCGATGCTGGTGCGCTTCCCGGACATCCTCGGCGAGCGCCTGGGCAAGCTGCAGTCGGCCTTCGCCCAGGCCCAGGCCGACTGGGACTACGCCGGCGGCTATACCGCGGTGTACCCGATCAAGGTCAATCAGCACCGCGGCGTGGCCGGCACCCTGGCCAGCCACCAGGGCGAGGGCTTCGGCCTGGAAGCGGGCAGCAAGCCGGAACTGATGGCGGTGCTGGCGCTGTCACGGCCGGGCGGACTGATCGTCTGCAACGGCTACAAGGACCGCGAATACATCCGCCTGGCGCTGATCGGGCGCAAGCTCGGCCTGCAGACCTTCATCGTCATCGAGAAGCCGTCGGAGCTGAAGCTGGTGCTGGAGGAGGCGCGCGCGCTGGACGTCAAGCCGGGCCTGGGCGTGCGCATGCGCCTGGCCTCGCTGGGCGCGGGCAAGTGGCAGAACAGCGGTGGCGACAAGGCCAAGTTCGGGCTGTCGCCGCGGCAGGTGCTGGACCTGTGGAAGGCGCTGCGCGACACCGAATACGCCGAGTCGCTGAACCTGCTGCACTTCCACATGGGCTCGCAGATCTCCAACGTGCGCGACATCGCCAACGGCATGCGCGAGGCCACCCGCTATTTCGTCGAGCTGTCCAAGCTGGGCGCCAAAATCAGCCACGTCGACGTCGGCGGCGGCCTGGGCATCGATTACGAAGGCACCCGTTCGCGCAGCTACTGCTCGATCAACTACGGCCTGCATTCCTACGCCAGCAACATCGTGCAGCCGCTGGCCAACGCCTGCGAAGAACACGGCCTGCCGCCGCCGCGCATCGTCACCGAGTGCGGCCGTGCGATGACCGCGCACCACGCGGTGCTGATCGCCAACGTCTCGGAAGTGGAGCAGGCGCCGGAAGGGCGCGTGCCCGACGCGCATGCCGACGAGCCGGCGGCGATCCGCCACCTGCGCGAGATCCACGACGAACTGGACGTGCGCCCGGCAGTGGAGCTGTTCCAGGAAGCGCAGCATTTCCATGCCGAAGGCCTGTCCAGCTACGCGCTGGGCCAGATCGATCTGCCGCAGCGTGCGCGTATCGACGATCTGTTCTACGCCATCGCGCACGGCGTGCGCGCGCGCCTGAGCCATGAGGAAAAGAGCCACCGCCCGGTGCTGGACGAGCTCAACGAGCGGCTGGTGGACAAGTATTTCGTCAACTTCAGCGTGTTCGAATCGATCCCCGACGTGTGGGCGATCGACCAGGTGTTCCCGATCGTGCCGATCGAACGCCTGAACGAGGCGCCGGCGCGGCGCGGGGTGATCTGCGACATGACCTGCGATTCCGACGGCATGGTCAAGACCTACGTCGAGAACGAAAGCCTGGACAGCTCGCTGCCGCTGCACGAACTGCGCCCGGGCGAGAGCTACCGGATCGGCTTCTTCCTGGTCGGCGCCTACCAGGAAATCCTCGGCGACATCCACAACCTGTTCGGCGACACCGATGCGATCGAGGTCAGCGCCGACGGCGACGGCTACCGCATCGCGCAGCAGCGCCGCGGCGACACCACCGACGTGATGCTGGACTACGTCGGTTATGCACTGGCCGACCTGCGCGCGGCCTATGCCGAACGCGTGGCCGCCGCGCAGCTGCCGGCCGCGCAGGCGCAGGCCTTGTCGGCGGCACTGGAAGCGGGGCTGACCGGCTACACCTACCTGTCGGACGAACCGCTGGGCTGATCGGCCGGACATGCAGTGGCGGCCGGCGCATGTCGGCCTGCCCGCGCTGCGCGGTGCCGGCCCGCCGCCGATGCCGCTGATAACGTCTGCGACGGTGCCGCGGCCGCCACCTCTACTGTTGAGTGTCAGCGGCCTCACAAGGGTTCTCCATCCTCCATTCCCCGAACGGGTCGCGTCGCTGTTGCGTGCGCCTGGGGTCGCGTCGTCGCCCGGGCACGGGCAACGCGCTTCTCCCATCGACGTGCTTGCGCGCTTCGCACACGACAGCGGCGGCCCTAGAATGGCGCCACGTTCCCTGCCGTGAAAGGATGCCGGCCGCATGCGCTACCCCGGACTGGATTTGCTGCGCGCGCTGGCGATCGTGTGGGTGATGCTGTTCCATTCGTTCGTGGTCGGCGGCCTGGGGCCGGACTGGGCCTGGCTGTCGCGCTATGGCTGGATGGGCGTGGACCTGTTCTTCGTGCTCAGCGGCTTCCTGATCGGCGGGCAGGTGCTGGCGCCGCTGGCGCGCGGCGAACCGCTGCGTTTCGGCGATTTCTACCTGCGTCGCGCGTTCCGCATCCTGCCGGCCTTCGCCGTGGTGCTGGCGCTGTACCTGGCCTGGCCCGGTTTCCGCGAAGCGCCGGGCATCGCGCCGTGGTGGATGTTCGCCAGCTTCACCTTGAACCTGGGCATCGACTACGCCAACCAGCAGGCGTTCTCGCATGCCTGGTCGCTGTGCGTGGAGGAGCATTTCTACCTGGTGTTCCCGCTGCTGGCGGCGCTGTCGATGCGGCGGTCGTCGGCGCCGCGTTTCGTCGCGTTGTGCGGCGCCGTGGTGCTGGCCGGGATCGCGCTGCGCACGGCGACCTGGTTGCACGACAGCGCGCTCGACCGCATCGGCGACGGACTGCAACGCAACTGGTTCATCGAGGACATCTACTATCCGACCTGGAACCGGCTGGACGGCTTGCTGGCCGGGGTGGTGCTGGCCGCGATCAAGGTGTTCCGCCCGCAGCGCTGGCAGTGGCTGCAGGCGCATGCCAACGCACTGTTGCTGGCCGGGGTGGCGGTGTGTGCGCTGGCGATGTGGCTGTTCCGCGAGCGTACCGGCCTGCTCGGCAACGCGATCGGCTGGCCGGTGCTGTCGCTGGGACTGGCGCTGCTGACGGTCGCCGGCGCCTCCACGCGCAGCTGGATCGGCCGGCGCGCAGTACCTGGGGCGGGGTGGCTGGCGGCGGTCTCGTACAGCCTGTACCTGTCGCACAAGGCTGTGTTCCATCTCACCCAGAGCTGGTTTGGCGCCGCACTCGACGGGCGCGGGCTGCTCGCGTTCGCGCTCTATGCGGCGATGGCGCTGCTGGCCGCCGCGCTGCTGCACTACGCGGTGGAACGGCCGTTCCTGCGGCTGCGCGAACGCCTGCAGCGTCCGCGCGCCGACGTGCCGGCTGCTGCCTAGGGCGACGCAGCGCATGGTGTGGGGAGACGTCGGGCGCTGTTCCGCGTGCGGCCGCCTCACTCCGGATCGGCGTAGGCCATGCGCGCCTCGTGTAGGCGCTGCTGCAGGATCTCCGCCAGACGTGCCACCGCCGGCGCCGGTTCCGCGTCGGCACGATGCAGGTTCAAGCCCAGCGCCGGCAGCGTCGGCAGGCCGCCGGCTCCTGGCGGCAGCAGCGCCAGCGCGTCCGGCAAGCCGGCCGGCGTGCGCAGGGTCAGGCCCAGGCCGGCGCGCACCGCGGCCCACACGCCGCCCAGGCTGGCGCTGGTGAAGGCGATCCGCCACGGGATGCCGGCGCGGTCCAGCGCCGTGGTCGCCGCCGTGCGCAACAGGCAGGGCGCCTCCAGCATCACCAGCGGCAGTGGCGTCTCGCTATGCCAGCCGCTCGGGTCCGGAAGCGGTGCCTGGGCCGCGGCGATCCAGCGCATCGGCCAGGCGGCCTGCGGCGCGCGATGCGCGGTCGCGGTCCCTGCATCCCAGACCAGCGCGAGGTCCAGCTGGCCGGCGTCGACCCGGGCCAGCAGTTCCTGATGGCGCGCGATGCGCGCTTCGATGCGCACCTTCGGATGGGCGCGGGCGAAGCGGCCCAGCACGTCGGGCAGCATGTGCTCGCCGAAATCCTCCTGCAGTCCGAGCCGCACCCAACCCTGCAGGGCGGAGCCGTGCAGCGCGCCGGTGGCTTCGTCGTTGAGGTCCAGCAGGCGCCTTGCGTAAGCCAGCAACACCTCGCCGGCGTCGGTCAGCGCCAGTCCGCGGCCGCTGCGGCGCAGCAGCGCGTGGCCGGCCTGGGCTTCCAGTTTCTTCAGCTGCGCGCTGATCGCCGAGGTGGAACGCCCGTGCCGGTCCGCCGCCTTGGCGAAGCTGCCCAGTTCGACGCCAGCGACGAAGCTGCGCAGCGCATCGAGATCGAAGGTGACGCGACGCATGCTATCGATCCTGTTTTATCGAAGATTGGATGCTGAATTTCCCGATTTTCAGGAACATCTTCGGTGGCTAGGCTGTGCGCAGTCAATCTCCAGCGCGAGACGCCCATGCCCCACCTGCCTCCATCTGGTGCTTCCGCGTTCGCCGACATCGCGCCGAAGTTCGCGCAACTGACCGATGACGTGCTGTTCGCCGACCTGTGGCAGCGCCCGCTGCTGTCGCCGCGCGAGCGCAGCCTGGTCACGGTCGCGGCGCTGGTCGCGCTGTACCGACCGCAGCAGTTGCCGTTCCATCTGAGCCGCGCGCTGGACAACGGCCTGGGCCGCGACGAACTGGCCGAAGCGATCACCCATCTGGCGTTCTACGCGGGCTGGCCGTGCGCCGCCTCGGCGCTGCCGCTGCTGCGCGCCGCGACCGCGTCGGCCATCTGATTCCCAAACAGGAGACATCCCATGCCCTACGCCCGTATTTCGCTGCATCGCGGCGCTCCCCCGGACTATCTGCGCGCCTTGTCCGCCAGCGTCTATCAGGCCATGCATGAAGCGTTCGAAGTGCCGGCCGGCGATTGCTTCCAGGTCATCCACCAGCACGAGCCGGGCGAACTGGTGTTCGATCGCCACTATCTCGGCGGACCGCGCTCGGACGCCTTCGTGCTGATCGCGATCACGGCCGGGCGGCCGCGCAGCGAGGCGTGCAAGCGCGCGTTCTACCGGCGCCTGGTGGAGCTGCTGGCGATCGCGCCGGGCATCGCGCCGGAAGACGTGATGGTCAATATCGTCACCACGCAGGCGCAGGACTGGTCCTTCGGCGGCGGCCGCGCCGGGATCACCGCAGCGGAGGCCGACGCATGATCGCCATGCAGTACGGCATCGCGTTGCCGGCCGACTACGACATGGCCATCATCCGGCGCCGCATCGCCGACAAGGGGCCGTTGCTGGACGATCTACCGGGGCTGGTGTTCAAGGCCTATCTCAGCGCCGATCGCGGCGATCGCGCGCTGTCCAGCCGCAACAATCTGTATGCGCCGTTCTACCTGTGGCGCGACGCCGAGGCGATGCGCGATTTCCTTGCCGGCGCCGCGTTCCGCGCGCTGACCGCGTCGTTCGGACGGCCTGCGGTGCAATTGTGGACGGTATGCGCCGCGCATCTGCATGCGGACCTGCGCAGCGCCCGCTACGCCCGGCGCGAGATCGTCGCGATTCCCGATACCGACGAGCTCGAAACGCTGGGCGAGCGCGAAACCGCGCGGGCGAGGGACGATCTTGCCGCAGGCGCGCTAGCCACAGTGAGCGCCTATGAGCCGCATGGCTGGAACCTGCTGCGACTGCGACTCTGGCGCGATCTGCCGCCGCCGTCGCCGGACGCAGGTCAAGCCTATGCCGTGGGCCACGTGTCCATGCCAGCACGCGATCACTGAGCTAACGGGTCCCGGCGTTGCGCTTTTGCTTTTACCATTCCCGGTTCCCCCCACTTCCCATTCCCGGCCTCCCATGACCAAGACCGCCCTGATCACCGGTGCCACCTCCGGTTTCGGCGCCGCCGCCGTGCGCCGCTTCGTCGACGCCGGTTGGCGCGTGATTGCCACCGGCCGCCGCGCCGAGCGGCTGCAGCCGCTGTTGGCCGAGTTCGGCGCCGAGCGCGTGCACGTGGCGGCATTCGACATCCGCGACGAAGCGGCGCTGGATGCGATGCTGGCGGCGCTGCCCGACGCGTTCCGCGGCATCGACCTGCTGGTCAACAATGCCGGCCTGGCGCAGGGCACCGCACCGGCGCAGGCCGCGTCGCTGGACGACTGGCGCACGATGATCGATACCAACATCACCGCGCTGGTGACCCTGACCCATCGCCTGCTGCCCACGCTGATCCAGCGCCGTGGCGCGATCGTCAACATCAGTTCGGTGGCCGCGCTGTACCCGTATCCGGGCGGTAATGCCTACGGCGGCACCAAGGCCTTCGTCAGCCAGTTCTCGCTGGGCCTGCGTTCGGATCTGCACGGCACCGGCGTGCGCGTGACCGCGATCGAGCCGGGCATGGCCGAGACCGAGTTCACCCTGGTGCGGACCCATGGCGACCAAGGCGCGTCGGACAAGCTCTACCACGGCGCGCAGCCGATGACCGCCGAGGATATCGCCGAGCAGATCTTCTGGGTCGCCACGCTGCCGCCGCATCTGAACATCAATCGGCTGGAAATCATGCCGGTGACGCAGTCCTTCGCCGGCTTTCAGGTGGCTAGGGGCGGGGAATAGGGAGTGGGGAATCGGGAATAGGAAAAGCGAAAGCGAAAGCAGGCACCGTTGCGCCTGCTGATTGTCGCAGCCGGGCCGCCATCAGCCGCGCTCGCTCGACTGACACAGAAAATTAAACGACTGGCCTGTGCAGACCAGTCGCAAGGAGGCAGGAGAAGTCGCTTCTCCCTATTCCCGATTCTCGATTCCCGACTCCCCGCCTCACTGCGCCTTGATCGCGATCGCCGGCAGCCCGCTGCCGGTCAGCTTCTGCTTGGCTGCGGCCAGTTCGCTGGCGGTGCCGTACGGCCCCATGCGCACGCGGTACACGGTCTTGCCGCTGATCTGCGCCGATTCCACGCGCGCCGACAGGCCCAGCATCGCCAGCTTGGCCTTGGTCGACTCGGCATCGCCGGAGGCGCCGAACGAGCCGGCCTGCAGGATGTAGCGGGCGTTGTCCGGCGCGGCGGCGGCGGTTGCCGCGGGCGCGGTCGCTGCCGGGGCCGGCTTGGTCGCCGTGGCGACCGTGTTGGCGGGGACGCTCGCTGCGGCCGTTTCGGGCAACGGGGTGGGGTTGGACGCTGCCGCCGTCGTTGCCGGCGCGGTGGCGGCCGCGGTTGCCGTCGCCGGTGTGGCGGCGGCCGGCTGCGGCGCGCGCGCCTGGCGGTTGGCCTCGGCGCGTGCGCTGGCGGCCAGTTCGGCGTCGGACATCTGCACTTCCTTGCCGGGCAGCAGGGTGTAGAAGTCGTACTGGGTCTGCGCGTCCTTCTTGGCCTCGGGCTTGGTGCTGCCGGCCGCCGCCGCTGCCGGTTTGGGCAGTTCCGGCGCCGCGTCCACATCGGCATCGGCCACCGGTGCCGGTTGCGCATCCGGGTTGGCGCGTGGGCCGCCCACGCGCAGGAAGCCGTCGCCGTCCTTCTTGAACAGGCCCGGCGCTGCCAGGAATACCACTGCCGCGATCGCCACGCCGGCGATCAGCCACACCCATCCGGGCGTGCCGTTGCCGCTGTTGCGCCGCGCCTGCGTCTTACCGCGTCGTGCTGCCATCTACCGCTTCTCCACTCACATTTTTTCCGGGGCGGACACGCCCAGGAGGTTCAGGCCGTTGGCCAGCACTTGCTGCGCCGCCACGGCCAGGGTCAACTTGGCGTTGCGCTCGCTCGCATCGTCCACCAGCACCGGAGTGCCGTGGTACCAGGTGTGGAACGCAGTCGCCAGTTCGCGCAGGTATTGCGCGATCAGGTGCGGCTCCAGCACATGCCCCGCATTCTCCACCACTTCCGGGTAGCGCGAGAGTTCCAGCATCAGTTCCAGCGAGGTCGCATCGTTCAGCCGGTTCAGCTGGCCCAGGCCATCGGCCTGGTCGTAGTCCAGTTTCTTCTCCTGCGCCTGGCGCAGCAGGCTGCACACCCGGGCATGCGCGTACTGCACGTAGAACACCGGATTGTCGTTGCTCTGCTGGCGCGCCAGGTCGATGTCGAAGGTCAGCTGCGAATCGGGCTTGCGCGCGATCAGGAACCAGCGCGTGGCATCGCGGCCGGCTTCCTCGATCAGGTCGCGCAGGGTCAGGTAGCTGCCGGCGCGCTTGGACAGCTTCACTTCCTCGCCGCCGCGCATCACCGTGACCATCTGGTGCAGCACGTACTCGGGCCAGCCCTTGGGGATGCCCAGGTCCATCGCCTGCAGGCCGGCGCGCACCCGTGCCAGCGAGCCGTGGTGGTCGGCGCCCAGTTCGGTGATCGCGCGCACGTAGCCGCGCTGCCACTTGCTCAGGTGATAGGCCACGTCCGGCACGAAATAGGTGTAGCTGCCGTCGGACTTGCGCATCACGCGGTCCTTGTCGTCGCCGAAATCGGTCGATTTCAGCCACAGCGCGCCGCCTTCCTCGTAGGTGTGGCCGGAGGCGACCAGCTTCTGCACCGCCTCCTCGACCTTGCCGTCGCGGTACAGCGAGCTTTCCAGGAAGTAGATGTCGAAGTCCACGCCGAATGCGGCCAGGTCGTGGTTCTGCTCGTTGCGCAGGTAGGCCACGGCGAAGCGGCGGATCGCTTCCAGGTCCTGCGGGTCCTTGGCGCCGGTGACCACGTGGCCTTCCAGGTCCACCGCGGCGCCGGCCAGATAGGCATCGGCCACGTCCTGGATGTAGTCGCCGCGGTAGCCTTCTTCCGGCCAGTCGGGGCTGTCGGGGGTCTTGCCCTGCGCGCGCGCCTGCACCGAGCGCGCCAGATTCTCGATCTGGCCGCCGCCGTCGTTGTAGTAGAACTCGCGCTTGGCGTTCCAGCCGTTGGCCTCGAGCAGCCGCGCCAGGCAGTCGCCGATCGCCGCAGCACGGCCGTGACCCACGTGCAGCGGGCCGGTCGGATTGGCCGAGACGTATTCCACGCCCACGGTGCGGCCATTGCCGACCAGGCTGCGGCCGTAGTCCTCGCCCTGCTTGATCACCGCGAGCACTTCGCGCTGGTAGGCGCTGGGGCTGAGGTGGAAGTTGATGAAGCCGGGGCCGGCGATCTCGACCCGGGTCACTTCGTCGCTGGCCGGCAGCGCGGCGACCAGTTGCTGGGCCAGGGCGCGCGGATTGCCGCGCGCGGCCTTGGCCAGCAGCATCGCGGCGTTGGTGGCGAAGTCGCCGTGCTCGCGGGTCTTGGGCCGTTCGACCACGAAGTCCGGCGGCAGGGTGTCGGCCGGCAGGGTGCCGTTGGCGCGCAAGGCTTCGATGCCTTGACCGATCAGGGCGCGGAGTTGGGATTTCACGTGATCTCTGCTTGAAGCGCGGAACCGGCGATTTTACCCGACCCGCCGCCTCCCGGCCCGTGCCGGGTTCAGCCCGACCTCAGGCCGTCGGCCGATGGCGGGGCATTGGCGATGCGCAACGCCGCCGCCACGCTGCCACGGCTCCCGGAATCCGGCTCAGGCCCACCCGCGCGCAGCCATCGACACCGGCGCCCCGTCGCCGACGATGAAATGGTCCAGCAAGCGGATGTCCACCAGGCCCAGCGCCTGTTTCAGGCGGTGGGTGACGGCGCGGTCGGCGGGCGAGGGTTCCGAATTTCCCGAGGGATGGTTGTGGCCGATGATCACCGCGGCCGCGTTGTGCGCCAGCGCGCGCCGCACCACTTCGCGCGGATGCACCTCGGCGCCGTCCAGGGTACCATGGGACAGTTCTTCGAACGCCAGCGAGCGGTGCTTGGTGTCCAGGAACAGCACCGCGAACACCTCGTGCGGCCATGCCCGCAGCCGCTGCGCGAAGTAGCGGCCGGCCGCCCCCGGATCGGTCAGGGTGGTGCCGCGCTCCAGCTCGGCGGCCAGGTGGCGCTTGGCCAGCTCCAGCGCCGCCGACAGCTTGCAGGCCCGCGCCGGGCCGAGTCCCGGCAGGCGCACCAATTCGCGTGGCGGGCGGTCCAGCAGCATGCGCAGCGGTCCGTGCCGCTTCAGCAGGTCGCGCGAGGTCCGCACTGCGTCGCTGCCGGGCAGGCCGGAGCCGAGGAAGATCGCCAGCAGTTCGGCGTCGGAGAGCGCGCCGGGACCGTGCGCCAGCAGCTTTTCCCTTGGACGTTCGGTGTCGGGCCAGTCGTTGATGTGCATATCGCCAGATTGGCGGGCGATATGGCGCAACGGTATCAGGGCCGCAAAGGGCCATCGGGTAAGCTAATCGTTCTTGCATGGGTAGGACATTCCCGACGTGACCGGTACTTTCGAGGGGCCCCTGCAGGGGCGGCGTGTGCTGTTGTGCGTAGGCGGCGGCATCGCTGCCTACAAGGCGCTGGAGCTGGTGCGACGGCTGCGCGCGGCGGGTGCCGAGGTGCAGGTGGCGATGACCGCCGGCGCGCAGCAGTTCGTCACGCCGCTGAGCTTCCAGGCGCTGTCCGCGCACCCGACCCGCACCAGCCTGTGGGACAGCGCCGCCGAGCAGGCGATGGGCCATCTGGAGCTGGCGCGCTGGGCCGATCGCGTGGTGGTGGCCCCGGCCACCGCCGACCTGCTGGCGCGGCTGGCCCATGGCCTGGCCGACGACCTGGTGACCACGCTGTGCCTGGCCACCGACGCGCCGCTGACCGTGTGCCCGGCGATGAACCACCGCATGTGGCTGCACCCTGCCACCCAGGCCAATGTCGCCACGCTGCGCCAACGCGGCGCCAGCGTGGTCGGGCCGAACGACGGCCCGCTGGCCGAGGGCGAGTCCGGTCCCGGACGCCTGGCCGAGCCGGAAGAGATCGTCGCCGCGCTGGGCGATGGCCGCGCAGCGGCCGCCGTCGCGGCCCCTCTGGCGGCGCCTGCGCCGGTCGCGGCCACCACCGGTGGCGGTCCGCTGCACGGCCTGCGCCTGCTGATCAGCGCCGGGCCGACCTACGAGGACCTGGACCCGGTGCGCTACCTCGGCAACCGCAGCAGCGGCAAGATGGGTTACGCCCTGGCCGCCGCCGCGGCGCGGCAGGGCGCGTCGGTGGTGCTGGTCAGCGGCCCGGTGCACCTGCCCACGCCCGACGGCGTGCAGCGCATCGACGTGCGCTCGGCCGCGCAGATGCGCGCCGCGGTGCTCGGCGCGTTGCCGGCCGACATCTACATCGGCACCGCCGCGGTCGCCGACTACACGCCCAAGCAGGTCGCCGCGCAGAAGATCAAGAAGAGCGGCGAGGTGCTGACCCTGGAACTGGTGCGCACCCCGGACATCCTGGCCGAGGTCGCCGCGCAGACCCAGGCGTTGAAACTGGTGGTCGGTTTCGCCGCCGAGACTCACGACATCGAACGCTATGCGCGTGGCAAACTCAACGACAAGCACCTGGACCTGATCATCGCCAACCAGGTGGGGGTGGCCGGCAACGGCTTCGAGAGCGACCAGAATGCCGCCACCGCCTACTGGCAACAGGGCGCGCGCAGCTTCCCGGCCGTGTCCAAGGCGCAACTGGCCGAACAACTGCTGGCCCTGATCGCGGAGCGACTGCACGCATGACCACCCCCACGCCATACCCGCTGCAGGTCAAGCTGCTCGATCCGCGCTTCGGCGACAGCTGGCCGCTGCCGGACTACGCCACCGAAGCCAGCGCCGGGCTCGATCTGCGCGCGGCCACCGAGGCGCCGCTGACCCTGGCGCCGGGCGATACCGCGCTGATTCCCAGCGGGCTGTCCATCTACATCGCCGATCCGCAGCTGTGCGCGGTGGTCTTGCCGCGCTCCGGGCTGGGCCATCGCCACGGCATCGTGCTCGGCAACGGCACCGGCCTGATCGATGCCGACTACCAGGGCCCGCTGCTGATCAGCGTCTGGAACCGGGGCCGCGAGCCGTTCACGGTCGCCCCCGGCGACCGCATCGCGCAGCTGGTGGTGATGCCGGTCGTGCGCGTTGCCCTGCAGGTGGTGGATACTTTCGCCGACAGCGCCAGGGGAACGGGTGGATTCGGCCATACCGGAGTGCGCTGACAGGGGATCGTCTGCATGAGCGAGGCAACACAACGGCCGCCGGCGCCGGAGGGTTTGCGCAAGGCGGCGCCGCTGCTGGCGCTGCTGCTGGCCGCACTGGCCGGCTGGTTCGGCTGGAGCGGCGCGCAGCAATGGCGCCATGAACAGAGCGCCACGGCGCTGCAGCAGGCGCGCGACGCCGCGGTGGCGCAGACCTCGCAGGCGCTGGCGGCGGTCGCCAAGCGCTTCGTCGCGCAACTGCAGCAACCCGCGGTGCAGGCCGCCCTGGCGCGCGGCGACGCGACGACGGCCGCGCAAGCGGTGCGCGAGGGCTGGAAGGATGCGGAAGACGCCCTGGTGCTGCCGGGCGATCTGAATGCCGGCTACGCCGATGCGGGCGGCTTCGGCTATGGCCGCCTGGCGCTGCTGGAAAAGGCGTTGCTGACCAACGCGGTCGCCAGCGCGGTGGTGCGCGATGGCGGCGGGGCGCGCTTGGGCTTGGCCGCCCCGGTGACCCTGGACACGGGCGCCGGCGTGGCCTATCTGCGCCTGCCGCTGCGCGTGCTGACCGCGCCGGTGGCGCAGGCCGCGGTCCCGGCCAGCGGCTATCTGGCGCTGCGCCAGGGCAGCTACGACGTGATCGGCGCCGGCGATGCAGGCCTGGCCGACCATGGCGATGCATTGTCGCGGCCGGTCGGCACGACCGGGCTGCGGGTGGTCGCGGCCTTGCCCGACGCCGAGATCGGCCCGCTCGGCCTGGACGCGCTGCCATGCCTGATCGTCGCCGGCCTGCTCGGCTTTTTGGCGCTGGCGGTGCTGCTGGCCGCGCGTGGCCGCCTGCCGCAGCCGCGCCGCGCCAAGGCCGCCGCCGCGGCGACCGAGCAGGAACCCACCCTGCGGCAGAGCCTGCAGCATCGGGAACCGCCACCGCCGCCGCCATTGCCGGAGGGCGAGACGGCGCCGGCCAAGGTGGTTCCCGCACTGACCGTGCCGGCCGCGATCTTCCGCGCCTACGACATCCGCGGCGTGGTCGGCCGCGACCTCAGCCCGCAGGTCGCCGCCTTGATCGGCCAGGCGATCGGCGCGGTGATGCAGGAGCAGGGCTTGAACGAGGTGGTGGTCGGCCGCGACGGCCGCCTGTCCGGCCCGGAACTGTCGGCGGCGCTGATCGAGGGCCTGCGCCGCGCCGGCTGCCATGTCACCGACATCGGCCTGGCGCCGACCCCGGTGGTGTATTTCGCCAGCTTCCACCTGCGCGCCGGCAGCTGTGTGGCGGTGACCGGCAGCCACAACCCGCCGGACTACAACGGTTTCAAGATCGTGGTCGGCGGCGAGACGCTGTCCGGCGCGGCGATCACCGACCTGTACGCGCGGATCAGCGAAGGCCGCCTGCCGACCGCGGCCGAACCGGGGCGGCTGGAGCAGCGCGACGTCGGCGACGACTACATCCAGCGCATCGCCGACGACGTGCAGCTGGATCGCCCGCTCAAGGTGGTGGCCGATGCCGGCAACGGCGTGGGCGGCGAACTGGCGCCGCGGTTGCTGGAGGCGATCGGCGCGGAGGTCATCCCGCTGTATTGCGACGTCGACGGCACCTTCCCCAACCATCACCCCGATCCCAGCGAGCCGCACAACCTGGAAGACCTGATCCAGACCGTGAAGCGCTTCGATGCCGACCTGGGCATCGCCTTCGACGGCGATGCCGACCGGCTCGGCGTGGTCACCAAGGAAGGCGCGGTGATCTATCCCGACCGCCTGCTGATGCTGTTCGCCGCCGACGTGCTGCAGCGCAATCCCGGCGCGCTGGTGATCTATGACGTCAAGTGCACCGGCAAGCTGTCGGACTACGTGCTGCGCAATGGCGGCAGCCCGATGGTGTGGAAGACCGGGCATTCGCTGATCAAGGCGAAGATGCGCGAGACCGACGCCGAACTGGCCGGCGAGATGAGCGGCCACTTCTTCTTCAAGGAGCGTTGGTACGGTTTCGACGACGGCCTGTACGCGGCGGCGCGGCTGCTGGAGATCCTGGCGCAGCGCGAGGAGAGCCCGTCCGAGGTGCTGGCCGAGCTGCCCGACAGCGTGTCCACGCCGGAGATCAAGCTGCCGCTGGCCGACGGGCAGGACGCGCATGCGCTGGTCGCGCAGCTGGTCGCGGCCGCGCAGCAGGAAGGCTCGGCATTCGCCGGCGGGCGGCTGCTCACCATCGATGGCCTGCGCGCGGACTTCGCCGATGGCTGGGGCCTGGTGCGCGCGTCCAACACCACGCCGGTGCTGGTGCTGCGCTTCGAGGCCGACAGCAGTGCCGCGCTGGAGCGGATCAAGGACCTGTTCCGCGGCCAGCTGCAGGCGCTGCTGCCGTCGCTGGCGATGGGGTTCTAAGGCGTATGCCGTGTGCGTCCGGCGGCGCGCCGGGCGAGGCGGCGTAGCGCCGCCGGCATGCGGATGCTTGCGGAGCGGCGTCGGTCCCCGGCAGCGTTGCCGAGCGCGCGGCGGTTCCGTGCTGCGCTCTTCGCGACCGAAGGGCACTTCTGATAACCCCGAAAGCAGGTCGATGCACTTGCGAGACGCCGACACGCCCGGCCTGCAGGTTCCGGCATAGAGACGTTCGAGATGCCATGGAATCGATACGTTCCAGATGCCATGAAGTGGCAAAGGCACATTGGCGGTAGACGGTGGCGTTGCGGCCGCGTTTTTCATGGCGCCTTGGCATCACGGCCGCTTCGTCCTCCTGTCGCGGCTGAAGCCGCTCCTACAAGAGCAAGGCGCGCATGTGTAGGAGCGGCTTCAGCCGCGACAGAAAAAAGGAACACGCCATCGACACACGCAGCGTGCAGCTTCGGAATGGAGTTATTGGAGGTGCCCTGAAGTCGCTCCCACAAGGGACTCGCGGCCTACTCGCTGGGTGCACTGTGGGAGGGACTTCAGTCCCGACAGCATCCGAAACCGCAGGGCATCCAGGCTTCGTTCGTCGCGACTGAAGTCGCTCCCACAAGGGACTCGCGGCCTACTTGCTGGGTGCACTGTGGGAGGGACTTCAGTCCCGACAGCATCCGAAACCGCAGGGCATCCGGGCTTCGTTCGTCGCGACTGAAGTCGCTCGCACAAGGACGCGCGGCCTACTTGCTGGGTGCACTGTGGAGGGATTTCAGTCCCGGCAGTATCCGAAACCGCAGGGCATCCAGGCTTCGTTCGTCGCGACTGAAGTCGCTCCCACAAGGGACTCGCGGCCTACTCGCTGGGTTCACTGTGGGAGGGACTTCAGTCCCGACAGCATCCGAAACCGCAGGGCATCCAGGCTTCGTTCGTCGCGACTGAAGTCGCTCGCACAAGAGACTCGCGGCCTACCCGCTGGGTGCACGTGGAAGGGACTTCAGTCCCGACATCGCTCCCGCGGCGACCTAGTTGCCGCCGCCGGCGCGCGTCGCGTTTAACCGCTATTCGTCGTCGCAGCCGGCGCGGTTCCGGTCGCGGGCCGCTTCGCCGCACGGTAGCGTTGCAGCGTGTCGTCGATTTCCTGGTTCAGGCCGAGCCGCTGCTGTTCGAAGTTCTTCTGCATGCGCAGCTGCCACAGCAGCGCGCGATGCCGCTGCTGCACGTCCTCGGCGATCTTGCCGGCCACCTTCTGTCCGGCCAGTTCGCGCGCGCCGGCGTTGGCCAGCAGGCCGACCAGGCCTTCGCGCAGGCTGTTGACGTTGTAGCGGGCGGTGTTGATGTTGTTGTCGACGATGCCGATGCGCTCGGAGAACACCCGGCGCAATTCCTCTTCGCTCTGGAACGACAGCAGCATCGCCTGGTCGGTGCGCTTGCGCGTCTCCAGCGCCGCCTGGTCGGCGCGCTGCTGGGCGGCATCGGCGGCGGCCGCGGCGCGCTCCTCGGCATTCAGCGCGCGGCCGACCGCGCCGCTGCGCATCCCGCTCTTGGCGTTGAATTCGTCGCGCGCCTGGTTCACCGCTTCCGGCGGCAGCGCATCGCTGCACATCCGCTGCCCGCCCTGATTCCAGCAGTACAGCTTCTTGGATGGCGCCGGCTGCGCCGCGGTCGGCAACGCAATCAGCGCGAGCAGGACCGGCAACGCGGCCCGGGCCCATGGTGGTTGGATCGGCATCATGGCAGCCCCCTGCTGTCAGCCTGACGGATCGCAGCCGTAGCGTGCCCGGTAGGCCAGCAGCGGTTCGCGGAAGCCGACAAGGTCGGCGTTTCCATCGATGAATGCAAGCAGATCGCCCAGATGCGCGACCGACACCACAGGAACCCCCGCTTCCGCCGCCACCGCTTGCGCCGCCGAGCGCCGGTCGTGCTCGCCGGCGATCTCCTGGCGGTCCAGCGCGACCAGGATCGCCGCCGGGATGCCGCCGGCCTCGCGGATGATTGCCAGCGCCTCGCGGATCGCGGTGCCGGCGGTGATCACGTCGTCCACGATCAGCACCCGGCGCCCGGCCAGCGGCGCGCCGATCAGGCTGCCGCCTTCGCCATGGGTCTTGGCTTCCTTGCGGTTGAACGCCAGCGGCAGGTCGCGGTCGCGCTGCGCGTACTCGCAGGCCAGCGCGGTCGCCAGCGGGATACCCTTGTAGGCCGGGCCGAACAGCAGGTCGAAGTCGAGACCGGCGGCGTCGGCCGCGTCGGCGTAGCACGCCGCCAGGCGCGCCACCGTGCTCCCGGAATCGAAGCGACCGGCATTGAAGAAATAGGGGCTGATGCGCCCGGACTTCAGCGTGAACTCGCCGAAGCGCAGCGCCTGCGCATCCAGGGCCAATTGCAGGAAACGGTGCCGGTAGTCGGTCATTGGGATGCCGGGATTCGGGATTGGGGATGACGGGATTTGTGAAAGCATAGCTGGTCGCGGCCATGCAGCGTCCACGCATGGGGTACGCTTTCACGAATCCCCAATCCCCCTATCCCGAATCCCGGCTCTCCATCCATGCGCATCATCAGCTTCAACGCCAACGGCCTGCGTTCGGCCGCCACCAAGGGCTTCTTCGAATGGTTTTCCAGCCAGCACGCCGATGTGCTGTGCGTGCAGGAAACCAAGGCGCAGGAGCATCAGCTGGCCGGGCCGGCGTTCCTGCCGGACGGCTACCGCGCCTGGTTCCGCGATGCCAGCACCAAGAAGGGCTACAGCGGCGTGGCCATCTACAGCAAACGCGAGCCGGACGAGGTGCGTACCGCGCTCGGCTGGCCCGAATTCGACGAGGAGGGTCGCTACCTGGAAGCGCGCTTCGGCAACCTGAGCGTGGTCTCGTTCTACATTCCCTCCGGCTCGTCGGGCGAACTGCGCCAGGGCTACAAGTTCCAGGTCATGGACTGGCTGCGGCCGATCCTGGTGGAATGGCTGCACAGCGGCCGCGACTACGTGCTGTGCGGCGACTGGAACATCGTGCGCTCGGCGCTGGACATCAAGAACTGGAAGTCCAACCAGAAGAATTCCGGCTGCCTGCCGGTCGAGCGCGACTGGCTCAACGGCCTGTGCGCCGACCGCGCCGAGGAGGCAGACCCGGCCAGCGGCCGCGGCTGGGTCGACGCCTACCGCGCGCTGCACCCCGATGGCCAGGACTACACCTGGTGGAGCAATCGCGGCGCGGCGCGCGCCAACGACGTGGGTTGGCGCATCGACTACCAGTTCGTCACCCCGTCGCTGCGCGAACGCCTGCAGGGCTGCGCGATCTACACCGCGCAGCGCTTCTCCGACCATGCGCCGTTCACGGTGGACTACCGCGAATGAGCGGTGGTGCTTCCGCGGCGCCGGTGTCCTACAAGGGCTGGGCCGGGATCAAGCGCGCCTTCGCCACGCCGTCGGCGGCGACGATGGCGCTGCTGGGCTTCGGTAGCGGCCTGCCGTTCCTGCTGATCGCCTCGCAGACCCTGTCCACGCGCCTGCGCGACGTCGGCCTGGACTTGGGCAGCATCGGCTTGATCAGTCTGGCCAGCTTCTTCTACCTGCTCAAGTTCCTGTGGGCGCCGCTGCTGGACCGCTATCCGTTCCCGCTGGTCGCGTTTCTGGGCCGGCGCCGCTCGTGGCTGTTGGTGGCGCAGTTGGGGGTCGCGATCGGCCTGGTCGCGCTGGCGCTGATGCGCCCGGAGCTGAGCATCGGCGGCCTGGTGCTGTGGGTGCTGATCGCCTCCTTCGCCGGCGCCACCCAGGATTCGGTGGTCGATGCGTACCGGATCGAGATCGCCCCGGCGGCGGCCCAGGCCGCGCTCGCCGCGACCTACACCTTCGGCTACCGCATCGGCCTGATCCTGTCTGGCGCTGGCGCGCTGTACCTGGCCCAGTTCGGCGACTGGACCCTGGCCTATCTGGTGATGGCCGGGCTGATGCTGCTGCCGATCGCCACCACCTTGCTGTGCCGCGAACCGGAAGTGCCGGTGGCCACGGTGGTGCGCAAGATCGACGTGGTCGGCGCGTTCTGGCAGCCGATCTCTAGCTTCTTCACCAGCAATGGCCTGGCGTTGGGGCTGGGGCTGTTGCTGTTCGTGGGCCTGTTCAAGTTCCCCGACCAGGTGATCGGGGTGATGTCCGGGCCGTTCTACCTGGATTCGGGCTTCAGCAAGGCCGACATCGCCACGGTCTCCAAATTGTTTGGCGTGTGGATGGGCATCGCCGGCGCCTTCGCTGGCGGCCTGGCGGTGGCGGCGTTCGGCTTCCGGCGCATGCTGTTCGTCGCCGCGCTGGGCGTGGCGCTGTCGAACCTGGCGTTCCTGTTGATGGCCCAGCATCCCGGGCAGATCTGGTCGTTCTACGCCGCGCTCAGCGCCGACAACCTGTTCCAGGGCTTCGCCGGCACCGTGCTGGTCGCCTTCATGTCGTCGCTGACCGACCGCAACTTCACCGCCACCCAGTACGCGCTGCTGGTGTCGCTGGCCAACCTGCCGGGCAAGTTCGTCGGCGGCGCCTCGGGTTACATCGTCGAGGCTACCTCCTACAGCACCTTCTTCGTGCTCAGCGCGTTCACGGTGATCCCGACCCTGCTGCTGCTGGCCTGGCTGTGGCCGCGGATCCGTGAACAATCGGCGCCCGCCGCGCCGCCGGCGGATTGAAAGCCCGCCCGGACTTGCGGATGATGCAGGGCGGCGCATGGGGTGCGCCGCCGTCCGCTCGGGAGTGCGCATGACCGATCTGCTGTTGCGCGACATCGACCCCATCCTGGTCGACCGGATCCGCCGCATCGGCGTGGCCCGCGGCTGGACCCAGCACCAGACCGTGCTCAACCTGATCGAGCAGGGCCTGTTCGCCAGCGAGCACGAGGTACGCAGCGGCTTCGAGAATCCGGAAGTGGATGCCCTGTCCGAAGCGATCGCCGCGCTGCGCGAACTGCCCGCCGGCGCCGGCTTCTGAGCCACGCACCGGCGCCCGTGGCGCTGAGCCTTGCCGCCGCCGTCAGGCCAGGTGGATCGCGCCCAGGATGCGCGGTCCGCGTGCGCCGCTGACCGAAGGCATATTGCCGGGCAAGCCGGCCAGCGTCTGCCGTGCCAGCCAGGCGAAGCCCATCGCTTCCACGTAGTCCGGATCCAGGCCGCACGCCTGGGTCGACAGCACCTGTACGCCCGGCAGGCGCGCCTGCAGCCGCGCCAGCAGCAGCGGGTTGTGTACGCCGCCGCCGCACACCACCAGTTGTCGCGTGGCCGGCTGCTGCGCCAGCAGCGCATCGGCGACGGTGGCCGCGGTCAGTTCCAGCAAGGTCGCCTGCACCGCCGCGGCCGGATGCGCGGCCGGCTCCAGCAACGCGTCCACCCAGCGCAGGTGGAAGTGCTCGCGCCCGGTGCTCTTGGGCGGGGCCAGCGCGAACCAGGGATCGGCCAGCAGGCGCTGCAGCAGGCCGTCGTCGACCTGGCCGCTGGCGGCGAAGGCGCCGCCGGCATCGTAGGGCTGGCCCAGATGGCGCTGGCACCAGGCATCGAGCAGCGCATTGGCCGGGCCGGTGTCGAACCCGCGCACGCTGCCGTGCGCCGGCAGCAATGTCAGGTTGCCGATCCCGCCCAGGTTCAGCACCGCGCGGTCCTCGTGCGCCGCGCCCAGCATCGCCGCGTGGAAGGCCGGCATCAGCGGCGCGCCATGGCCGCCGGCGGCAACGTCGCGGCGGCGGAAATCGCATACCGTGGCGATGCCGGTCAGCTCGGCGATGCGGTTGCCGTCGCCCAGTTGCCAGGTGAAGGCGGGCTCGGCCAGCGGCCGGTGGCGCACGGTCTGCCCGTGCGAGCCGATCGCGCGGACCTCGGCGGGCACGACACCGGCGTCCTCGAGCAGGCGCAGCGCGGCCTCGGCGAAGGCGATCGCCACTTCCGCATCGAGCCGGCCCAGCGTGTCCAGGGAATCGATGTCGCCGCCTTCGCCCAGTGCGATCAGCGCCTCGCGCTGCTGCGGCGCCCAGGCATAGGTCCGGCCCAGGCGCAGCTGCGCCTGGCCATCGGCGGCGAAGCGCACCAGCGCGGCATCGATGCCATCGGCGCTGGTGCCGGACATTAGGCCGAGAAACAGGGCCGCGTCATCGCGTGCGATCGGATTGGGCATTGCAAGGCACCAGGCAGCGTCAGCGTCGCAGCGTGGGCGAGGTGCGGCGGCGCGTCAATCCGCGCCGCCATGGCGGGACCGGTACGCGGCTCAGCCGGCGTCGCTGGACTGCGCCGACCTGGCCGAAGCGACAGCCTTCTTCTTCTTCGCCGGAGCATCGCCCTTCGCCGGTGCGGCATCGGCGTAGATCAGCTTCTCCACGCGCTGGATGCGCGCCAGCGCGGGCGAGGTCTGCGCACGGAACGCGGCCAGCTCGGTACCCGCCAGCGGCGTCGGCGGCGGCATCGTCACCGAGGCCGGATTGCGCTGCACGCCGTCCACGCGGAATTCGTAGTGCAGGTGCGGGCCGGTGGCCATGCCGGTCATGCCGACGAAGCCGATCACCGTGCCCTGGTTGATGCGCTGGCCGGCCTTGATCCCGCCGAAGCGCGACATGTGCCCGTACAGCGTGCTGTAGCCCTTGCCGTGGTCCAGGATCACCACGTTGCCGTAGCCGCGCTGGGTACCGACGAACTGCACCCGCGCATCGCCGGCGGCCATGATCGGCGTGCCCGACGGCGCCGCGTAGTCGATACCCTTGTGCATGCGCATGGTGCCCAGCACCGGATGCTTGCGCGCGCCGAAGGTCGAGCTGATGCGGCTGTAGGACACCGGCATGCGGATGAAGCTCTTCTTCAGCGGCCGCCCGGTGACGTCGAAGTACTCGGCCGGCTTGCCGTCGCGCTCGAAGCGGAAGCCGCTGTAGGTCTTGCCGCGGGTGGTGAAGGTCGCCGCCAGGATCTTGCTGGTGTCGATGCGCTCGCCTTCGCGCCAGGTCTCGTCCATCACCACGCTGAAGCGGTCGCCCGGCTGCAGGTCCTTGTCGAAGTCGATGTCGTACTTGAAGATCTCGTCGGTCATCGTCGCGATCGCCGACGGCGACAGCCCGGCCTTGCGCGCGGCCACGTACAGCGAGCTGCTGATTTCGCCGCTGATGACCGCGGTGCGGGTGCTGGTCTCGCGCTCGGTCACCTTCTCGCGGATGTCGTCGCCGAGCAGCGACAGTTCCACGCGGTGGGTGGCGTCGCGGTCGAAGCGGATGCCGCGCAGGCTGCCGGCCACCGGCAGGTCGAAGCCGATCTCGGCGCCGGGGCGCAGCTTGGTCAGCGCCTCGCGCGTGCCCGGGTGATCCAGGACCTGATGCATCACCGTGGCCGGGATGTCGAGCTGTTCGAACACCGCGCCCAGGGTCTGCCCGGGCTGGATCCGCACCACCTGCCAGCTGTCGCCGGCCACGCCCTGCTGCTGGGCCAGCGAGATCGGCGGCAACGGCAGCGCCAGGGTCGCGTGCGTGGTCTGCAGCGGCACATCGATCGCATTGGAGAAGCCGGGCACGATCGTGGCCACCAGCGCGCCGATGGTGGCGAACAGGCTGGCGTGGATCCAGTGGCGGCGCGTCCAGCGGCCGGCGGGGAGATGCTGCGTCAGCTGTCGATGCAGTGCGGTGTCGTGAAGCACATGGAGACGTTGCTGGAAGCGCTGCTTGCGCGCGCGTTCCTGTTCGGTTTCGCTGTTCTGCATCAAGGCTTCCTCATGAGCCCGAAGCGCGAGCTCAAAACTCGGCTACCATAAACATCGATCAACAGCGCGTCAAACCATTGAACCGGCTCAGGTTTTCGTCGGACGCGCAGTTAACTCGCACTTAACGTCATTCATGTTGCCTGGCGGCAACCCGTCGGAGTTCCGTTTTGTCCACGATTGAAGAGTCTCTTGCCCTGATCGGCCGCGGTGCCGACGAAATCCTCAAGCGCGAAGAGCTGGAAGCGCGGCTGCGCAGCGGTCGCCCGTTGCGCGTGAAAGCCGGCTTCGACCCGACCGCGCCCGACCTGCACATCGGCCATACCGTGTTGCTGAACAAGATGCGTCAGTTCCAGCAGCTGGGCCACCAGGTGATATTCCTGATCGGCGACTTCACCGGCATGATCGGCGACCCCACCGGCAAGAACGTCACCCGCAAGCCGCTGACCCGCGAGGACGTGCTCGCCAACGCGCGTACCTATGAAGAGCAGGTGTTCAAGGTGCTGGACCGCGAGCGCACCGAAGTGCGCTTCAATTCGGAGTGGTTCGGGCAGATGAGCGCGGCCGACATGATCCGCTTGGCCGGCCAGCACACGGTGGCGCGCATGCTCGAGCGCGACGACTTCGCCAAGCGCTATGCCGCGCAGCAGTCCATCGCCATCCACGAGTTCCTGTATCCGCTGGTGCAGGGCTACGATTCGGTGGCCTTGAAGGCCGATGTCGAACTGGGCGGCACCGATCAGAAGTTCAATCTATTGATGGGACGTGGCCTGCAGGAGCATTACGGGCAGGCGGCGCAGATCGTGCTGACCATGCCGCTGCTGGAGGGCCTGGACGGGGTCAACAAGATGTCCAAGTCGCTGGGCAACTACATCGGCATCAGCGAGCCGGCGATCGACATCGTCACCAAGACCATGAAGATCGGCGACGAACTGATGTGGCGCTGGATCGAGCTGCTGTCCTTCGATATCAGCCTGAACGAGGCGCAGGAACTGAAGCGGCAGGTGCAGGCCGGCGCATTGCATCCGCGCGAAGTGAAGCTGCGTCTGGCCCGCGAGCTGACTGCGCGCTTCCACGACGCCGCGGCCGCCGAGCAGGCCATCGTCGGCTGGCATGCGGTGGTGACCGGGCAGGGCGACACCAGCGCATTGCCGCTGCAGGACGTGGCGGTGCCGGCCGAAGGTCTGCGCATCGCCGCACTGCTGACCGCGGCCGGGCTGACCGCCAGCAATTCCGAAGCCAGCCGCAAGCTCAAGGAGCGTGCGGTAAGGGTGGAGGGCGAGGTGGTGGAAGACCCGCAGCACAGCTTGATGCCCGGATTCGAAGGCGTGTTGCAGGTGGGCAAGCGCACCTTTGCGCGCGTACGTCTGGTCTCGGGCTGAGCCCGATGGCGGCCAGGTGCCGCCATCGTTGGTGCTGATGGTCTAAGTAATAGAGCCTGGGCTGCGAGCTGCGTGCTTACTGGTGATGCGTATCGCATTGGCATGTGGTGCGACGGCGCAGTGAAAAAATCTTTCACACCCCCTTCCCAAGCGACGGGTTTGCGGCCATACTTTCCCTCCCCCGACGCAACGCCTTGCGGCAACGCAACAGCAACGCGGCGGGGTTGTCAAAAACCTCCTCAAAAAGGTATTGACGGCAACAAAAAAGCCGCTATGATGGGCGGCTCGGTTCAGCGGAAAGCCTTCGGGGTTGAAGTGGAGCCGGCGTCAACCGCCTCGAAATGAGGTGTTGACGGAAAGAAAAAGTCCGCTATAATGGGCGGCTCGCTACGACGGAAACGTCGCAAGTGAAAAGGGAAAGGCGCTGAGGCCGGCCCCGAAGTTCTTTGACAGTGTGCGCAGGTAACTTGTGAGGGCGCCTGCAGGTGGAAGTATGTCCATCTTGCAGACGTTCGAATCAAGAGCAACAAATCAATTGCTAAGCAAGCGATACGTAAGCTTGGTTTGAACTCTGCATATCAAAGTATTGACCTTCGGGTCTGTAATTTTAAGTGAAGAGTTTGATCCTGGCTCAGAGTGAACGCTGGCGGCAGGCCTAACACATGCAAGTCGAACGGCAGCACAGTGGTAGCAATACCATGGGTGGCGAGTGGCGGACGGGTGAGGAATACATCGGAATCTACCTTTTCGTGGGGGATAACGTAGGGAAACTTACGCTAATACCGCATACGACCTTAGGGTGAAAGCGGAGGACCTTCGGGCTTCGCGCGGATAGATGAGCCGATGT